>NZ_JBQFYU010000005.1:0-379927 GCF_056541705.1 Ruegeria sp. AG1 | reverse complement strand
CGCTCGGGCAAAGCCCGAGCGCTGCCGGGCCCAAGGCCGCTCAGGGTGATCGGCGTCAGCCGATTGCCCGTGGCGGGCGCGGGAGGGTTTGGTTTTGTATAGAGGTCAGTCTTCTTCGAAAGGATCCCATTCATCTTCGACCTCGGGCAGGGCTTCGGTCTCGACTTGGGCGGCGCGTTGTTCCGGTGTTTCGATCCGGGTGATTTTGGCCTTGGGAAAACTTGCCAGAACGGCCTGAACCAGCGGATGCGCCGAGGCCTCTTCTTTCAGATCCAGTTCCGCTTTATCGCGGATTTCGGCGATCGTCGGAGCGTCGCCATCCGATACAATGGACACCGCCCATCTGTTGCCAGTCCAACGTTGCAGGGCCGATCCCAGCCGTGGTGCAAGATCGGTCGGAGCTTGCGACGATGGGGTGAATTCGATCCGTCCTGGCTGGTAAGAGACCAGCCGCACGCCGTTTTCGACCTCGACCAGAAGCTTGACGTCTCGGTTGTTCCGGATCAGCTCGACCACATGTTCGAAACTTGGGTATCGCGCCAGTGCCGTCTGTGTATCTTGCGCCAAGGCGGCGACTGGTGCGCCGCCGGACCCGCGTGGCGCAGGGGCGTAGCTTGTAGTGGCGCGGGCTTCGACCGGGGCCGCGCCGTTGCTTTGAATGGGCATCCCACCGCCAGGCCCGCCTCCAGGGGGAGGAGGCGTATCCTGCAGCCGTTTGATCAGTTCTTCCGGGCTGGGCAGGTCGGCCACATGAGTCAGTCGGATCACAGCCATTTCGGCAGCCATCATGGCGTTGGGGGCGGCTGAAACTTCCTCAAGCGCTTTCAACAGCATCTGCCACATCCGAGTCAGTACCCGCATGGGGAGGGCCTCAGCCATCTGCTGGCCACGGGCGCGTTCATCCGGGGAAACAGTGGGGTCTTCGGCTGCGTCCGGGGTGATCTTCACGACCGAGACCCAATGCGTGATCTCAGCCAGATCACGCAGCACGGCCAGTGGATCAGCCCCTTCGGCGTATTGGCCACCAAGCTCGGTCAGCGCCCCAGCTGCATCGCCCCGCAGGATCATGTCCATGAGATCCAGAACCCGGCCACGATCCGCCAGGCCCAGCATCGCGCGTACTTGATCTGCCGTCGTCTCTCCGGCCCCGTGCGAGATCGCCTGATCCAGCAATGAGGTCGCGTCGCGAGCAGATCCCTCGGCAGCACGGGTGATCAGCGCCAGCGCATCCTCGGCAATCTCTGCGCTCTCAGCTGAGGCGATCTTGCGCAGCAGGCCGATCATATCCTCGGGCTCGATCCTACGTAGGTCGAAGCGTTGGCAGCGCGACAGAACCGTGACGGGAACCTTGCGAATCTCAGTTGTGGCGAAGATGAACTTCACATGCGCCGGCGGCTCCTCAAGCGTCTTGAGCAGCGCGTTGAAGGCGCTGGTCGACAGCATGTGGACTTCATCGATGATGTAGATCTTGTAGCGGGCCGAGGCTGCACGGTAGCGAACACTGTCGATAATCTCGCGAATATCATTCACGCCGGTGCGGCTGGCTGCGTCCATCTCCATGACGTCGACATGACGACCTTCCATGATGGCAACGCAGTGCTCACATTGACCGCAGGGCTCGGTCGTGGGTCCGCCATTTCCGTCCGGTCCGATACAGTTCATGCCTTTCGCAATGATCCGTGCGGTCGTCGTTTTGCCGGTTCCACGAATGCCTGTCATGACAAAGGCTTGCGCGATACGATCCGCCTCGAACGCGTTTTTCAGCGTGCGGACCATCGCATCCTGACCCACCAGATCGGCAAAGGTTTCCGGGCGGTATTTTCGGGCGAGAACCTGATAGGCGGGGCTGTCTGAGTCGGTCATGTCTGCTCTGGCGGATTCGGAACGTCACCGCAGCGTAGAGGCCCGCGCCGCCCGCGTCCACATGAGTTGAAGAACGATTTTGTTTTGGAAACTGGCGCGTCAGGGGTACAATCTTCGGATTGTGAATCAAGCCTAAAGTCAGGATCAACGCTTCCGGGGGGATGCTGTCATGACGAATTTGGTCATTCATGCTTTGCAAGTGGGCGGGGGCACACTTGCCCTAACGTCGATGCCGGGAAAGGGCGGCGACTATGCAGGCGACCTTGAAACGATTGGAGATTGGAGGCCGGGGCTCGTGCTTTCGATGACAACCGAGGCCGAGCTGGTCCAGTTTGGAGCCCGCGATTTTGGCCGCGACGTTCAGGGGCGCGCCAGCCGCTGGGTGCATCTGCCGATTCAGGATTTCGGCGTGCCACCGTCAGAGGTTGATGCGCAATGGCCCGATGTTAGTGCCGCGGCGCGGCAGGCTTTGTCTGGTGGAGGGCGCGTGCTTGTCCATTGTCAGGGCGGATGTGGTCGCTCTGGCATGGTGGTGCTGAGGTTGATGATCGAATGCGGCGAGGCTCCAACCCAAGCGCTGGATCGGTTGCGCAAGCTACGCCCCTGCGCGGTCGAAACCGATGCACAGAAGCACTGGGCCACCTTGCCCGCCCGAGCTTTGGCAGACTCCTAAGCCGACAATTGCAGTTCCGCCGGGGTCGTTTTGCGCGGCGCAATCACTGATGCCTCGAGCATAGCGCAGGGCAGGGATGTCATCGCTGCGCTAGGCAGGCTGTTCGTTTCGGTACCGAACATAAGGTCGGCGTAGCGATCGAGGGTCTCGCTGTCGGCATTAGGATCCGCTCCGCAATAGACCCGCACCCGAGACTGGCTGGCCCGAAACCGGGCGTGGCAGCCGTCCGTGCAATGGGTCAGGTCGCTGCTGCCTTCGATTTCGAAATCCGATGTGGTCGCCGGACCGGCTTGGTCCAGCGCGTCAACCATCGAACGCGCCAGCCGTGCCAATGCAGGGCAAGTCTTGCCCGTATGTTGGCAGATGGTTGCTGAGAACCTATGTGTCTTCGTCTTCCAGATCATCCTGCGCCCTCCGCGCGGTGGACAGGGGCTGGGATCAGGTGGGGCAGATAGGGTCTGTCACGGCCTGCCCGGACACCCCGCCCGAGTTTGGGTTATGTTGACAATGGCAGGTCTCCTGACTTGCGGGTCATCGCTTTGCCGACCTTCCCGGCCTTTCGGCCAGTGGCTCCTCGACATCGCTCACCGCTTACAGTTGCGGGGGCAGTCGCGGATTTGGTTCATCCCGAGCGAGCCGGGTAAAACCGCACCGTGTTCCCTTTTCATCCCGACCTCTTGCGAAAGCCGGGAACCATCGCACTATCGCTAGCGTTCATAACCATTCTGAGTCAAGTTGAACTTTCTGCGTTGCGGAAAGCCGATCCGCGAAGTGGACGCGTGGTCAAGCGGGATCGCAGTTGACTTGCATGGGCTGTCTGGGGTCAAGTTGCAATATGAACTCATCAGTTCAGTTTTCCACCGAGGATACCCATGTTGGATTCAAACCAAACAGTGCTGATCGAAGATGTTCAGATCCCGGTGGGGGATGGCGCCCTGTCCGGGCGGATTTACCGGCCCGTGGCGCAGCCCGAAACCGTAGTGGTGGTCAACAGCGCGACGGGAGTTCCGCGTGACTACTACAAGCATTTCGCACAGTGGTTGGCGTCGGATCGGGATATCGCCTGTCTGATCTATGACTACCGGGAATTCGGTCATTCGAAATCGGGGCCACAGCGTCGGTCGAAGATCTCGATGGCGGATTGGGCGTTGCAGGACATGCCCGCCGCGCGGGCCGAGATGCGCCGACGGTTCCCGCTGGCGCAGCAATGGTCAGTTGGTCATTCGCTTGGAGGGATGCTGGGGCCAGTGCAGCCGGATATCGACAAGATTGATCGCATGATCTGCGTCTGTTCTGGCCTTGTGAAATTGGGCGATCATCCTTGGCCGTACCGCGCTCTGGCCGGGTTGTTCTGGTATGGGCATGTGCCTCTGGTCGTGAGCGGCCTAGGGTATTTGCCGGGCAAGGCACTTGGGTTTGGAACAGACCTACCGCCTAAGGTCTATTGGCAATGGCGCAAATGGTGCACCGCGCCGCAAAGCTATCTGCCCGAGATCGGAGACACACTGCCGCAAGCTACGTGGCAGGATGCTGACGTTCCCGTCGACCTATTTGCCTTCACAGATGATGAGATGGTCCCAGAAGCTGCCGTTTGGCGGTTGGCCGAGCTTTATGGTCCGAAAGCACGCCGTCACCTGTTGTCACCGGAAGAGTTTGGCGTTCGGGAAATCGGCCATATCGGTGTGTTTGCCCGCCGAAATGCGGTGCTCTGGCCACGATTGATCGCTTGATGGGGGGCGCCGGCGGACCGGCGCCCTTGTTTCAATCGCTGCGCCGCGCGGATTTTCCGTGCATCGCGGATCGGACCATCTTGCCGAAGGCTTTGTCGCGTGCCCGCGCTTCGGCCACGGTCTCAGAGTTGCGCTGATCCTCGCGCCTCAGCTTGCGCCAGCGTTCCAGCCGATCTGCATCCAGTGTGTGTGCTTCAATCGCCGCCTGCACAGCGCAACCGGGCTCGGCCTCATGCTGGCAATCCGAGAACCGGCAGGTTTGGGCCAGCTCCAGAATGTCCGAAAAGACTTCGTCCACCCCGTCCTGGGCATCGAGCAGACGCAGGGCGCGCATGCCGGGGGTGTCGACCAGCCAACCGCCATTTTGCATCGGACGTAAGGCGCGAGACGTCGTGGTATGACGGCCTCGTGCGTCATCCTCGCGGATTGCGGCTGTTGCCTGATCCTGACCGGTCATTCCGTTGGCGAGCGTTGTTTTGCCAACCCCAGATGACCCGACCAAAGCTGCTGTCTGACCCGCCGGACACCAAGCCAGAACCTGCTGCAGGTCTAACGCGTCATGCGCGTTGACCGTCAGGACTGTCAAAAATGGCGCAAGCGCTTCAGCCTTTTTTGCATATGCCGTCGGATCAGAGCAGCTATCTGTTTTGGTCAGGACCACGACAGGAAAGCACCCCGTCTGATGCGCCAGCGCCAGATACCGTTCGAGCCGGGGCACATTGAAATCCGCATTGCACGAGCTGACGATGAACAGCACGTCAACATTGGCTGCGATCAACTGCGCCTCGGCCCCGGTTCCGGCAGCACGGCGTTGCAACAGGCTGCGCCGGTCAAGCAGATGCTGAACGCGATTCTTGTCATCGGCCAGCACCCAATCGCCAACCGCAAAATCGCCAGTGGAATGACCAGGGGCCAACAGAGACATTTCACCGGTCTCGTTCATCCCGACCAGACGGTCCCGGTGAACGGCGGTGATACGAAAAGGCGTGAGCTGCGCGTGCGCCGCGTGCTGTGCAGCGAAGTGAGAGGACCATCCCAGGTCCGAAAGAGTTAAAGACATTGGTTTGCCTGTGTTCAGATATAGCAATCCCATCGGATGGCAGACGCGCATCCGTTGGCGATGTGTTCAGGCAATCGGAGAGTTGGGTTTAGAACCGATCTGCCCGAAGGGTGTTTGCCACAATCATAAAGCCCTCCTGCGGCTGATGGTTTCTATAAAGTGAGAGGTTGGACATCGACCCAAGCGGGGCTCGTTGTGGCTGCTTCCTTCCGGACCTGACCAAGTTGGCGAGGCGCTCGCCCGCGCCAACCTCTCAGGGCCTGATATAGGGAAGGGATGTAAAAATGACAACCCGTTACAAGGTCAGTCGTATCCTTTCGAAGCCCTCGGCATCGGGACCCAGCAATTCAGGGGAGTACGCGCAGAGCTCAGGCAAATACTTCAACGCTCCGCTGCCGGTTCTGAGGATCGTTTTGGCACCATTCAATGGGGTTAAGGAGAACGGGTAAGGAGCCTGATCCAGAGGGTCTGCGGGCAGCCGATCTGACAGGTAGTCACGCAGTATCTCTTTGATATCTCTGGACGGCAGCGGAATGGTCCGGGCCTTGTCAACGAAAGCGAAATGCCCACCGCCGCTGGCGCGATAGTTGTTTAGGGCGACGACAAAGCTCTGGTCGTCGCGGACTGTTTGCCTGTCAAAGCACAGGTCGCGGATGCGCTGGGCAGTTGGATCGGTCAAGGCACCGTTGCTATCGAACCGCGCCGGGCTGGACAGGTCGATCTGATATGTGACGCCAAACACGACGTCAAAATTATGCCCCGCCCGGCGGGAATCGGTTAGCTCGGTTTGGGTGTCTGGGTGGATCTGGTTGAAAACACCCGCCGACATCTCAAGCCAATCCCGCAGTTGCCCGCCGGTGATTTCGACGGCCCGCAACTCGTTGGGAAAGACATGCAGGTCAGCGACGTGACGCAGGCAAATCTTACCTACAGGGACGTCCGTATAGTTCCTTGGCCCAGCGCGGCCGCCGAATTTGTACGGAGACACTGCGGACAGAAGTTGCGCTCCAGAGAAGGCGGTGCCGTGCAGGAACGGGCGCAAACCCGCCGCTTGTGCCGCCGCCACCAGGGCCAGCCCTCTATCTGGCGCGCAGAAGCTGAAATAGCTGTGCAGGCTCTGCTTGGTATGGCTGACAGGTTCGGCCATCATCTTGCGCGTGGCTAAGTGAGCGCGCTTGAACAGGTCGCTCAGGTCCTTGTCTTCCACCTCATCGGCTGTGGCGACCAGGCTGCAGTTGCGACCTGTGATCTGCCAGCGGCCCTCGGGTGCCTTGGTCATGTGCAGATCTATGACCCCCAGATAAGACCCAGCGGACCCGGCCATGACCACAGGCGTGCCATGGACCAAACCATTTTCGGCATCAACGCCGTCAAGCCCGTGATGCCCCGCGCCCGGCAGTGTCAGGTGCGTGTGACCGGCAACAATCGCGTCAATGCCCTCAATCTCGGCGAGGGGAATCACCGCATTCTCAAGCCTCGGCTGAGTCGTCGATTGTTCTAAGCCCGAATGCGCCAGCGCGATGACCAGATCACAGCCCTGCGTGCGTAACGCTGCAACCGTTCTTCGGGCGGCGGTCAGGATATCCTCGGCAACGAACGTGTCTTTCAGGTGATGCGCCTCCCACATCGTGGTTTGAGGCGGAAGCACTGAAAATACGCCGATTCGGATCGTTTCTTCCTGCGCAATGGACCGGGTCAGAGCGACACTGCGCAGCCAGGTCTGCCGGTCGTCCACATGGGTCAGATTGCTGCAAATCACGGGGCAAGGGGCTTGGCCTATGACGCGTTCAAGCACATCCAGTCCGAACCCCAAATCATGATTGCCCAAGCCGATCGCGTCATATTCTAGCGCCTTGAAGGCCTGCATCATCGGGTGCGGGCCCTCGTTTTCCACCGCCCAGTCCCCAATCGGCGTCCCTTGCAGCGCGTCGCCATTGTCGAACAAAAGGGTCAAACCGTCCTCGACCTGTTGACGGGCGTTTCGGATCGCCGACGCCGTACGCGTCAGCCCGATGGTCGGGTCCGTTTTGTCCGCATAATAGTCGAACCCGGTCAGGGTCATGTGCAGATCGGTGGTTGCCAGAATGCGGATATGCACCTCGGCGTCCTGCGCGTCTTTCATGCGCGGGGTAATTGCGGTCACGTTCGGTTGTCTACTTTTGCGCTATGAGAGTTAAGAAAATTTACCAAGAGGACAAATAAGTGAAAAATCCGAGGCGGTCATGCGGTGTTTCGGTGGCACCTGTTGATATGCCGCAGTAGTGAATTGACATTGCAACACCTGCGCGGACGTGGCAGCCCTAGGCGCAAAAGGCCGAGGGGACTCCAATGAAAAACGCAGAAAACGTGACATTCGGCAGTTCAGGCCTTGAACGAGCGGCCCATCTGCGGGGAGACGCGGACAAGCTTACCGAAGCGGCCCAAGATCCAAACGCCCGCTGCCTGTTGCTGTGGCGTGGAAAAGTGCTGGTGCAGGGCGAGGCTCTGGATCGGTTGGGTCTGGTCAACATGGCGCATCCTCTGGTCGCGAATGGCCTAGGTGGAGTGGTTGAGGCTCCGATCTTGCTTGGCTGCTCCGATGACGGGGCGGCGATGTTTGCCGCAGATATCTCTGAATGGCAGGCCGAGGGGCTGGATCTGTCGAGCTTGGGCAATTTCATCGACCCGTCCGAGCAACAACATCCCGATCTGCCTGAGGGCCATGTGTTTGCCGAGCTGCGTCGGATCATGACGCGCCTATCCGCCCGCGATGCCGAGCTTGCGGCGACAGCCAAGGCGGTTATCGGCTGGCACGAGACGCACCGCTTCTGTGCCCGCTGCGGCGCGCCAAGCGACGTATCGCAAGCCGGATGGCAGCGCAGTTGCCCGTCCTGTGGCGGTCAACACTTCCCACGCACCGACCCGGTTGTGATCATGTTGATCACCCATGGCGACAGCGTGCTGATGGGGCGCTCGCCGGGATGGCCCGAGGGTATGTTCTCGTTGTTGGCAGGCTTCGTCGAGCCGGGCGAGACACTCGAGTCCGCAGTGCGACGCGAGGTGATGGAAGAGGCGGGCGTTCCCGTCGGCGCAGTGTCCTATCTGTCCAGCCAGCCCTGGCCGTTTCCCGCGTCGCTGATGTTCGGCTGCGCTGGCGAGGCTCTGTCTCGGGACATCCAGATCGACCCGGTTGAGATCGAAGAGGCAATGTGGGTCAGCAAATCCGAGATGATGCAGGCCTTCGCGGGGGAGCATCCGCACCTGCTGCCCGCACGCAAAGGCGCGATTGCGCATTTCCTGCTGCAGAACTGGCTTGCAGATACGCTGGACTAAAGAAACACTAAACGGAAAGAACGAGCAGCGAAGGCCCACATGCAGTTTTCAGCGCGCGAAGATATCGAGGCTCCCATCCACTCGGTTTTTGACATGGTTGCCGATTTCGATCGGTTCGAACGCTTGGCGATGCGCCGTGGCGTTGACGTGCGCCGTACCACCGGCGGGGTCGAACCTGCTGCAGGCATGGCGTGGGAGACCGAATTCAAGCTGCGCGGCAAACCCCGCCAGATGTCTGTGTTGCTGACCGATTGCGACCACCCCTCGCAAATGCGATTCGAGGCGACAGGCAAGGGCATGACCGGGGTTACAGTGGTTGACTTTATGGCCCTGTCTCAGCGTCGGACCCGCTTGAGTGTGGACCTGTCACTCAGCGCCAAGTCCCTGCCCGCGCGGTTGCTGCTGCAGTCGATGAAGCTGGGACAGGCACGGTTTCGCAAACGCTTCCAAATGCGCCTGGCGGAATTCGCCCGAGAACTGGAGCAGCGCCACCGGCATGGCGCCTAAGCTCACATTTACCTGAAGCGCGGGCCTAGCCGCGTGTCTGGGCCGCCGGGTAGACGCCAAGTATTTCCACATTGGTGGTGAAATGCTCAAGCTCGTCCATGGCCAGTTGCACGTTCCGGTCTTCCGGATGCCCGACGATATCGGCATAGAACTGGGTCGCCGTGAACGAGCCATCGACCATGTAGCTTTCCAGCTTGGTCATGTTGATCCCGTTGGTCGCAAACCCACCCATCGCCTTATAGAGCGCCGCTGGAATGTTGCGGACCTGAAAGACAAAGCTGGTGATCATGCCGTGCTCGCCCCGACGCGACAGGTCGGCCTCGGGTGACATGACCAGAAAACGCGTGGTGTTGTCGCCATGATCCTCGATATGGCGGGCCAAGACGTTCAGGCCGTAGATCTCTCCGGCCAGTTCACTAGCCAGAGCGGCGGAATGGATTTCACCCGCCTCGGACACCTCACGCGCGGCGCGGGCGTTGTCGGGGCTGACCCGCCCATGAATACCGTGCTGGCGCAGGAAGCCCGCGCATTGGGGCAGCAGCACCAAATGGGAATGCGCCTCGGTGATGTCGTCCAGCGTCGCACCGGGCACGGCCAGCAGGTTGATGTGGACACGCACGAAGGCCTCATCAATGATTTGCAGACCACTATGCGGCAACAGCCGGTGGATATCGGCCACCCGCCCATAGGTCGTGTTTTCGACCGGCAGCATCGCCAGATCAGCCGCGCCGGACCGAACCGATTCGATCACATCCTCGAAAGTACGGCAGGGCAGCGCCTCCATATCGGGTCGCGCGTTGCGGCAGGCCTCGTGGCTATAGGCGCCGGGTTCGCCTTGAAAGGCAATGCGTTTGGTCATTTGGTCGGTCCCGTGCAACAAGTTACAAAATTGGGCGTTTCGTCGCGGTGTCTATACCTTGCCTCTCGCAAGGGGAAGCCTTAGACACCTTTTCAGACAGCTGAAATGGACTAGCGATCAATGTTCGACACGATGACAGTTACAAAGGCCGCTGCGGGCCTGTTCGGCACGTTCCTTGTGCTGCTTCTTGCCAAATGGGGTGGTGACATCCTGTACCATTCGCATGGGGGCCATGGGGATGCACAGGCTGCCTACATCATCGAGACCGAAAGCTCGGGTGAAAGCGCCGATGGCGAAGAGGTGGTCTTTGAAGACCTGCTGGCCGCCGCGGACCCTGAAAAGGGCGCCAGAGTTTTCCGCAAATGTACTGCGTGCCACAAACTGGAAGACGGTGCGAACGGCACCGGACCCTACCTGTACGGCATTGTAGATCGGCCCGTTGCGTCGGCAAAAGGCTTCACCGGCTATTCGGCGGCGATGCAGGCGCATGGCGGCAACTGGACCCCCGAAGCGCTTGATGCCTTCGTTGAAAGACCCAGCGCCTATATCTCGGGCACATCCATGAGCTTTGCCGGCCTGAAAAAGCCGCAAGACCGCGCGGACCTGATTGCCTATCTGCAAACCATCGGCAACTGATTGCCATCACGTTTGCGAAAAAACCCAAAGCCGCTGCCTTGTGCAGCGGCTTTTTTTATGTCGAAAATCTTCACAAAGCGTTCACGCATTCTAAACTTGAATCAGCCAGGACTGGCGATTTAGCTGGCGGGACCGACATAGATGACGACAACGATCCAGAGGATGAGCCATATGAAACCCCTCCTGCCTGCTGCGCGCGATATGAGTATTCGGCATTGGGGGGTGGTCTTAGGGTTGGTCGCCGTAACGCTCGGATCAGCTGGGGTTGCCCAAGCGAATGATGAAAACGTTACAACCAGCCACGGGTACTCCTATTTTGGAAATCTAGACTACCCGGCCGACTATCCGCATCTGAATTACGTGAATCCCGACGCTCCCAAAGGCGGTGAGATGTCACTGGCAGCGTCTGGAACCTTTGACTCGCTGAACCCTTACTCACGAAAGGGTCGGAGCGGAGCGTTAACCACAATCCAATATGACCGCCTGTTCGAAAGTGCGGATGACAGCGTCGGTCAGTACTATGGTGTTCTGGCGGAAAGCCTCGAGTACGACGAAGGCCGCAACTACGTGATCTTCAACTTACGCCCTGAGGCCATGTTCTGGGATGGAACACCGGTCACGGCTGAGGACGTTGTTTACAGCCATCGTTTGTTCATCGAGCAGGGCCTGCCGTCTTACGCGCAGGCTGTCGGGCGCATGGTCACAGGGGCCGAGGCGCTAGACGATCACACTGTGAGGTTCACGTTCAACCCAGAGGTCACGCGCCGTAGCTTGATCGAAACCGTAGGATCGACGCCCGTCTTCTCGAAAGCGTGGTTTGAAGCCGACGAGTCGCGCCGCCTGGATGAACCTCGTCTGGAAGTGGCAGTCGGTTCGGGCCCATACAAACTGGACAGTTACGATATCAACCGCCGTATCGTCTACAAGCGCCGCGACGACTATTGGGGCAAAGACCTGCCATTCAACGTAGGCCGCAACAACTTTGACACTATTCGCGTCGAATATTTTGCTGACCAGACTGCCGCGTTCGAAGGTTTCAAGGCGGGCGAATATACGATGCGGATCGAGAGCGATCCCAAGCTCTGGGCGACAAGCTATGACTTCCCCAAGCTGACAGAGGGTTCGGTTGTGCGCGACGAAATCATGGATGGCAGCCCGCCGACGCCGTCTGGTTTTGTGTTCAATCTCGGCAAGCCCCAATTCGCAGATAAGAACGTCCGCAAGGCGTTGGCACTGGCATTCAACTTCGAATGGGCAAACGAATCCCTGTTGTTTGGATTGAATTCGCCTCGCAACTCTTTTGTGCAAGGCACACCGCTTGAAGCGCAGGGCGCCCCAGCGGGCCCAGAGCTGGCCTTCTTGGAAACGCTTGGCGATGTCGTCCCAGCCGATTTTATATCCGAGGATGTCGTCGTCGCGCATGAATCCAACCCAGCGCGCCTGAACGACCGGCGCAACCTGCGCAAAGCGTCGAAGATGCTGGACGAGGCGGGCTGGCCCGTGGGCGAAGGCAACGTGCGTCGCAATACCGAAGGGCAAACACTGAAGGTGAATATCCCATACCCTTCGAACTTGCCGACATCGACGGCGACGATGATCGAAACCTATGTTCAGAATCTTCAGGCACTGGGTGTAGATGCATCTGCTGAAAAGGTTGATCCGGCACAATATACATTGCGTAGCCGAGAGCGCGACTACGACATGGTCTATTCCACGCGGTATGGTTCGTTCCTGTCGACCGGCGGCGGATTGAGCCAGATGTATGGGTCCGAAGAGGCAGCCTTTAGCCTGTTTAATCCCGCTGGCCTGGCAAGCCCGTTGGTCGACGCGATTATTGAAGCGTCTTTTGAAACCGACAATCAGGCTGATCAGGACGCAGCACTTATGGCTTTGGATCGTGCCCTGAGGTATGAGTTTTTCGTGATCCCCGTGGGATACATCGCGGACTACTGGACAGCCTACTACGACATGTACGAATACCCTGAAAACCTGCCACCCTATTCATTGGGTCATTTGGACCTTTGGTGGATCAACCCCGAGAAAGAAGCCGATTTGAAGGCAAAAGGCGCGCTGCGGTAAAATGGGCGCCTATATTCTAAGACGCCTGCTTTTGGTCATTCCGACCTTGCTGGGCATAATGGTCGTCAACTTCACGCTTGTGCAGTTTGTTCCGGGTGGACCCGTTGAACAAATCATCGCTCAGATCGAAGGACAGGGCGATGTCTTCGCGGGCTTCGCTGGGGGCGGAGACGCCGGTGCAGGGTCCGAGCCTGCAGGCGGTGTATTCGACGACAAATATGTGGGTGCGCGCGGCCTACCTCCGGAGTTCATTGCCGAATTGGAAAAGGAATTTGGTTTCGACAAGCCGCCGCTTGAGCGTTTTCTTGGAATGATGGGCAACTACCTAACGCTCGATTTTGGCGAGAGCTATTTCCGGTCGATCAGCGTGATTGATTTGGTGTTGGAAAAGATGCCTGTGTCCATCTCGCTTGGTCTGTGGTCGACCTTGATCGCCTATCTGGTCTCTATCCCGTTGGGCATCCGCAAAGCCGTAAAGGACGGGTCGCGGTTCGATACGGTGACGAGCGGCGCTATTATCGTGGCCTACGCGATCCCCGGTTTCCTATTTGCCATCCTGCTGCTGGTGCTGTTTGCCGGTGGATCCTACTGGCAGATCTTCCCGCTGCGAGGGCTGACCTCGGACAATTGGGACAGCCTCAGCCTTTTGGGCAAGATCGCCGACTATTTCTGGCATATCGCGCTGCCGATCATTGCCTTGACCATTTCGGCCTTTGCGACGCTGACGCTGCTGACCAAGAACTCGTTTCTGGATGAGATCAAGAAGCAATATGTCATGACTGCCCGTGCCAAGGGATTGGGGGAACGTAGGGTCCTCTATGGTCACGTCTTCCGCAACGCTATGCTGATCGTGATTGCGGGCTTTCCGGCAGTTTTCATCGGTGTCTTCTTCGGCGGGTCAATTATTATCGAGACGATCTTCTCTCTGGATGGTCTGGGTCGCCTCGGGTTCGAGGCCGCCGTGGCGCGGGACTATCCGGTGATCTTTGGCACTCTGTTCATCTTTGGTCTGATGGGGCTGGTTGTAGGTATCATCAGCGACCTGATGTATGTGCTGGTCGACCCACGCATCGATTTTGAGAAGAGGGAGGGGTAAATGGCGCTTTCCCCTCTCAATCAACGGCGTTGGCGCAATTTCCGACGCAATGGCCGGGCTTTCTGGTCGCTGATCATCTTCTCGGTGCTGTTCGGCCTGTCCCTATTCGCCGAGTTCATTGCCAATGATAAACCGATCCTAGTGCAATACCGTGGTCAATTCTACACGCCGATTTTTAACTTCTATCCCGAAACTGAATTTGGCGGCGATTTCCAGACCGAGGCGATCTATCGCGACCCCGAGGTCCGCTGCCTGATCGACAGTGGCGGGCTTGAGGACTGTTTCGACGACCCCGAAGGTATCGTCGAGCAGATCGAGGCGGGGACATTTCAAGCCGAAGGGTTCGAGCGAGGTTGGGCCATCTGGCCGCTGATCCCCTATTCCTACAACACCAGCGTTGATCGCCCCGGTGCAGCCCCCTTGCCGCCGAATGGTCAGAACCTGCTGGGAACGGATGATACCAAACGGGACGTGCTGGCGCGGGTGATTTACGGCTTTCGCCTGTCGATCCTGTTCACTTTGATGGTGACAGGCGTGGCCAGCCTAATCGGTATTTTCGCTGGGGCCATTCAAGGCTTCTTTGGTGGCTGGCTCGACCTGATTTTTCAGCGGGTCATCGAGATATGGTCCGCGACCCCGTCTCTTTACGTCATCATCATCATGTTCGCCATTCTGGGCCGAAGTTTCTGGCTTCTGGTGATCCTGATGATCCTGTTCAGCTGGACCGGATTGGTCAGCGTTGTGAGGGCCGAGTTCCTGCGGGCGCGCAATTTGGAATATGTCCGTGCCGCGCGGGCGCTGGGCGTGGGTAACATGACGATCATGTTCCGCCACATGCTGCCCAATGCGATGGTTGCGACGCTGACCTTCATGCCCTTCATCGTGACTGGCACGATTGGCGGGCTGGCCTCTTTGGATTTTCTTGGCTTCGGCTTGCCATCCTCGGCCCCGTCGCTAGGGGAACTGACCTTGCAGGCCAAACAGAACCTTCAGGCCCCTTGGTTGGCCTTCACCGCCTTTTTCACCTTCGCCATCATGCTGTCGCTGCTGGTCTTCATTTTCGAAGGCGTCCGCGATGCGTTTGATCCCAGAAAGACCTTCTCATGAGCCTTTTGGATGTAAACAACCTCAAGGTCTCGTTCCGCCAGGACGGAGAGGTATCGGCTGCGGTTAAAGGCGTCTCCTTCACCGTGGATCGGGGGGAGACAGTTGCGCTGGTGGGTGAGTCCGGTTCGGGCAAGTCTGTGACGGCATTGTCGACAGTGTCGCTGCTGGGCGACAGCGCCATGGTCGAAGGTTCCGTCAAATATGACGGGGTCGAGATGATCGGCGCGTCGGAAGATAAGCTGATGGAGGTGCGCGGCAACGATATCAGCTTCATCTTTCAGGAGCCGATGACCTCTCTCAACCCGCTGCACACGATCCAGAAACAGATGGCGGAATCGCTGGCTCTGCATCAGGGCTTGGCCGGGGATGCCGCGCGCGACAGAATTTTGGAGTTGCTGAACAAGGTTGGCATTCGCGACCCTGAGGATCGCCTGGACAGCTATCCGCACCAGCTGTCGGGCGGGCAGCGGCAGCGTGTGATGATCGCAATGGCGTTGGCGAACAAACCGGATGTTCTGATTGCGGATGAACCGACGACCGCCCTAGATGTGACCATTCAGGCGCAGATCCTCGAACTGCTGGCTGAGCTGCAGAAATCCGAGAACATGGGGATGCTGTTCATTACCCATGACCTTGGGATTGTGCGTCGGATCGCCGATCGGGTCTGTGTGATGAAAGACGGTGAGATTGTAGAAACTGGAATCACGGCCGAGATTTTCGCCAACCCTCAGCATCCCTATACGCGTAAATTGCTGGAGGCCGAGCCTTCGGGACATCCCGACCCCGTCGCCGCGGACGCGGAAGAGGTCGCCCGGACCGACCACCTGAAGGTCTGGTTCCCGATCCAGCGCGGTTTTCTGAAACGCACGGTCGGCTATGTGAAAGCCGTCAACGATGCAACGTTCAGCGTTCGGGCCGGGGAAACCCTTGGCATTGTCGGCGAAAGTGGCTCGGGCAAGACGACGATGGCGCTGGCCATCATGCGCTTGATCGCGTCCGAGGGTGGGATCACCTTCCGCGATCAGGATGTGCGCCGCTGGTCCACGCGAGAGCTGCGGCGCCTGCGCAAGGACATGCAGATCGTGTTTCAGGACCCGTTCGGCAGCCTGAGCCCACGTATGACATGCCAGCAGATCATCTCCGAGGGACTCTCTATTCACAACGTCGACCCGCATCGCGCCCCGCGCGAGCTGGTGGCCGAGGTGATGACGGAGGTGGGCTTGGACCCGGCCTCAATGGACCGCTACCCGCATGAGTTTTCGGGCGGACAGCGTCAGCGGATTGCGATTGCGCGGGCCATGGTGCTGCGCCCGAAACTACTGGTTCTGGATGAACCGACAAGCGCGTTGGACATGACGGTGCAGGTTCAGATCGTTGATCTCCTGCGCGATCTGCAGCGGAAATACGGGCTTGCGTATCTGTTCATCAGCCACGACCTGAAAGTTGTGCGGGCGATGTCCCACAAGGTCATCGTCATGCGCAACGGCGACGTGATAGAGATGGGCGCATCCGAGGATCTGTTTGAAAATGCGCAAACAGATTACACCCGTGAACTGATTGCGGCGGCGGGCTAAGGCCCGCCTCGCGTTTCCCTCAAGCGCTAGCTTTCTCGCGATCGGCGGGTTTTGGGACAGGTCCGCGCAACTCTTCATAGTGATCGAAGCTCAGATTGACCCACCCCGTTCCCCGCGTGGCACTGGCGAGGGTTCGGTGCAACTCATCTTGCGCGACAGCGGGCAGTTGGGCGTTGAAGATTTCCCAACCTGAGGCATCCGGATTGCCCTCAAACCCCAAAACCTGCCCTTGAAGCGAACTGATCGTGGGAACCAGATCTCCGACGAAATCTGACGGCAGATGAATCTCGGCCGTGAGAATCGGCTGCAGTACCACGGGCTTGGCCTGCGGCAGTGCCTCACGCACTGCGTTCTTGCCCGCCGTCCGGAACGCGTAGTCCGAACTATCGACATTGTGGTGTTTGCCGTCGCTGAGGGTGATTTTGACATCCACGACCGGGAAGCCTTCGGGGCCTTGTACCAAAGCGTCTTTGGCCCCGTGCTCCACGGATGGGATGTAGTTCTTCGGCACCGCACCGCCCTTCACAACCTCTTCGAATTGAAAGCCCGAGCCACGGGGTAGAGGCGCGACCGAGATCACAACGTCGGCGAATTGTCCGGCGCCGCCCGATTGCTTGCGATGACGGTGGCGATGTTCGACCAGCGTACGGATGGTTTCGCGATAGGCGGTTTCCACGGCGTCGGTTTCGATTTCGATCCCGAAATCCTCCAACAGTTTTGCCGTCACCCGCCGCATATGCTGCGGACCCTGCGAACCCAGTACGGAATGACCGCTTAGCTCGTCTTGTTCCATATGCAGCCCTGGGTCGATCTCAACTAAGCGGCTCAGGGCATTTGACAAGCGCACGTCGTCGCGCTCATGCGCGGGTGAGACGACCTGCCGGTGCGCAACCGGATGCGAAGACGCCCAGTCCGGAAGCGGCGTGGCCGACCGGCTGTCATAGATGTATCCGGGGTTCAGGTGATCAGATTTGACCGCAAGACCGATTTGCCCGGCCTCCAACGCGCCGATCTGTGTTTTGGCGTCCAGGCTTGTCAAATTGCCAACTGTTTCGCCTCCCAAAGCCTCATGCGCTTTGACGCCATCGCCTAACCCACGCAGCACGGTGATCTTGCCGATATGTTTCTTCACATCGGCAAAGCCCGCAATTGCCCGCGCATTGTCGGCGGCCTCATCCCGCCCAGCGGCGATATCGAACTCGGGCGCTTCGTGCCGCAAGGCTTTCATCAAGCGGGTGAGTCCATTGCCATGTTGCGCGGCCCCAAGGCAGGCCGGAATCAATTGGTGATTTTGCAGGACCTGAGCAGCCAGATCATAAACCTCGGCGCTGGGGGGCTGCTTGTCTTCTATAAGCTGCTCCAGCAGATGGTCATCGAAATCCGAAAGCGTTTCCAGCAATTCAGTGCGGGCTTCCTGCTCACGGTCCTCGACGGATTGAGGCACTTCGATCAAGGCCGAGGGCTGGCCCTCCTGATACTTCCAAGCGCGTTCCGAGATCAGATCAACCGCGCCTATGATTGTATCGCCGTCGCGGATCGGGATCTGCCGCAACGCGATGTGATGCGTGCAATAGGTCTGCAGGGCCGCGATGATGTCGCGGATACGGCCATTGGGGTTGTCCATTCGGTTGATGAACAGGAAGCAGGGAATGCCTGCCTCTTCCACCAGCCGCAGGTATGGCGCGCATAGCACGGCGGCATCGGGGTCTGGCGGGACGACGACCACGGCGGCATCCGAGATCGCCATGGCTGGTCCCACATAGGCCAGCGCATCGCCGCCGCCATCCACGTCAACCGCGCACCACGGTTCGTCCAAAAAAGAAAAACCGTGCAAATGCACGGTTCCGGAGATGTCGAATGTTGTCGGGCGCCCGTCGAGGCGGCTGATGGCCTCGACCAGAGTGGATTTGCCCGATTGACTGGGGCCTAGGACGGTAAAAACGCGCATATGTGCTGTCCCTCTTTCAGGTTGCAGAGTGGCTGCACGAAAGGGGCTGCCTTGCGCAAATGCGTTGGCATGGTTTGTCTGCGGATTTGCCTGCCTCGGGCTGTGGATCTGATCGAAGACCCACGCCCCGAGTGTGGAGAAAACACCAGCCTTGCGTCAAGCCCCAGTTCGGGATCGGCTTGGAGGTGCCGAAACCCGACCCTGAAACCCAAGGTCAGATCGCAGAGCTATGTCCGGCTTTGCTCAGGTCATAGGCATCGAAGCTACGTGCGATCATTCGGGTCAGGGCACGCGCCTCGGGCGGGATGAACAGCCCGTCTTCGGTGACACGCAAAAGACCGTCGAATCTCGCGTTCACCTCGGCGTACATCTTGTTCAGCTCGGCGCTGGATACATCATAACCGCGCAGGATCTCGGCCGAGTCGACCCGAAAATCGCACATCAACGCTTCGATTAAGCGGGCACGCAGCACGTCCTGTCCCTTGAACGCATGCCCACGCGAGGTCGAGAACTGACCGTCGCGAATTGCCTTGGTATGGGCCGAGGTCGCGGGGTTGTTCTGCGCGTAGCCCTGAGGAAAGCGCGATATCGAGCTTGCACCGATGCCGATCAGAACTTCGGCCTGATCATCGGTATAGCCCTGGAAGTTGCGTTTTAGTTGGCCCGCTTTCAATGCTTTGGTCAGCCCGTCTTCTTGCGTTGCGAAGTGGTCGATTCCGATCTCGGCGTAGTTGTCCCACATGAACAGGCGGCGGGCGGTGTCGAAAAGATCCAGACGCTGCTCGGGCGTTGGCAGAGCCTC
Source organism: Ruegeria sp. AG1 (assembly GCF_056541705.1). NCBI lineage: Bacteria > Pseudomonadati > Pseudomonadota > Alphaproteobacteria > Rhodobacterales > Roseobacteraceae > Ruegeria > Ruegeria sp. AG1. The sequence goes on along the minus strand of NZ_JBQFYU010000005.1, from coordinate 360,681 downwards.
GGACGGGATCAGTTGCTGCCGTTTCGCCATCCACGGCACATGGGCATAGCCGTATAGCGCGACGCGATCCGGGCTGAGCGACAAAAGCTTCTGCACGCTTTCAGTCATCCGCGCCTTGGTCTGATGCGGCAGGCCAAACAGGATATCGGCATTCAGGCTGGTGATCCCGCGCGCGCGGATCATATCCACCGCATCCCGCGTGGTATCGTAGCTTTGGATGCGCCCGATGGTTTTCTGGATCTCATCATCGAAGTCTTGCACTCCGATCGAGGCGCGGTTCATGCCCGCGTCTGCGAGGACATCCAGACGCGCTTCGTCAATCTCATTCGGGTCAATCTCGACCGAGAACTCGGCATCCGGTCCTAGCGGCACGATATCCAGAATGTAGCGCGCCAGATCGCGCATCAGGTCGGCATTCAGCAGGGTTGGGGTGCCGCCGCCCCAATGCAGGCGGGATAGAACCACCCCCTCGGGCAGGCGCGCGGCCAATAGGTCCAGCTCAGCCTTCAGCACGTCGACATAGGCGACCACGGGGCTGTCGGTTTGCGTGCCTTGCGTGCGGCAGGCGCAGAACCAGCATAGACGCCGACAGAAGGGGACATGGACATAAAGCGAAATGGCGCTGCCGGGTTTAATCCGGGCGATCCAGTCACCAAATAGATCAGCCCCCACGTCATTGCTGAAATGGGGGGCGGTCGGGTAGCTGGTGTAGCGAGGCACCTTCGCGTCAAAAAGTCCAAGCCTTGCCAATTGTGATTTATCTATCATGGAGATACCTTTAAGGGACCCAAGTCTTGGTTGCTTTGATAGAGATCAAGTAGGAAAGCGAATGTCAGTAGAGATAAAGTTTGATCATTCCAACTGTGACGAATGCCCGATTCGTCATCGGGCCGTCTGCGCCCGGTGCGATGCGGACGAGCTGCAGTCCCTTGAAGAGATTAAATATTATCGAAGTTTCGAAGCGGGTCAGACGATCATCTGGTCCGGCGATCAGATGAACTTTGTCGGCTCGGTCGTGTCGGGTATCGCGTCCCTAACCCAGACGATGGAGGACGGGCGGACCCAGATGGTGGGTCTGTTGCTGCCCAGTGATTTCGTTGGGCGTCCGGGGCGTGATTCTGCGCCATATGACGTTCAGGCCACCACGGATGTGGTGATGTGCTGCTTTCGCAAGAAGCCGTTCGAAGGGTTGTTGAGTGAGACCCCTCATATCGCGCATCGGCTTTTGCAGATGACTCTGGACGAGTTGGACGCAGCGCGGGAATGGATGCTTGTTCTGGGTCGCAAGACGGCGCGGGAGAAGATCGCCAGCCTGCTTTCTATCATCGCGCGCCGGGATGCCTCGATCACGCAGAAAGGGCTGTCAGGCCCACTCGTATTCGACTTGCCGCTGACGCGTGAGGCGATGGCGGACTACCTCGGTCTGACGCTTGAAACGGTGAGCCGACAGATATCGGCCTTGAAAAAGGACGGGGTTATCGTGTTGGAAGGCAAACGCCACGTGACCATCCCCGATCTGGGTCGCCTTATGGAAGAGGCCGGAGATGACTCGGACGGAGGTTTCTTGGTTTAGACGCCACCCGCCAGTCACATACCAAAGCGATCGAGCCGCCCGGCAGGGCGGCTTTTTTTGGTTCAGGACGCGATCAGTGTGCCATGAAGACCGGTACAGCGGATTGTTCCAGCATGTTGCGCGTAGCACCGCCAAGGATCGCTTCGCGAAAGCGGGAATGGCCGTAGGCGCCCATGACAATCATATCTGATTCCGTATCCGTAGCGTGGCGGTTCAGAATGTCAGACACCCGCGTCATGGTTTTGCTGAGGACTTCGATATCGCACCGGACACCGTGCCGCGCGAGCATCTGGGACAGCATGCCACCTGGGTCAGAGCGGTCGGGCCCATGCCGTGGCGGGTCGATCACCACGATACGTGCCAGATCGGCATCTTTCAGAAATGGCAGGGCGCAGCGCACCGCGCGCATAGCCTCGACGCTTTCGTTCCACGCGATCATGATGTTTTTAGGCTTCGAAACAGGTTGCCCCGCGTTCGGGACGACCATGACCGGAGCGTGACCTTCGAACATGGCGGCTTCGACAATCGGTTCCGCTTCGGCACCGCGCCCTTCGCCATAGGGGTGCGGTAGGACAACCAAATCCGAGAACCGTGCCCGATGGGCAACGTGGCGTCCAATGTCCGCTATCTGGGCGACTCCGTTTTCGGCCGACCACCGCACACCGGTTTTTCCCAGAAAATCCTCGGCATAGCTTAGCAGTTCATCGGCCTCGGCATTGGCCCGGCTGAGGGTTTCCTGAAGGATAAGTGCGTTCGCCCCGGCGTAGTAATACCCTGTCTGACTGCGATCTACGCCCAGGCACAGGGCCTCGGCATGACCATCCTGCGCTTCGGCCAATGCCGCTGCCTGAGACAACGCTGCCTGCGCATTCGTAGTTTCCGTCATGATTGTGAGAATTGATTTGTAAGCCATATCGACCTCGTCTTTCGAGCAGCCGATCCAATGCGACCAGCGCCCCTCCACTTGACTATGGGTGTCACAGAAAACAACGGATTGTCTTGACTCAGATCAAAGCGGCAGAGGGTGTTCTTCTACATTACGGTGGACAGTCAAAAAGGTTCTGTGCGGCACGTAAATCGCGCAGGGCAGGGTAAAGGGACGCAATATGTCGAATTACATCAAGCTGATCGTGCTTGGTCTGGTCGTGCTGTTTGCCGCGATCGGGTCCAATTATGCACGCGATTTGGCGTATCAGGTGCATGCGATACTGGTGATGATCATCGCCGGTGGTCTGTTCATCTGGACGCTTCGAAACACGGATGAGCCAGATATTCTTGTCGATCGCTCCGGCGAGTACATGGACGGCGTGATCCGCTACGGCGTGATCGCAACTGCCTTCTGGGGCGTGGTCGGGTTCCTGGCGGGAACTTTTATTGCGTTCCAGCTGGCATTTCCGACGCTCAACTTCGAATGGGCGCAAGGCTATCTGAACTTTGGGCGGTTGCGTCCGCTGCACACCTCTGCGGTGATTTTTGCCTTTGGCGGTAACGCTCTGATCGCGACCTCGTTCTACGTGGTCCAACGCACCAGCGCGGCGCGCCTTTGGGGCGGAAACCTGGCCTGGTTCGTGTTCTGGGGCTATCAGCTGTTCATCGTTCTGGCAGCGACCGGATATGTTCTGGGTGGCACGCAGTCCAAGGAATATGCCGAGCCTGAATGGTATGTGGACCTGTGGCTGACCATCGTCTGGGTCGCCTATCTGGCTGTCTATCTGGGTACGATCATCAAACGGAAAGAGCCGCATATCTATGTGGCCAACTGGTTCTACCTGGCCTTTATCGTGACCGTTGCGATGCTGCACTTGGTCAACAACATGACCATCCCGGTCAGTATCTGGGGTTCGAAATCGGTTATCGTCTGGTCGGGCGTACAGGATGCTATGATCCAGTGGTGGTATGGCCACAACGCTGTGGGCTTCTTCCTGACTGCGGGCTTCCTGGGCATGATGTACTACTTCATCCCGAAACAGGCCGAACGTCCAGTATTCTCCTACAAGCTATCGATCATCCACTTCTGGGCACTGATCTTCCTGTATATCTGGGCCGGTCCGCACCACCTGCACTATACTGCGTTGCCGGATTGGGCCTCGACGCTGGGCATGGTGTTCTCGATCGTACTGTGGATGCCGTCCTGGGGTGGTATGATCAACGGTCTGATGACCTTGTCGGGCGCATGGGATAAGCTGCGCACCGACCCGATCATCCGTATGATGGTCATCTCGGTTGGCTTCTATGGCATGTCCACCTTTGAGGGTCCGATGATGTCGATCCGTGCGGTGAACTCGCTCAGCCATTACACCGACTGGACCATTGGTCACGTACATTCGGGCGCGCTGGGCTGGAACGGCATGATCACCTTTGGTGCGCTGTACTATCTGGTGCCTGTCCTGTGGAAGCGTGAGCGTCTGTACTCCTTGCAGATGGTCAGCTGGCACTTCTGGCTCGCCACGATTGGCATCGTTCTCTATGCCGCGTCGATGTGGGTCACTGGTATCATGGAAGGCCTGATGTGGCGCGAAGTGGATGCCAACGGCTTCCTGGTGAACTCGTTCGCTGACACCGTTGCCGCCAAGTTCCCGATGTATGTGGTCCGCGGTCTGGGTGGGGTTCTGTTCCTCGCTGGCTCAGTGATCATGTGCTACAACCTGTGGATGACTGTGCGTAAGGCACCGGCCAAAGAGGCCAGCCTGACCGTCGCAGTCCCGGCTGAATAAAGGAGGCCGGAGCAATGGCAATTCTTGACAAACACAAAGTGCTTGAGACCAACGCGACCCTTTTGCTGATCTTCAGCTTTCTGGTCGTGACCATCGGTGGCATCGTTCAGATCACCCCGCTGTTCTATCTTGAGAACACCATCGAGAAGGTGGAGGGCATGCGCCCCTACACTCCTCTCGAGATGGCGGGCCGTGAGATCTACATCCGCGAAGGCTGCTATGTCTGCCACAGCCAGATGATCCGCCCCATGCGGGACGAGGTAGAACGCTATGGCCATTACTCGCTGGCGGCCGAGTCGATGTATGACCACCCGTTCCAGTGGGGGTCCAAGCGGACCGGGCCTGATCTGGCACGTGTCGGCGGTCGTTACTCGGACGATTGGCATGTACGCCACCTGCGCGATGCGCAATCGGTGGTACCGGAATCGGTGATGCCGAAATATGGCTTCCTCGAAAACCGCAAGATCGACGGCAAGTATATCGGCGATATCATGGCAGCAAACGCGGTAGTCGGTACACCCTACACCGACGAGATGCTGGAGAACGCGCAAGCCGACTTCCGCGCTCAGGCCGATCCCGACAGTGACTATGACGGGCTGCTGGAGCGCTACGGTGACAAGGTCAACGTGCGCAACTTCGATGGTCAATCTGACCTGACCGAGGCTGACGCGCTGATCGCCTATCTGCAGATGCTGGGCACGCTGGTCGACTTCTCGACCTTCACGCCTGACGCTAACCGCTGAGGGAGGGTGCAATGGAAGAATATACGCTCCTGAGGCAGTTCGCAGATAGCTGGATGTTGCTTCTGCTGTTCGCCTTCTTTGTTGGCATTATTGTCTGGGTGTTCCGCCCAGGCGCCAGCAAGGAATATAGCGACACCGCCAACATCCCTTTCCGGCACGTTGATGCACCCGCACCACAGCAAGACCAACCCGCCACATCTGAGGAGGCGCGGAAATGACTAAGACACCTGAAAAACAGCCGGGTGACCCGAATACAACCGGTCACAGCTGGGACGGCATCGAAGAATTTGACAACCCGATGCCCCGCTGGTGGCTGTGGACCTTCTACGCCACGATCTTCTGGGGTGTGATTTACACGATCATGTATCCCGCATGGCCACTGGTTCAGTCGGCAACGGCAGGCGTCATGGGTTGGTCATCTCGGGCCGAAGTCCAGCAAGAGCTGGTCTCGTTCGAAGAGGCCAACGCCCCGTGGAATGCCAAACTGGTGGACACCCCGCTGGAGGAGATCTCCGCTGATCCTGAGTTGCAGCAATATGCCGTCAACGCAGGCAGCTCCGTGTTCCGCACCTGGTGTGCGCAGTGTCACGGCTCGGGCGCACAAGGCGCGGCGGGCTTCCCGAACTTGCTGGACGACGCATGGCTGTGGGGCGGCACGATGGAGGATATCCATTTCACCGTCAGCTATGGGATCCGGAACGAGGAAAGCGATGATGCGCGCTATTCCGAGATGCCGGCCTTCGGCGAGATCCTCGAACGGGAAGAGATCACCCAGGTGGTTCAGTACGTGATGTCGCTGACCAATGCGCAGACCGACGATGCGGCCGCGCAGGCAGGTAAGGTTGTCTTTGAAGACAATTGTGCCGCCTGCCACGGCGAGGATGGCAAAGGCGACGTCTTCCAAGGCGCGCCGAACCTGACGGATGCTATCTGGCTCTATGGCGGCAGCGAAGAGGCCCTGACTGAAACGGTGACCTACAGCCGTTTTGGCGTGATGCCCCCGTGGGATACCCGCCTGACCGAGGCGCAGATCCGCGCCGTGACCGCCTATGTCCACCAACTGGGTGGCGGTCAGTAAGGCTAAAAGAATACCTTGGGGCGGCTTGCCGCCCCTAGGTCCCGGCACCGGCTGTTCCATCTGTTCGCGCGTTTCCTGAACAGCCGGTGCCTATTTCCAAAACCATCATAGGGCCATTGGCCAATCCAGAACAGACCGCGTTTCAAAGGTCTTCAAGATCGACCGTGCGCGGGTGTTTCCTCCACCAATGATGCTCGGGCAACCAGCGCGCTTTGTTGCGGGCTAGTTTTGGTGCGTCCCTGAGATGGGGCTCGTTGATCCGTGTCGCGGTCATGAACGATTTCGCAAAAACACTCAGCATGGGGCTTTCCTTTCGCGTTTTCTGTATGCGCCTAGGATGATGTTTCCCTGTACAGGATGCGAGCCAATTGCTATTTCTATATGTAAGCTGGGATTACATATGAACTGGTTGAAACTGCCTCCTCTCTCGTCCCTTCGCGCTTTTTCGGCTTTTGCTGAGAAGGGTGGTGTGGTGCAGGCCGGAGCGGCGCTGAATGTGAGCCATGCTGCCATAAGCCAGCAGTTGCGCGTGCTGGAGAAGCACATGGGTGTGGCTCTGGTCCGGCGCGATGGAAAGTCGCTTTCCCTGTCACCCGAAGGCGCGCATCTGGCCCGTGCCGTGCAGCTTGGGTTCGGCTCAATCGGCGCTGCCGTGGAAGAGGTGATGAGCGCGGGTGGCGCCCGTCCGGTTCACGTGTCGCTGACACCAACCTTCGCCGCCTCGTGGTTGATGCCGCGACTGCCGGAATTTCAGGCCAAATACCCTGAAATCAGCCTGACGATCGACCCTTCTCCGCATCTGGTGGAATTGACGCCGGGCGGCGTCGATGTTGCGATCAGATACGGCTCCGGAGGGTGGCTCGGTGTGGATTGCGAAATGCTGCTTGAAACCCCTTTTGTTGTCGTTGCGGCCCCCAGCCTGCTGGGCGGTCGATTGGGTTGGACGCCGGAGGAGTTGAGCCAGCTGCCTTGGCTGGAAGAGTTTGGCACCACCGAGGCCTCGACCTGGCTGGCCAGACGCGGGGTGGATCATCCGCCTCAGGGGAGGCGCATCTCGCTGCCGGGGACCTTGCTGCTTGAAGGGCTGCGGGCAGGGCAGGGTGTCACAGCTACGGTGCGACATTTCGTCGAGCAGGACATCAAGGCGGGCCGCCTTGTCGAGCTCCATACTGAGCCGGAAAGCAGCGGATACCACGTTTTGACGGCCAAAACGCCTCTTAGACCGGCGGTAAAGACCTTTGTCAGCTGGCTGAGGCGGCAGGCGGGTGACGCGCGGTAAAAGATGATTGTCCGATGCGCGTTTTGACCCATGTCAATGTTTGCGCGTCCATGATCTGGAAGAACACACTTCCATAAGACCCATCCTTGGAGCCAGCCAGTGAGCGATTCCGATCCCGCCCCCAGCTTGTATGCCGCCCGAGAACCTATCTTTCCTCGGCGTGTCTCAGGTCCTTTCCGGAACCTGAAATGGATTATCCTGATTGTGACCTTGGGGATCTACTACGTCACCCCATGGATCAGATGGGACCGAGGGCCCAGCCTGCCGGATCAGGCTGTGTTGCTGGACCTGGCCAACCGCCGCTTCTATTTCTTCTGGATCGAGATCTGGCCGCACGAATTCTACTTTGTTGCGGGCCTTCTGATCATGGCCGGTCTTGGGCTTTTCCTGTTCACATCGGCCTTGGGCCGGGTGTGGTGCGGATATGCCTGCCCGCAGACTGTCTGGACCGACCTGTTCATTCTGGTCGAACGCTGGATCGAGGGTGATCGCAACGCCCGCTTGCGCCTGCACCGGCAAGAGAAGATGGACCTCCGCAAGGCCCGTTTGCGTTTGACGAAATGGACCGCATGGTTCCTGATCGGCCTCGCAACCGGCGGAGCCTGGGTCTTCTACTTTGCCGATGCGCCAACCCTTCTACGTGATTTGGTGACCGGCAACGCACACCCGGTTGCCTACACGACCATGTTGATCCTGACCGGCACCACTTTCTTGTTTGGCGGCTTCGCGCGCGAACAGATCTGCATCTATGCCTGCCCGTGGCCACGCATTCAGGCGGCGATGATGGACGAGGATACTCTGGTCGTCGGCTACCGTGAATGGCGCGGCGAGCCGCGCGGCAAAGGTAAGCGCACGGCAGATTCCGAGTTGGGTGATTGCATCGACTGCATGGCCTGCGTAAATGTCTGCCCCGTTGGTATCGACATTCGTGATGGTCAGCAGTTGGAGTGCATCACGTGCGCCCTGTGCATCGACGCCTGCGACGACATGATGGCCAAGATCGGTAAACCTCGGGGTTTGATCGACTATATGGCGCTGAGTGATGAGGCGCATGAACGCGCAGGTCAGCCCCCTAAGAATATCTGGAAGCACATTCTGCGTCCGCGCACGATCATGTATACTGCTTTGTGGTCTCTAGTCGGTTTCGCGCTGCTGTTTGCCCTGTTCATCCGGTCCGATATCGACCTGACGGTCGCGCCTGTACGCAATCCGACCTTTGTGACGATGTCGGATGGCACGATCCGCAACACCTATGATGTGCGCCTGCGCAACAAACATGGCGAAGAACGTCCGTTCAATCTGTCTCTGACCGGCGATCCGGCCATGCTACTGGAAATCGAAGGCGTTGACGGGCAAACTGTTACTGTGGCCCCTGATACCGCGCAACTGGTGCGGGTCTACATTACGGCGGCGCCTGACACGGGGCCTGCGCGTACAGATACGTCTGCCGTGCGGATTTGGGTCGAAGACCTCGACAGCGGTGAACGCGCCTATAAAGACACAAGCTTCAACGGACGAGGGAACTGATCATGTCCGAGCGGAAATTCACCGGTAAACACGCCCTTGCGGTGTTCGTATGTGCCTTTGGTGTGATCATCACGGTGAACCTGATCCTGGCCTATAGCGCGGTCAAAACCTTCCCGGGGCTGGAGGTCAAAAACTCCTATGTCGCCAGTCAGGAGTTCAATGACCGCCTCAAGGAACATCAGGCGCTGGGTTGGGAAGTACGCGCAGAAAACACGGGCGGTCTGCTGATCCTGCACATCACCGACGCCACCGGCGCGCCAGTGCAAGTGGCCGAATTGCAGGCTGTTGTGGGTCGAGCCACGCATGTGCGCGACGATTTCTCGCCCGACTTCACCTTTGACGGGCTTGCCTATGCAACGCCTGCGACGCTGGGCAAGGGGAACTGGAACATCCGTTTGGTCGCCCGCGATCATTCGGGGGCTGAGTTCGCTCAGCGGGTTCCTTTGTACGTGAAAGGGTAGGGCGGTGACGGTTCAGCTATCCTCAGGTACGGCGGCTTGTCCGGGGTGTATCGCCGCCCCGGCGGAAGCTGCGCGGCCGATCCCTGAGGATGTTCAGATCGTGTTGTCTCTGCCCGGCATCCATTGCTCGGCTTGTATCGCCAATGTCGAGCGGGCTTTGAACGCCCATCCGGGGGTCGAGGACGCGCGCGTCAACCTGACCCTGAAACGTGCGATGATTAAAGCCGCGCCTGAAATGCGCGCTGCTGATCTGATACCGGTGTTGGAGCACGCGGGTTATGAGGCGCATGAACTGGACGCCGGCGCCCTGTCGGCCACCAGTGCGGACAAGGCGGGGCGCGACCTGCTGATGCGCTTGGCGGTGGCCGGGTTTGCCTCGATGAACGTGATGCTGCTGTCGGTATCGGTCTGGTCGGGGGCGACGGACGCGACGCGGGACATGTTCCACTGGATCTCTGCTGCGATCGCCCTGCCTGCGATTGCTTTCTCGGCCCAGCCCTTCTTTGCCAATGCATGGTCCGCTTTGCGTGTGCGTCGGCTGAACATGGATGTGCCGATCGTTCTGGCGATCCTGCTGGCGCTTGTGACATCGCTTTGGGAAACAGCACTCAGCGGCGAACACGCCTATTTCGACGCCGCCCTGACGCTGACCTTCTTCTTGCTGGCGGGTCGGTACCTGGACTACCGCACCCGCGCCGCTGCTCGGTCCGCGGCTGAGGAGCTGACAGCGCTGGAGGTCCCTCGTGCCCTTCGGTTGATCGACGGCACCGAAGAAGAGGTCGCCGTATCTGCTTTGGCCGTTGGTGACCTGATCCTTGTACGACCAGGTGGGCGGATGCCGGTGGACGGCCAGATCGTCTCGGGGCGGTCGGAATTGGACCGCTCCCTGCTGACGGGTGAGACCCTGCCGGTGTTTGCCGAGGCAGGCCAGATCGTCAGCGCGGGCGAGGTCAACTTGACCGGCCCTCTGACCATCCGCGCCAAGGCGGTCGGCGAAGACACATCCCTGCATCGTATGGCCGATCTGGTCGCCATCGCCGAATCCGGCCGGTCTCGATACACCTCTCTGGCGGACAAGGCGGCCAAGCTATATGCCCCCGGCGTCCACATCCTGTCGGCGCTCAGCTTTGTGGGCTGGTACATCTATTCCGGCGACCTGCGCACGGCTTTGAACATCGCGGCAGCGGTGCTGATCATCACTTGCCCCTGCGCGCTGGGGCTGGCGGTTCCTGCGGTGACCACCGCGGCCTCGGGCCGGTTGTTCCGCAAGGGGATGCTGATCAAACACGCCACCGCGCTGGAGCGACTTGCCGAGGTCGACACGGTCGTCTTCGACAAGACCGGCACTCTGACCTCCGGCGCGCCCGAGGTGACCAATCTGGGCGATCACGCCACTGCCGACCTTGCAATCGCACTGGCTCTGGCCGAGGCATCGGCACATCCCTTGTCGGTCCCTTTGGCCAAAGCCGCGCGTGAGGCCGGGATCAAACCCGCCAAGCTGCGCGACATCACCGAGGTTCCGGGCTATGGCACGGAGGCCCTGTATCGAAACCAGCGCGTGCGTCTGGGACGCGCGGCTTGGGTTGGTGCGGAACAAGGGGTCGAGACCTCCGCATGGCTATCGGTTGGATCGAACACGCCGGTGGCCTTCCGGTTTACCGATGCCTTGCGACCGGGCGCGGCCGAGGCTGTCTCGGGCTTCGCTAAAACCGGAAAGCAGGTGATCCTGATTTCGGGCGATTCGACGGGGGCCGTGAAAGCTTTGGCCGAGAAGCTGGGGATCGAGAATTGGATTGCCGAAGCGCTGCCTCAGGACAAGGCGCAGCGCATTCAGGACCTCAGCAAACAGGGCCACAAGGTCCTGATGGTGGGCGATGGCCTGAACGATACGGCTGCCCTTGCAGCGGCCCATGTGTCCATCTCACCTGCCTCGGCTTTGGATGCGGCGCGGGTTGCGTCTGACATCGTTCTTCTGGGGACGGACCTGTCCCCCATCGCGGATGCCTGCGATACAGCCGTCAAAGCTACGAAACGGATTCGCGAGAACTTCCGTATTGCCACCGTCTATAACGTGATTGCGGTGCCGCTGGCGGTGATCGGGCTTGCCACGCCTTTGATCGCGGCTTTGGCGATGTCGACCTCGTCGATTACCGTATCTTTGAACGCCCTGCGGCTGAGGTAACTGTCATGGAAGTGCTCGCCTATCTGATCCCGATTTCCCTGTTTATGGGCGGAATTGGCTTGGTTGCTTTTGTTTACACGGTCCGCTCGAACCAATACGAAGACCCCGAGGGCGATGCGCGCCGTATCCTTAGCGATGAATGGGATGACAAACCCAAGCAGTAGCTGGCTGAGGATGCAAAATCACAGTTGATCCCAACCGCCCTTGAAATTGCCGCAATGCCCGGCTATGTCCGGCCTATCCGCTAGCAGAGAGACCCCGCCAAATGGCCACCACCAACCCGATCCAGTTCATTCAGCAAGTTCGAGCCGAAGTTTCCAAGGTCGTCTGGCCGACCCGGCGCGAGGTGCTGTTGACCACGGTCATGGTGTTCATCATGGCTGCTTTGACCGCTGTATTCTTTGCCTTGGTCGATCTGGGCATTCGTGGCGGCTTGCAACTGATCCTGGGCGCGTTCAGCTAACCGCCCTTGGGCGCGGAAACACCGCAGCCCCCCTTGCACAGCGCGGAATCTCAGAGTAGTTCACACGGGACTATTCGGAATGGGCGTGTGGCGATTCGGGCTGCGCGCCGCTTTTTATTCCGGAACACGCGGACAGGCCGCGACAGGATTTCAATACAGGGCGAACCCGCAATGCGGGGCTTGGCCCAAGACAAACAAGGACGACAGGCTCATGGCGAAACGGTGGTACTCGGTCAGCGTTCTTTCGAATTTCGAAAAGAAGATCGCAGAGCAGATCCGCACGTCGGTGGCTGAACAGGGCCTTGAGGACGATATCGACGAAGTACTGGTCCCCACCGAAGAGGTGATCGAAGTCCGTCGCGGCAAGAAAGTCACCACCGAACGCCGCTTTATGCCCGGTTACGTTCTGGTGCATATGGAAATGTCGGATCAGGGCTATCACCTGATCAACTCGATCAACCGCGTCACCGGCTTCCTTGGTCCCCAAGGCCGCCCGATGCCGATGCGCGACGCCGAAGTGAACCAGATCCTGAACCGCGTTCAGGAAGGTGAAGAAGCGCCGAAGCTGATGATCACCTTCGAGGTCGGCGAGAAGGTCAAGGTCAACGACGGCCCGTTCGAGGATTTCGACGGCATGGTCGAGGGCGTAGACGACGAGAACCAGAAGCTGAAAGTTTCGGTTTCGATCTTTGGCCGCGAGACGCCTGTGGAACTGGACTTTACGCAGGTGACCAAGCAGGGCTGAGTCGCTTCTATCAGAATTTTGGACGCCGCGTTGCCACTGGCGGCGCGGCGTTTTATGTGCGCTACCCTTGCGGGGCAACGTACTCATCTGAGAATTTACGAAGAATGATCGTGTCAACTTGCTAAAATGATAAACTGCTTAAAAAATGTTTGAGCGATAGGAAACTCATTATGTGGTTAGATGCTGTTGTAATTGACAAGATTGGGTCCAATGGGGCGCTTCAAACGATACAGCTTCGCCCCCAAAAAGAAGGAGACACAATTCTCGCGGATCTCCTTGAGAACATTGATGAGTCCTTTAGAGACTCATCTGTTATCGAAGATATAGGTCCGCTGAGGGTCTACGAAAACGATGACTTCAAGGTTAATTACGCGGCTTCTTCGATTAGAAACATCTCCCTCGGCTCCAACGGCAATCTATTCATTCAATATGATCATTTTCATATTCCTGTTTTCCATGGCTACTTCGCTGCCATTTTCCCCCGCGGGTGGCGACTAAAGCAGATAAACATCTACGATCCGTATGACGACAATACGGATAATCCTCTCGAGAAGAGAAGCTATAGAGATGTAGATGTCTGCTATAGTACGCAAAGCCGATGCAGCTTTGCTCAACTCAATATGCGTACACTCGAGAAGCGACAAATTTTTTCTCTCGGGATCGTGGCTGAGGCAACAAAGGCAAAAAACTCAGGGCCGTTTGTAGACCGCGTTTGCGACAAAGTACAAATCCGGTTTACTGACCCTCGGCATGGCGGTGACTTCAAGGAGTTTCTTAACTCTTCCAATCAGTTGGCGAGGGCGTCGGTGAATGGAGAATTGCCTCCCGTGAATGTTGGAATGTCTGGACCGCTCCCGACCGTCCAAACAGACTTGGTGGGTTGGTTGAAACTACTGCGGCAGAAAATCAGGCCTGCACCTCGATAAGCAGATTTGTCTTTAATTGGCCTGTACTCGACGATCTTGTGGTGGGTTGTAGCGACCAGAGTGGACCATAACTGGTCGTTCCAAATTGCATAGCCAGCCACTTGCCAACCCCACCAATCCCCTATAAACGCCGCCTCTATCGTCTTCAGGCGAGATTCTCTCGTGGGAGGTTTCAGGGATCGCGATCCCGGATCGGACCACGCAACATAAACCGGGTGGAACGCGTTTCACCTACGTTGAAAGGAAAACCAAATGGCTAAGAAGCTTGCTGGTACGATGAAACTGCAGGTTCCTGCAGGTCAGGCGAACCCGTCGCCTCCAGTTGGTCCGGCGCTGGGTCAGCGCGGCATCAACATCATGGAATTCTGCAAGGCGTTCAACGCCAAGACCGCAGACATGGAGCAAGGTGCTCCTTGCCCGACCGTGATCACCTATTATCAGGACAAGTCCTTCACCATGGACATCAAGACGCCGCCCGCGTCTTATTACCTGAAAAAAGCAGCTGGTCTGAAGCCGGTCGGCAAGCGCAACCGTCCTCGTGGCGCGGAAAACCCCGGTCGTGAGACCGTGGCCACCGTGACCACCAAGCAGGTTCGCGAAATCGCCGAAGCCAAAATGAAAGATCTGAATGCCAACGACGTCGAAGGCGCAATGCAGATCATCCTGGGCTCGGCCCGCTCCATGGGCATCGAGGTGAAGTAAGATGGCAAAACTCGGTAAACGTACCCGCGCTGCGCGCGAAGCTGTCGCCGGCAAGGAAAACCTGTCGGTTGAAGAAGCAGTTGCCCTTGTAAAAGGCAACGCGACCTCGAAATTCGACGAGACCATCGAAATCGCGATGAACCTGGGTGTTGACACCCGTCACGCGGACCAGATGGTTCGTGGCGTAGTCGGCCTGCCGAACGGCACCGGTAAAGCGATGCGCGTTGCTGTTTTCGCTCGCGGCCCCAAGGCGGACGAAGCGAAAGAAGCTGGCGCAGATATCGTTGGCGCAGAAGACCTGATGGAAACCATCCAGGGCGGCACCATCGAATTCGATCGCTGCATCGCCACCCCGGACATGATGCCGATCGTTGGTCGTCTGGGTAAAGTTCTGGGCCCGCGCAACCTGATGCCGAACCCCAAAGTTGGCACCGTGACCATGGACGTGAAAGCGGCCGTGGAAGCAGCCAAAGGTGGTGAAGTTCAGTTCAAAGCTGAAAAAGGTGGCGTTGTGCACGCAGGCGTGGGCAAAGCGTCCTTCGACGAAGCCAAGCTGGCTGAAAACGTCCGTGCCTTCATCTCGGCTGTTGCGAAAGCCAAGCCGTCGGGCGCCAAAGGCACCTACATGAAGAAAATTGCACTCAGCTCGACCATGGGCCCGGGTGTGACACTGGACGTGGCGGCTGCAGCAGGCGAATAAGCCTTAACGCAGACGTAGCAATCCATGAATCCCGAGTAGCGCAAGCTGCTCGGGTTTTTTGATGCGCTAGCGAAAGGCCTGTTTCAGTCGTGCTTGCAGCCGCTCTCGTTTGCGCAGTTCAAACTCGCTGCAGGTGATTTCGGGTTGCCAGAGGCGCAGCCAGTCCTTCAGCAATCGGCCCCGCAGGCAGCAATCGAGAATCTGTGTGTCGATCGGGTGGCGATACTGGCGGAAGAACATCTCTTTGTTGCGGGTCAGAGCGCCGCTTCGGTCGACGTCTTTGTCCGCCCCGTCTCGGAAGATATCCGCTTTCAGAAAGTCGACGATATCGTAGGCGGCCAGCTTGTCGCGGGCCTCGGTGAAATCCAGCCCGATGGCGGTGCCTTGGCCCATGATCAGGTTCAGGCCGTGAAAATCCCCATGGGAAAACACGCGCAGGTCGGGGCGGTTTTTCAAGGATGCAGCTTCGGCCAGAAATTCCTCGACCAAGGGCTGGCTGATGTCCGAGACGTGCGAGGGAACTTGGGTGGACTGCTCGCGTATGCTGTCGATCATCCAACGCGGCCGAAATGCGTAGTCCGTGGCGTTTTGAACCCCGTGCAGGTCATGCAGCCACGACCCCGCACGGCGATAGACTTGCGCCACCTGGGCGTCGTCTTCGCTGTTGTAGATGATGTCCGTCGCGGTTGGACGCTCGACAAACTCAGTCACCATGAACACGCCGCTTGGCGACATGTAGACGGGACGAACGACCCGGTTGTTTTGGGACGTCTTGAAGTGTTCGGTCAGTTGCACCAGCAGGTCGAACTCTTTGCGGAGGCGTCCCGTTTCCGGTGACAAGGTATCAAGTTTCAACGCGTAGGAACGGTTCGATGTTTCGACCTTCCACACCAGACGTGTATCGGGAAAGGCATGGGATCGGCAATGGAATCGGATCCGTGTGATGGGCATGTCCGAACAGGCCTGTGCCAACTCATCGGCACAGGTGCTGGCCTTGTCGAATTCTTCCAGAGTAACCGCTGTCATTTTGCCTCAAGCCCGGAGTGTTTTCGGGCATTCATATCGGAGGTGACCGTAGCTGAAACCCACTGTCAATGATATTGCTGGCGTCTATTGACCCATGGGCAGATCGTCCCTCATACAAAGGGTGTATTCCGCCTTGATGCCGCAAGTGCAAATAGGGGCAATTTACCCCTTGGAAACCCCCGCCATCTGCCCTAAGTAGAGCTGCGGAGCAAAGCGTGCGATTCGTCGTGCGCTTTATTTCGTTTCGTCCAAGACGGTGGGTGGTGCCATATGGCCCCTTAATTCCCTGCCTGAGACGGGTAAGACCAAAGAATTCTGAGGGTCCCACCCTCGGGCGCATTTTGGCCAATCCCGTAACAACGGACCTGAACGCCGGGGTTAACCCCTCGGCAAATATGAGCCGGGGTGAGTGATCGCCCCAAACTTGGAGAGAACTGTGGATAGAGCCCAGAAAGAGAAAGTGGTCGAGGAACTCGGCCAAATCTTCGAAAGCTCTGGCGTCGTAGTGGTTGCTCACTACGCCGGTCTGACAGTTGCCGAGATGCAGGACCTTCGCGCACGTGCTCGTGACGCGGGCGGCTCCGTGCGTGTTGCCAAGAACAGGCTCGCCAAAATCGCCCTTGAGGGTAAGCCGTGTGAAAGCATGGCCGACCTGCTGACAGGGATGACCGTTCTGACCTATTCCGAGGACCCCGTGGCAGCAGCCAAGGTGGCCGAGGACTTCGCCAAAGAGAACCAAAAGTTCGAAATCCTTGGCGGTGCAATGGGCGAGAACGCTCTGGACCGGGCTGGTGTTACAGCCGTGTCGAAAATGCCGTCGCGTGAAGAGCTTATTGCTACGATCGCCGGTATGCTTGGCGCGCCTGCTTCGAACATCGCCGGTGCAATTGGCGCACCTGCAAGCAACATCGCAAGCATCCTTTCCACCATCGAAGAGAAGGCGGAAGCTGCGTAAGCGGTTGGCACTGAATGATCTGCGTAGGGGATACCCCCTGACGTTGGAACACACACTGTAAACGGAAAGAGCTGATAAAATGGCTGATCTGAAAGCACTCGCAGAAAGCATCGTGGGTCTGACCCTGCTGGAAGCACAAGAACTGAAAACCATCCTCAAAGACGAATACGGCATCGAGCCCGCAGCAGGCGGCGCAGTTGTCATGGCTGCTGGTGGCGACGCCGGCGGTGCAGCTGAGGAAGAAAAAACCGAATTCGACGTCGTTCTGAAGAACGCCGGCGCATCGAAAATCAACGTCATCAAAGAAGTTCGCGGCATCACCGGCCTGGGCCTGAAAGAAGCCAAGGAACTGGTCGAAGCCGGCGGCAAGATCAAAGAAGGCGTGGACAAAGCAGAAGCAGAAGACGTCAAAGCCAAGCTGGAAGCAGCTGGCGCCGAAGTCGAACTGGCCTAAGCTTAGTCTCTGGCGCATCGCTGATGTGCCGAAAAATTTGGCTGGGTCCGGAGAAATCCGGGTCCAGCCGAACCTGTCTTAGAAAGGGCCTCAATTCGTGGGGCGTTTTCTAAGACACGGTTTTCGGATCGGGAGGCCGCCTTCGGGACGGTGGCCACGAATTGATCCGGGCGTGTCGTCTCGAATGTGCAAGATGCCGGGGCCCGACGGTGTCTTTGCCCGCTGAGAACATCGAAAGGTGACATCTGACATGGCTCAAACGTTCCTTGGCCAGAAACGTCTTCGTAAATATTACGGCAAAATCCGCGAAGTGCTGGAGATGCCGAACCTCATTGAGGTACAGAAATCTTCTTATGATCTTTTCCTGCGCTCCGGCGATGCAGAACAGCCCACAGACGGCGAAGGCATCAACGGCGTGTTCCAGTCGGTTTTTCCGATCAAGGATTTCAACGAAACCTCCGTTCTGGAGTTCGTGAAATACGATCTGGAAAAACCGAAATACGACGTCGAAGAGTGCATGCAGCGCGACATGACCTACAGCGCACCGCTGAAGGTCACTCTGCGTCTGATAGTGTTTGATGTCGATGAGGACACCGGCGCGAAATCGGTCAAAGACATCAAAGAACAGGACGTGTTCATGGGCGATATGCCCCTGATGACACCGAACGGGACGTTCATCGTGAACGGCACCGAGCGTGTGATCGTGTCCCAGATGCACCGCTCGCCCGGTGTGTTCTTTGACCACGACAAGGGCAAAACCCATTCCTCGGGCAAGTTGCTTTTTGCCTGCCGCATCATCCCGTATCGCGGCAGCTGGTTGGACTTTGAGTTCGACGCCAAAGACATCGTTTTCGCCCGTATCGACCGTCGCCGCAAACTGCCTGTGACAACCCTGCTATACGCGCTGGGTCTGGATCAGGAAGCGATCATGGACGCATATTACAACACCGTGTCCTACAAGCTGGACAAGAAGAAGGGCTGGGTCACGCCGTTCTTCCCCGAGCGTGTACGCGGCACCCGTCCGACCTATGATCTGGTTGACGCCAAATCCGGTGAAGTGATTGCCGAAGCGGGCAAGAAAGTCACTCCGCGCGCGGTCAAGAAGCTGATCGACGAGGGCACCGTTACCGACCTGCTGGTTCCGTTCGATCACATCGTTGGCAAATATGTCGCCAAGGACATCATCAACGAAGAAACCGGTGCGATCTATGTCGAAGCCGGTGATGAGCTGACGCTGGAATATGACAAGGACGGCGATCTGATCGGCGGCACCGCTAAAGAGTTGATCGACGCGGGTATCACCGACATTCCGGTTCTGGACATCGACAACGTCAATGTTGGTCCGTACATGCGCAACACCATGGCGCAGGACAAGAACATGAACCGCGAAAGCGCGCTCATGGACATCTACCGCGTCATGCGCCCGGGCGAGCCGCCCACCGTCGAAGCCGCGTCGGCCCTGTTCGACACCCTGTTCTTCGACAGCGAGCGTTATGACCTGTCCGCCGTTGGCCGCGTGAAGATGAACATGCGTCTGGCTCTGGATGCGCCCGACACTCTGCGCACGCTGCGCCGCGAAGACATCGTGGCCTGCATCAAGGCGCTGGTGGAACTTCGTGACGGTAAAGGTGACATCGACGATATCGACCACCTCGGCAACCGTCGTGTGCGTTCGGTCGGCGAACTGATGGAAAACCAGTACCGCGTTGGCCTGCTGCGCATGGAGCGCGCCATCAAAGAGCGTATGTCGTCGGTCGAAATCGACACCGTCATGCCTCAGGACCTGATCAACGCGAAACCCGCTGCGGCTGCTGTTCGCGAATTCTTCGGCTCGTCGCAGCTGTCGCAGTTCATGGACCAGACCAACCCGCTGTCGGAAGTCACCCACAAACGCCGCCTCTCGGCGCTTGGCCCCGGTGGTCTGACACGTGAGCGTGCGGGCTTTGAGGTGCGCGACGTACACCCGACCCACTATGGCCGGATGTGCCCGATTGAAACGCCGGAAGGTCCGAACATCGGTCTGATCAACTCGCTGGCCACCTTTGCCCGCGTGAACAAGTATGGCTTCATCGAAACACCTTACCGCGTTGTCAAAGACGCTGAGGTGACCGATGAGGTTCACTACATGTCCGCGACCGAGGAAATGCGTCACACCGTGGCGCAGGCGAACGCGACGCTGGATGCGGATGGCAAGTTCATCAACGACCTGGTGTCGACCCGTCAGGCCGGTGACTACACCCTCGCTCCGCGCGAAAATGTGGACCTGATCGACGTGTCGCCGAAACAGCTGGTCTCGGTCGCTGCATCGCTGATCCCGTTCCTTGAAAATGACGACGCCAACCGCGCTCTGATGGGCTCGAACATGCAACGTCAGGCGGTTCCGCTGCTGCGCGCCGAAGCGCCGTTGGTCGGTACCGGGATCGAGGAAAAGGTTGCGATCGACTCGGGTGCTGCGATTCAGGCGAAGCGCGCCGGTATCATCGACCAGGTCGATGCCCAGCGTATCGTTATCCGCGCGACTGAGGATCTGGAACTGGGCGACGCTGGCGTTGACATCTATCGTCTGCGCAAATTCCAGCGGTCTAACCAGAACACCTGCATCAACCAGCGTCCGCTGATCAAGGTGGGTGACACCGTCCAGAAGGGCGAGGTCATTGCCGATGGTCCGTCGACCGATATGGGTGAACTGGCCCTTGGTAAGAACGTGGTCGTCGCGTTCATGCCGTGGAACGGTTACAACTACGAAGACTCGATCCTGATCTCGGAACGTATCGCGCGTGATGACGTCTTCACCTCGGTCCATATCGAGGAATTCGAAGTCGCCGCCCGTGACACCAAGCTGGGCCCGGAAGAGATCACCCGCGACATCCCGAACGTCGGTGAAGAAGCGCTGCGCAACCTCGACGAGGCGGGCATCGTTTACATCGGTGCGGATGTTGAGCCGGGCGATATTCTGGTCGGCAAGATCACTCCGAAGGGCGAAAGCCCGATGACCCCGGAAGAAAAGCTGCTGCGCGCCATCTTTGGTGAAAAAGCATCTGACGTGCGCGACACCTCGCTGCGCGTGAAGCCGGGCGATTACGGTACTGTCGTCGAAGTCCGCGTCTTCAACCGTCACGGCGTCGAGAAAGACGAGCGTGCGCTGCAGATCGAGCGTGAGGAAGTCGAACGTCTGGCCCGTGACCGGGACGACGAGCTGGCGATTCTAGACCGCAACATCTATGCGCGTCTGCAGGGCCTGATCCTGGGCAAAACCGCTGTCAAAGGCCCGAAAGGCGTCAAGGCGGGGTCGGTGATCACCGAGGACCTGCTGGAAACCCTGACCCGTGGTCAGTGGTGGCAACTGGCGCTGGAAGGCGAGCAGGACGCACAGATCGTTGAGGCTCTGAACGAGCAGTACGAAGTGCAAAAGCGTGCTCTGGACGCCCGTTTCGAGGACAAGGTCGAGAAAGTCCGCCGTGGCGACGACCTGCCGCCGGGCGTGATGAAGATGGTCAAAGTCTTCATCGCCGTGAAGCGCAAGCTGCAGCCGGGCGACAAGATGGCCGGTCGTCACGGGAACAAAGGTGTGATCTCCAAGGTTGTTCCGATGGAAGACATGCCGTTCCTTGCTGATGGTACGCCGGTTGACTTCTGTTTGAACCCTCTGGGCGTGCCTTCGCGAATGAACGTTGGTCAGATCCTTGAAACCCACATGGGTTGGGCCGCACGCGGTCTGGGTCTGAACATCGACGACGCTCTGGGTGAATATCGCCGTTCTGGCGATCTGACCCCTGTTCGCGAAGCGATGAAGCTGGCCTATGGCGAGAATGTCTACGAAGAAGGCATCACCGGTATGGACGAGGATGGCCTGATCGAGGCTGCGGGCAACGTGACCCGCGGTGTTCCGATCGCAACCCCGGTCTTTGACGGTGCCAAAGAGGCTGACGTCAACGACGCGCTGGTGCGTGCGGGTTTCTCGGAAAGCGGTCAGTCGGTTCTGTTCGACGGTCGTACCGGTGAGCAATTCGCACGTCCGGTGACCGTGGGCATCAAGTACCTGCTGAAACTGCACCACCTGGTGGACGACAAGATCCACGCGCGTTCGACCGGGCCGTACAGCCTGGTGACCCAGCAGCCGCTGGGTGGTAAGGCGCAGTTCGGTGGTCAGCGCTTTGGTGAGATGGAGGTCTGGGCTCTGGAAGCTTACGGCGCCGCTTACACCCTGCAGGAGATGCTCACCGTTAAATCGGATGACGTCGCCGGCCGGACCAAGGTCTATGAGTCGATCGTCAAGGGCGAGGATAACTTTGAAGCGGGCGTACCGGAATCGTTCAACGTTCTGGTTAAAGAAGTCCGTGGCCTCGGCCTGAATATGGAACTCCTGGATGCGGAGGTTGAGGAGTAAGGGCGCTGCCCTTTCTCCCGTCCCCCCTTCCGCAAGATTTGAGGTAACAAATGAACCAGGAAATCACCAACAACCCGTTCAACCCGCTGACGCCCCCGAAGGTCTTTGACGAGATCAAGGTCTCGCTGGCGTCGCCCGAGCGGATCCTGTCTTGGTCCTATGGCGAGATCAAGAAACCCGAAACCATCAACTACCGGACGTTCAAGCCCGAACGTGACGGTCTGTTCTGCGCGCGTATCTTTGGCCCGATCAAAGACTACGAATGTCTGTGTGGCAAATATAAGCGGATGAAGTATCGCGGCGTTGTCTGCGAGAAATGCGGCGTGGAAGTCACCCTGCAGAAAGTCCGCCGCGAGCGTATGGGTCACATCGAACTGGCCGCGCCTGTTGCGCATATCTGGTTCCTGAAATCGCTGCCGTCCCGCATCGGTCTGATGCTGGACATGACGCTGCGTGATCTGGAACGCGTTCTGTACTTTGAAAACTACGTCGTCATCGAGCCGGGTCTGACCGACCTGACCTACGGCCAGATGCTGACCGAAGAAGAGTACATGGACGCGCAGGATGCCTATGGCATGGACGCGTTCACCGCGAATATCGGTGCCGAAGCCATCCGCGAGATGCTGGCCCAGATTGATCTGGAAGCCGAAGCCGAGCAGCTGCGCGCTGATCTGGCCGAAGCGACTGGCGAGTTGAAGCCCAAGAAGATCATCAAGCGTCTGAAAGTTGTTGAATCCTTCCTCGAGTCGGGCAACCGCCCCGAATGGATGGTGATGACCGTGATCCCGGTCATCCCGCCGGAACTGCGTCCGCTGGTTCCGCTGGATGGTGGCCGTTTCGCGACGTCGGATCTGAACGATCTGTATCGCCGCGTCATCAACCGGAACAACCGTCTGAAGCGTCTGATCGAACTGCGCGCGCCTGACATCATCGTCCGCAACGAAAAGCGGATGCTGCAGGAATCCGTGGATGCTCTGTTCGACAACGGCCGTCGTGGTCGCGTGATCACCGGTGCCAACAAGCGTCCGCTGAAATCGCTGTCGGACATGCTGAAAGGCAAGCAGGGCCGCTTCCGTCAGAACCTTCTGGGGAAACGCGTCGACTTCTCGGGCCGTTCGGTCATTGTGACCGGTCCGGAGTTGAAGCTGCACCAGTGTGGTCTGCCCAAGAAGATGGCGCTGGAGCTGTTCAAGCCGTTCATCTACTCGCGCCTTGAAGCCAAGGGTCTGTCTTCGACCGTGAAACAGGCGAAGAAACTGGTCGAGAAAGAGCGTCCCGAAGTGTGGGATATCCTCGACGAGGTGATCCGCGAACACCCGGTCATGCTGAACCGTGCGCCGACGCTGCACCGTTTGGGCATTCAGGCGTTCGAGCCGGTTCTGATCGAAGGTAAAGCCATCCAGCTGCACCCGCTGGTCTGTTCGGCCTTTAACGCCGACTTCGACGGGGACCAGATGGCCGTTCACGTCCCGCTGAGCCTTGAGGCGCAGCTGGAAGCGCGTGTTCTGATGATGTCGACGAACAACGTTCTGTCGCCTGCCAACGGCGCGCCGATCATCGTTCCGTCGCAGGATATGATCCTGGGTCTGTACTATGTGACCCTGGAACGCGAAGGCATGCCGGGCGAAGGCAAGGTGTTTGGCTCGATCGAAGAAGTTCAGCACGCGCTGGACGCCGGTGAGGTGCATCTGCACACCAAGATCACCGCGCGGATCACGCAGATCGACGACGAAGGCAACGAAGTTCAGAAGCGCTATGAAACCACTCCGGGCCGTCTGCGTCTGGGTGCGTTGCTGCCGATGAACAACAAAGCGCCGTTCGAACTGGTCAACCGCCTGCTACGGAAGAAAGAAGTGCAGCAGGTGATCGACACTGTCTACCGCTATTGCGGTCAGAAAGAGTCGGTCATCTTCTGTGACCAGATCATGTCGATGGGCTTCAAAGAAGCGTTCAAGGCGGGCATCTCGTTCGGTAAGGACGACATGGTGATCCCCGACGACAAGTGGGGCATCGTCGATGACACCCGCGGTCAGGTGAAGGACTTTGAACAGCAGTACATGGACGGCCTGATCACTCAGGGCGAAAAGTACAACAAAGTTGTCGATGCCTGGTCGAAGTGTAACGACCGCGTCACCGAGGCGATGATGAGCACGATCTCGTCGTCGGATCGGGCAGAGGACGGGTCCGAGCAGGAACCAAACTCGGTCTACATGATGGCCCACTCGGGTGCGCGTGGCTCGGTCACTCAGATGAAACAGCTGGGCGGTATGCGCGGCCTGATGGCCAAGCCGAACGGTGACATCATCGAGACGCCGATCATCTCGAACTTTAAAGAAGGTCTGACCGTTCTCGAGTACTTCAACTCGACCCACGGTGCCCGTAAGGGTCTGTCGGATACCGCTCTGAAGACGGCGAACTCGGGTTACCTGACCCGTCGTCTGGTGGACGTGGCGCAGGACTGCATCGTTCGTGAGATCGACTGTGGCACCGAGCGTGCGATCACGGCCGAAGCCGCAGTGAACGACGGCGAGGTTGTCGCCTCGCTGGCCGAACGTGTGCTGGGCCGTGTCTCTGCCGATGACGTTCTGCGTCCGGGTACGGACGAGGTTCTGGTCGCCGCAGGTCAGTTGATCGACGAACGCATGGCTGACACGATTGATGAGGCCGGCGTTGCGTCGATGCGCATCCGCTCGCCTCTGACCTGTGAGTCCGAGGAAGGCGTTTGTGCCACCTGCTACGGTCGTGACCTTGCACGCGGCACCATGGTAAACACAGGTGAAGCTGTCGGCATCATCGCCGCTCAGTCGATCGGTGAACCCGGTACACAGCTGACCATGCGGACCTTCCACATCGGTGGTGTTGCGCAAGGTGGTCAGCAGTCGTTCCAGGAAGCCAGCCAGGAAGGTGTCGTTTCCTTCGAGAACCCGCAGATTCTGGTCAATGCGGCAGGCGAAAGCCTGGTCATGGGCCGCAACATGAAGCTGGTGATCAAGGACGAGCACGGCGAAGAGCGGGCCAGCTTCAAGCTGGGCTATGGCTCCAAGCTGTTCGTCAAGGACGGCACCAAAGTGGCCCGTGGCGACAAGCTGTTCGAGTGGGATCCCTACACCCTGCCGATCATCGCCGAGAAAGCCGGTACTGCGAAATATGTTGACCTTGTTTCGGGCCTCGCCGTCCGTGATGAGACCGACGAAGCAACCGGCATGACCCAGAAGATCGTGATCGACTGGCGCGCGGCCCCAAAAGGCAGCGACCTCAAGCCCGAGATCATTCTGGTCGGCGAAGATGGCGAACCGGTCCGCAACGATGCGGGCAACCCGGTTCACTACCCGATGTCGGTGGATGCGATCCTGTCGGTCGAAGACGGTCAGCAGGTCGAAGCCGGTGACGTCGTTGCGCGTATCCCGCGCGAAGGTGCCAAGACCAAGGACATCACCGGTGGTCTGCCGCGTGTGGCCGAACTGTTCGAAGCGCGTCGTCCGAAAGATCACGCGATCATCGCAGAAGCCGATGGTTACGTGCGCTTCGGTCGCGACTACAAGAACAAGCGCCGCATCAGCATCGAACCGGCGGACGAGTCCATGGAGACCATTGAGTACATGGTGCCCAAGGGCAAGCACATCCCGGTCGCCGAAGGGGACTTCATCCAGAAGGGTGAATACCTGATGGACGGTAACCCGGCTCCGCATGACATCCTGTCCATCATGGGTGTCGAAGCGCTGGCGGATTACATGATCGACGAGGTGCAGGACGTGTATCGTCTGCAGGGCGTGAAGATCAACGACAAGCACATCGAGGTCATCGTGCGCCAGATGCTGCAGAAGTGGGAGATCCTGGATTCAGGCGACACCACCCTGCTGAAAGGCGAACATGTCGACAAGCAGGAGTTCGACGCGGCCAACGAGAAGACCATCGCCCGCGGTGGTCGTCCGGCACAGGGCGAGCCGATCCTTCTGGGGATCACCAAAGCCTCGCTGCAAACGCGTTCGTTCATCTCGGCGGCGTCGTTCCAGGAAACCACGCGCGTGCTGACCGAAGCTTCGGTTCAGGGCAAGAAAGACAAGCTGGTTGGCCTGAAAGAGAACGTCATCGTTGGTCGTCTGATCCCCGCCGGTACCGGTGGGGCCACGCAGGCCGTCCGCCACATCGCGCAGTCGCGTGACAACGTGGTCATTGAAGCCCGCCGGGAAGAGGCCGAAGCAGCTGCTGCTCTGGCCGCGCCTAGCTTTGACGACGACATGGTAGGGGATGAGTTGGACGTTCTGGTGGAAACACCGGAAAGCCGCGAGTAACCCTCGTTTCTGAGAGACAGAAAAGGCCCTGCGGTTTCGCGGGGCCTTTTTGTTTGCGCCCCCCGAAGTGCGCTTTCGCAAAGAAAATTATCAATGTGACCCGGTTTGTGGCATGGTTGCGCAAAGCAGAGGAGGGGGCCGCCATGACAACCCGGCAAACGCAAGGGCGCAAGCGCCTGTATGACAGCATTCTGGACACTGTCGGAGACACGCCCTGCGTGCGCATCAACAGAATCGCGCCCTCAAACGTGACGGTTTACGTGAAGTTCGAAGCGTTCAACCCGGCCAGTTCAGTGAAGGACCGCCTGGCGTTGAACATCATCGAAGCGGCCGAGCGGGACGGTCGGTTGAAACCGGGTCAGACGGTGGTCGAGGCGACCTCGGGCAATACCGGGATCGGATTGGCGATGGTCTGCGCGGCCAAGGGCTATCCTCTGGTTGTGACCATGGCCGACAGTTTTTCGGTGGAGCGGCGCAAGCTGATGCGGTTTCTGGGGGCCAAAGTTGTCCTGACCCCACGCGCCCAAAAAGGGTTCGGCATGTATACCAAAGCCAAGGAACTGGCCGAGCAGAATGGCTGGTTCCTCGCAAGTCAGTTTGAAACCGCGGCCAATGCCGACATTCATGAAAACACCACCGCGCAGGAGATTCTGGCGGATTTCGACGGGCAGAAGCTTGACTATTGGGTGACGGGTTATGGCACTGGCGGAACCGTCTCGGGCGTTGCGCGGGTTCTGAGGAAAGAACGCCCTGAGACGATGATTATCCTGACGGAACCTGCGAATGCGGCGATTGTCTCGTCAGGCTATGTGAATACCCGCAACGACACGCATCAGCCGACCGAAAGCCATCCGAACTTCGAGCCGCATCCGATTCAGGGTTGGACGCCTGATTTCATTCCTTGGGTCTTGCAGGAGGCCATAGACAACGGCTTTTATGATGAGTTGATCCCCGTGCCCGGCGCAGACGGGATTGCCTGGTCGCGCCGTCTGGCTGCGGAAGAGGGGATTTTCACCGGCATATCGGGTGGATCCACATTTGCGGTGGCGATGAAACTGGCTGAGACCGCGCCGGACGGATCGGTGATGCTGGTGATGCTTCCAGATACCGGTGAACGGTATCTCTCGACCCCGTTGTTCGAAGGGGTGGAGGAAGAGATGACGGATGAGGAGATCGCGATCTCTAAATCGACGCCATCGGCTCAGATGACGGACTGAAGCGACTGGAAAACAACCGGTTACAGTTGCTCTTCGTGAAAAAATTTTAGGATTGAGACGCGCGAATTGACTTTGCGTTAGATTGAAGCGTGAATACCGCCATTGTTTGAAGGCCGAGTATTGTTTGAATGAGTCCAAATGTTAAAGGCGCACTGCTGATGATGGCCAGCATGGCCGCATTTACAGTGAATGACACGCTGGTCAAAATCGCGCTGCGAGAATTGCCCTTGTTTCAGTTGGTTGCGATCCGGGGGGCTTTGGCGACTCTGCTTGTTTACGGGTTGGCGCGCCATCTTGGGGCGTTACACCTGAATTTTTCGCGGCATGACAAATTGTTGGTCTCAATTCGCTGTGTTGCCGAACTGTCCGCGACGTTTTTCTTTCTGACTGCGCTCAAGAACATGCCGTTAGCGAATGTGACTGCGGTTCTTCAGGTGTTGCCGCTGACCGTGACGCTGGGGGCGGTCCTGTTCTTCTCGGAACATATCGGCTGGCGGCGCATTATGGCGATTGTCGTCGGGTTCATGGGCATGTTGCTGATCGTACGGCCCGGGCCGGACGGGTTCAGCGTCTATGCGATCTATGCGTTGCTGGCTGTGGTCTCGGTGACGATCCGAGACCTGATCACCCGGCGCATGTCGCCGCAAGTTCCATCACTGGTGGTGACCCTGGCCACCTCTCTGTCGATCTCTGTTGCCGCAGGGCTGGTGTCGACGTTTGAGGGCTGGGTCAACCTGTCCGGCGGCAATGCTGTTCTGGTGGCCTCGGCGGCTGTATTTGTCCTGATCGGATATCTATGCAGCGTGATGGTGATGCGAGAAGGCGAGGTTGGGTTTATCGCCCCTTTCCGATACTCCAGCCTGATTTGGGCCTTGGGGCTGGGCTGGGTTGTGTTTGGCGAATGGCCCGATGCGGTGACCTTGTTCGGCGCCGGGCTGGTTGTCGCGGCTGGCTTGTTTACCCTGTTCCGCGAAAGGACCACTCAGGGCGCGCCGTGAACCTGCCGGACGATGCTCTGATCAATGGCAAAACGGGCGATGAACTCTCCCTCAAGCTCGGGGGTGAGGGCCGAGAGTTCGCGGTCATAGTTGCGCGCCCCGCGTGAGTCGTTGAACCCGTTGAGCGAACGCACCCACATTGGTGCATCGGTATAGCTGACGATGGGCATGAAGCGGCCCATGCGATGATGGGTAAAGCTGATGATCGTCTGTTTGCAACCACCTGCGATATGCATTCCAAGACCCACGCCCAAAAGCGGTTTATGCGTCGGTTTCGCCGTGATCCCATCGGCGTTGAGACGGGCAAAGAAGCCCTGATTGAAATCAATGCCGACAATGGTGTTGCGTTCCATCAGGCCCTTGCTGTCGCGGGCGGATTCGCGCAGACGTTCAACGAAATCCACGGATACCGCGTCGTCATCGTCGTGGCGGAATTGGATGCAAGGCTGAGCCGGGTCTTTGCGGGCTGCGTTCAGAATATCCTTCATGATATGGCGATGCGATTTGTCGGCCCGAGGCGACTCCTCGACGATCCGGACCTGTTTCACATCTGCTGTCAGGTCGTGTAGCCGGTCATAGGCGTCTTTCGGCAGGCAGTCTCCGATCACCACCAGCAGCTCGAAATCCTCGTCGGTGTGTTCGCGAAAACAGGGCAGGGTCGAGGACTCAAACAGTCGGAACCTCTCTTCCAGACGGGCAGGGCTGTAGAGGTGACGACGCCGATCATCCAGGGTTTCATGTTCGGTCTGAAAGCTGCCAAGGGCTGGAAAGGAAAAGCGGCAAAGGCCGATAACCTGCATCTGTCATCCATCGCAAAACGGTTCTGCGCGCACTATGACGGGCTATGCCTGCACCCGCAACGCCAGAAGAGGCTGGCTGGCACCCGCAATCGTTGATATTACAGCGCAATCCGGCCAGTTTTGCGCACTGGGGTAAGTGCTGTTGACACTTGGGCCGACTCCCCCTATTACGCGCGTCATCTCGGTACCGGGGGCCGCCCCAAAACCGATTTCAGTAATGAACTGGTCAAGACCCGGACAATTTTGCAGTTCGCGTCCTCTGATAACCAACCGCGACGTTCACCTCGGAATGGGAACGCTCGCGGGTTTTGCGCTTGTGGACGCATAAGTGCAGCAAATTTAACCGCACGCAATGCGCGTGCATGTCATGTGTGTTGCAAAACGGGGAAGAAACCGGAATGCCAACTATTCAACAGCTGATCCGCAAACCGCGGCAGCCCAAAGTAAAACGCTCGAAGTCCATGCACCTGGAGCAGTGCCCGCAGAAACGCGGCGTCTGCACACGTGTATATACAACCACACCGAAGAAGCCGAACTCGGCTATGCGTAAGGTTGCCAAGGTGCGCCTGACCAACGGGTTCGAGGTCATCTCGTACATCCCCGGTGAAAGCCACAACCTGCAGGAGCACTCGGTTGTTCTGATCCGTGGCGGCCGTGTAAAAGACCTTCCCGGTGTGCGTTACCACATCCTGCGCGGTGTTCTGGATACTCAGGGCGTCAAAGATCGTAAGCAACGTCGTTCGAAATACGGCGCGAAGCGTCCCAAGTAAGAAGGAGAGGCTGATATGTCACGTCGTCACGCCGCCGAAAAACGCGAAGTCCTGCCTGACGCCAAATTTGGCGACAAGGTTCTGACAAAATTCATGAACAACCTGATGATCGACGGCAAAAAGTCGGTCGCAGAGCGCATCGTTTACAACGCGTTTGACCGCGTTGAGAACAAAATCAAGCGCGCACCTGTTGAAGTGTTCCACGAAGCGCTCGACAACATCAAACCGTCGGTCGAGGTTCGCTCGCGCCGGGTTGGTGGTGCAACCTATCAGGTTCCGGTCGAAGTGCGCCCCGAGCGCCGCGAAGCACTGGCCATCCGTTGGCTGATCACTGCTGCGCGTGGCCGCAACGAAAACACCATGGAAGAACGCCTCGCCGGCGAACTGCTGGACGCTGTACAGTCCCGCGGTACCGCCGTGAAGAAGCGCGAAGACACCCACAAGATGGCCGAGGCGAACAAAGCCTTCAGCCACTACCGTTGGTAATTCAGAGGCTTATCAAAAATGGCACGCGAATATCCGCTCGAACTATACCGTAACTTCGGTATCATGGCGCACATTGACGCAGGTAAGACCACCTGCTCGGAGCGTATCCTGTATTACACTGGTAAATCCCACAACATCGGTGAGGTGCACGATGGTGCAGCCACCATGGACTGGATGGAGCAGGAGCAGGAACGCGGCATCACCATCACTTCGGCTGCGACCACCACTTTCTGGGAGCGCACCGAGGACGGTCAGACCGCCGATACCCCCAAGCACCGCCTGAACATCATCGACACCCCCGGCCACGTTGACTTCACTATCGAGGTTGAGCGTTCGTTGGCGGTTCTCGACGGTGCCGTCTGCGTTCTGGACGCAAACGCAGGTGTTGAGCCCCAGACCGAAACCGTGTGGCGTCAGGCTGACCGCTACAAAGTTCCGCGTATGGTTTTCGTCAACAAGATGGACAAGATCGGCGCAGACTTCTTCAACTGTGTTCGCATGATCGAAGACCGCACCGGCGCACGCGCTGTTCCGGTTGGTATTCCGATCGGCGCCGAGTCCGAGCTGGAAGGTCTGATCGACCTGGTCACCATGGAAGAGTGGCTGTGGCAGGGCGAAGATCTGGGCGCAAGCTGGATCAAAGCTCCGATCCGCGACAGCCTGAAAGACATGGCTGACGAATGGCGCGGTAAGATGATCGAAGCGGCCGTCGAAATGGACGACGACGCGATGATGGAATACCTGGAAGGCAATGAGCCCGACGTTCCGACCCTGCGCGCCCTGCTGCGCAAAGGTACTCTGGACATCGCGTTCGTTCCGGTTCTGGGTGGTTCGGCGTTCAAGAACAAAGGCGTTCAGCCGCTGCTCAACGCTGTGATCGACTATCTGCCCAGCCCGCTGGACGTTGTTGATTACATGGGCTTCAAACCCGGCGACGAAGAAGAAGTTCGTGACATCGCACGTCGTGCAGACGACGAAATGGCCTTCTCGGGCCTGGCGTTCAAAATCATGAACGACCCCTTTGTTGGCTCGTTGACCTTCACTCGGATCTACTCGGGCACCATGAACAAGGGTGACTCGATCTTGAACTCGACCAAAGGTAAGAAAGAGCGCATCGGTCGTATGATGATGATGCACTCGAACAACCGGGAAGAGATCGAAGAAGCGTTTGCAGGCGACATCATCGCGCTGGCGGGTCTGAAAGACACCACCACCGGTGACACCCTGTGTGACGCGAAGGATCCGGTGGTTCTTGAAACCATGACCTTCCCCGATCCGGTGATCGAAATCGCGGTTGAGCCCAAAACCAAGGGCGACCAAGAGAAGATGTCCCAGGGTCTGGCCCGTCTGGCCGCCGAAGACCCGTCCTTCCGTGTGGAAACCGACCTGGAATCGGGTCAGACCATCATGAAGGGCATGGGTGAACTTCACCTGGACATCCTGGTTGACCGTCTGAAGCGTGAGTTCAAGGTTGAAGCGAACATCGGTGCTCCTCAGGTGGCCTATCGCGAAACCATCTCAATGCCGGTCGAGCACACCTACACCCACAAGAAACAGTCGGGTGGTTCGGGTCAGTTCGGTGAGGTTAAACTCGAGATCACTCCGACCGAGCCGGGCGAAGGTTATTCGTTCGAAAGCCGCATCGTTGGTGGTGCCGTTCCGAAGGAATACATCCCGGGTGTCGAAAAAGGCATCCAGTCGGTTATGGACAGCGGTCCTCTGGCTGGCTTCCCCGTGATCGACTTCAAGGTTGCCCTGCTGGACGGTAAGTTCCACGACGTTGACTCGAGCGTTCTGGCGTTCGAAATCGCGGCCCGTATGTGTATGCGTGAAGGCATGCGCAAAGCTGGCGCGAAACTGCTGGAACCGATCATGAAGGTCGAAGTGATCACCCCGGAAGAATACACCGGCGGTATCATCGGCGACCTGACCTCGCGTCGTGGCCAGGTGTCTGGTCAGGAACCGCGCGGCAACGCGATCGCGATCGACGCGTTCGTTCCGCTGGCGAACATGTTCGGCTACATCAACACTCTGCGTTCGATGTCGTCGGGCCGTGCCCAGTTCACCATGCAGTTCGACCACTACGATCCGGTTCCGCAGAACATCTCGGACGAGATCCAGGCGAAATACGCATAACCAAAGATTTGAGGGAGCGTGGGTATCACGCTCCCTTCATTACCGAAAAAGGAGGCCATCATGGCAAAGGAAAAGTTTGAGCGTACAAAACCGCACGTCAACATCGGCACGATTGGGCACGTTGACCATGGTAAGACGACGCTGACGGCAGCGATCACCAAATATTTTGGTGACTTCAAAGCGTATGACCAAATTGACGGTGCGCCGGAAGAGAAAGCGCGCGGCATCACCATCTCGACCGCCCACGTGGAATACGAGACCGAGAACCGCCACTACGCGCACGTTGACTGCCCCGGCCACGCCGACTACGTCAAGAACATGATCACCGGTGCTGCTCAGATGGACGGCGCGATCCTGGTTGTGAACGCCGCTGACGGCCCGATGCCGCAGACCCGCGAGCACATCCTGCTGGGCCGCCAGGTTGGCATCCCGAAGATGGTCGTGTTCCTGAACAAAGTTGACCAGGTTGACGACGAAGAGCTGCTGGAACTGGTTGAGATGGAAGTTCGCGAACTGCTGTCCAGCTACGAATACCCCGGCGACGATATTCCGATCATCGCAGGTTCGGCTCTGGCCGCGATGGAAGGCAATAAGCCTGAGATCGGTGAAGAGAAAATCAAGGAACTGATGGCGGCTGTTGATGAGTACATCGACACCCCTGAGCGTGCTGTTGACCAGCCGTTCCTGATGCCGATCGAAGACGTGTTCTCGATCTCGGGTCGTGGTACCGTTGTGACCGGCCGTGTTGAGCGTGGCGTGATCAACGTTGGTGACGAGATTGAAATCGTCGGCATCCGCGACACTTCGAAAACCACCTGCACCGGCGTTGAAATGTTCCGCAAGCTGCTGGACCGCGGTGAAGCGGGCGACAACATCGGCGCGCTGCTGCGTGGTGTTGACCGTGACGGCGTTGAGCGTGGCCAGGTTCTGTGTAAGCCGGGTTCGGTTACACCGCACACCAAGTTCGAAGCCGAAGCCTACATCCTGACCAAGGAAGAAGGCGGTCGTCACACTCCGTTCTTCGCGAACTACCGTCCTCAGTTCTACTTCCGGACCACTGACGTGACCGGCACCGTGACCCTGGCGGAAGGCACCGAGATGGTCATGCCCGGCGACAACGTGTCGTTCGGCGTTGAGCTGATCGCACCGATCGCGATGGAGCAGGGCCTGCGCTTCGCGATCCGCGAAGGCGGCCGCACCGTCGGTGCCGGCGTCGTGTCGAAAATCACTGAGTAAGTCGCGCAAGCGAATGATCAGACGGAAAGGGCGTCCCGAGGGACGCCCTTTTTCGTTTGAGCCATGATCCGGATGTCTCTCAGGGCGTCTGAGATGTTGCTTTTTGGTCGCGGCTGATTGCGCTCGCGCACGAAAATATTGTTGAAATCAAAACCTTTTCTTACGGTCCTTTAAAACATATCGCGCCTGATGAACGGCTGAGCGTGAAGAGGGAAGGGGACGGCAATGAAGATTTTCTGGGCACTTGTCTTCCTGTGTGTTCCGCAGTTTCTGCTCGCGCAATCCTTGTCTCCCACGCCCCAACAAAC
Organism: Ruegeria sp. AG1; assembly: GCF_056541705.1. NCBI lineage: Bacteria > Pseudomonadati > Pseudomonadota > Alphaproteobacteria > Rhodobacterales > Roseobacteraceae > Ruegeria > Ruegeria sp. AG1. The sequence goes on along the minus strand of NZ_JBQFYU010000005.1, from coordinate 326,523 downwards.
AGAGCCATCAAAGCGAGAGTTGATCGGCTTCGGCTGGATGTTCACGGATGATCTGATTGGTGATGATCATGACCGTTGGCAGACATCGTCTCTGAACTTGTCGTGGATTCTGGCGCGGGGCTGGAGCGGGGAACTGCCAGAAACCTTTGGGGACGTGATCGAGATTCGGGCGTACACGCAGATGATATCTCCCGAGGACCTGGTTACGCCAAACCCGCAGGACAGACAGTATGCCGGGATCCTGTCGCTTGGTGCGTATACGCATTTTCAAAGACGTAGTGCGCAGTTCACTGTTGGCGCTGAATTGGTGGCCGTAGGGCCGCAAACGGGCGTGGACAGCCTGCAGACCGAATTTCACAAGCTGATCGGAAGCACGCCACCGTCGCGGGCGGTCCTGGATGAGCAGATTTCCAATGATTTTTATCCCACCGTTGTCGCGGAATTCGGGCGAGAGTGGGATTGGGGCCGAAACACGCGCCTCCGCCCGTTTGCCTCTGTGCGGGCCGGAGACGAGACTCTCGCTCGCGTTGGAGTGGATGTGACCTTTGGACAAGTGGGACGGTCAGAGCTACTGATCCGCGACAAGATCACCGGGCAGCGCTATCGCTCCATGCGGACAGGGCCAAAGGGTGTCAGCGGTGTGTTCGGGTTTGATGCAGCCTATGTGGCCGACAGTGCATATATCCCGAATTCCGGGATAGTCAGCCTCAAGCACGAACGGTATCGTGCGCGCCTTGGTCTGAACTGGGAGGCCAAATACGGAACTCTGTTCTACGGCGCGACCTATCTAAGTGAAGAATTCAACCAACAACCTGAAGGGCAGGTTGTTGGATCATTGAGTTTCAAGATCTCGTTCTGACCTTTTGCGGCTGAGATACAGCGGCGGCCAGTAACATTATTTCAATGCAGATTCCGCAGCCGCCCGAACCGAAGCGATATTCGCACCATAGACCTCAGGCTTGTCGACAGACCCGCCCTTGAACACGGCCGATCCCGCGACCAGCACATCCGCGCCTGCTGCTGCGACCAGCGGGGCTGTGTTTGGGTCAACACCGCCGTCAATCTCGATATGCACCGGGCGGTCTCCGATCATCTCGCGGAGCTTGCGGACTTTGGTGGTCATGTCGATGAACTTTTGGCCTCCGAAGCCCGGGTTCACGGTCATGACGCAGACCAGATCGGTGAGGTCTAGCAGATGCTCGACCGCCTCGGCAGGAGTGCCAGGGTTCAAGGCAACACCGGCTTTCATGCCTGCGGCGCGGATGGCTTGCAGGGTGCGATGTGTGTGTGGGCCGGCCTCGACATGCGCGGTCAGGATATCGGCGCCTGCATCGGCATAGGCTTGGATGTAAGGATCGACCGGCGAGATCATCAGATGCACATCCATCACCGTTTTCACATGGGGACGGAACGCTTTGACCGCCGGCGGGCCGAAGGTCAGGTTTGGCACGAAATGGCCATCCATGACATCGACATGGACCCAATCGGCACCCTGCGCCTCGATGGCCTGAATTTCGGCTCCAAAATTGGCGAAATCGGCGGACAGGATCGACGGAGCGATCTTGATGGAACGGTCAAAGCTCATAGCGGGCCTCATGCAGGAAACTGGGGTTGCGGGCGCGTATAACGGGGAATGAGCCTAAAGGGTAGGCCCTATGGTACGGGCTGCGGTGTTTACAAAACTTTCACTGAACCGACACATATCCGTTGATTGCAATCCGTAGCTACCCGTCAACACGAATTGGGGGTGGCACGTGCTGCACATCAAAAAACTGACCAAACGCTTCGGTGAGAATGTGGCGGTGGATACCGCAACGCTGGACGTGGACAAGCCCTGCATGATCGGGATCATCGGTCGATCGGGTGCGGGTAAATCGACGCTGTTGCGCATGATCAACCGGCTTACGGATGCCAGCGTTGGCGAGATCCTGTTCCAAGGCCGTGACGTGACCCTGTTGAAGGGTCGCGACAAGCGCGCCTGGCAGGCCGATTGTGCGATGATCTTCCAGCAGTTCAACCTCGTGCCCCGTCTGGACGTGGTGTCGAACGTGTTGCACGGGACGCTGAACCGCCACTCGACCCTGGCTACGATGTTCAATCTGTTCCCGATGGAAGAGGTTCACCGCGCTATCGACATCCTCGATCGTCTGGGCATCGCGGAACATGCGCCCAAGAGGGCTGAGGCGCTTTCGGGTGGTCAGCAGCAGCGCGTGGCCATTGCCCGCGCCCTGATGCAGGACCCCAAGATCATTCTTGCCGATGAACCGATTGCCTCGCTGGACCCGATGAACGCGCAGGTGGTGATGCAGACCCTGCGCCGCATCCACGAAGAGGACGGCCGCACCGTCATTGCCAACCTGCACACGCTGGATACTGCGCGCCGCTATTGCGACCGCGTGGTGGGCATGCGCGACGGACGTATCGTCTTTGACGGCCTGCCCGAGCAACTGACCACCGGTGTCGCCCGCGAGATTTACGGTGCCGATGCCAGCTTCTCGGAAGAGGCGACTTCGACCGAGATCGAAACGCTGGACACCACACAAAAGGCCCTGATGGAAGCCGAAGCGACCGTCTGAGCCACCCCAAACCCTTTCATCGCCCGGCCCGATGAGAGGTCGGGAACATCAAACTGGAGAGAGACAGATGAAAAAACTAGTTGCTGCCCTTGTTGCGACCACTGCCATGGCCGCGCCTGCAATGGCTCAGGAGATTTCCGAGCTGCGTATCGGCATTCTGGGCGGTGAGAACGCTCAGGACCGTCTGAACAACAACGAGTGCCTGCGCGTCTACACCGAAGAGGCTCTGGGTGTTCCGGCCAAGCTGTTTGCCCCTGCCGACTATAACGGTGTGATCCAGGGTCTGCTGGGCGGCACCATTGACGTAGCCTGGCTGGGCGCGTCGGGTTACGCGAAAACCTACCTTTCCGACCCCGAAGCGGTTGAGCCGGTTTTGGTCAAGGTCAACACCGATGGCGGCTACGGCTATCACTCGATCGGGTTTGCCCGCAAAGACAGCGGCATCACCTCGCTGGAAGACATGAAGGGCAAGACCTTTGGCTTCGGCGATCCCAATTCGACCTCGGGCTACCTGATCCCGTCGATTGAAATCCCTGCCGCAACGGGCGCGACCATGGATTCGGGCGACTATTTCGGTGAAGTGAAGTTCACCGGCGGTCACGAGCAGACCATCGTTGCCGTGAACAACGGCGACGTTGATGGCGGTGTGACCTGGGCCGACGGTCTGGGCGAATGGGAAGACGGCTACCAGTCGGGTGCTCTGCGCCGCGCGGTGGACGCCGGTCTGATCGACATGAACGATCTGGTGCAAATCTGGAAATCCGAGCCGATCCCGGAAGGCCCGGTTGTTGTCCGCAAGGCCCTGCCTGCCGATGTCAAAGCCAAAGTGACCGAGCTGTGGGACACGCTGTCGGAGAAAGACCGGGATTGCTTCTACGGTGTGGCTGCGGGCGAAGCCAAAAGCTTTGATCCGATCACCCATGACGCCTACGAAATCATCATCGAAGCGCGCAAGCTGAAGTCCAACTAAGCCTGTCTCTTCTATTCGCGGGGTCCGGTTAAATGCCGGACCCCGTTTTCCACTCAGGAGCATTCCATGACAGACCTTTCGGCAGGGTCCTATAGCGTCGATCAGATCCGCGACGACTATACCGCGATGACGCGGCGCAAACGGGTCTATGGTGGTATCCTCCTGATCCTGTTCGTTGCCTTGATGGCAGCGGGTTTCCGAACGGCAGATGACCGCAATGCAGGCAGTTTCACAGACGGCTGGCACCGGATTCTGGACTACCCGTCCGAGGTTCTGTCCGAGGCGTGGGAAAAGATCGCCGAGATGCCGGCCAATCTGGTCGAGTTCTTCCCGGCCCTGATCGAGACGATCAACATTGCCGCCGCCTCGACCCTGATCGGGACGATTGCGGGCACGTTTCTGGCCCTGATGGCGACGCGGGGTATGGCGCTCTGGCCCTCTTTGATCCCGCTGTTCCGACGGATCTCGGATATCTGCCGCGCGATCCCGGAAATCGTGATTGCTCTGGTTCTGATCTTCATTCTGGGCGGCGGGCCAGTGCCCGCGATGATCGCCATTGCCATCCACACGGCAGGTGCTTTGGGCAAGCTGTTCTCTGAGGTGAACGAAAATGCCTCGCTCAAACCCGTCGAGGGGTTGCAGTCGGTCGGGGCCAACTGGTCCCAGCGCATGTATCTGGGCGTGATCCCTCAGGTCGGCCCGAACTATGTCAGCTACGCTCTGCTGCGGTTCGAGATCAATATCCGCGCCTCGGCCATCTTAGGTTTCGTCGGTGCCGGAGGTCTGGGCTATGAGCTGCGCAACGCCATGTCCTGGGGGCAGGGGCGCTACGATGAGGCCGCGGCCATCTTCATCCTTCTCTTCGTTACTATTGTGGTCGTTGATCAGATCTCTGGCTATCTGCGCGACCGTCTGACCCACGGGTCGGAAAAAGGAGCCTCGGCATGAGTACCTTTGCCACCGATTTGTCGATTGATGACCTGAAGGCCGAAGCAGATCGTCTTTTCAGCCGCAAACGCATTGTGAATTTCGGGCTGCCGGGGCTGGTTGCCGTCTACCTGATCTACGTCTTCTTCGCCTTCGACGTGCCGGGCCTGACCGAGCGGGCGAACTGGGAAAACGGCAAGACGCTGGTGGCGGATAGCTACAGCTACAAGACCCATATCGAACGCGATAACCGCACGGGTGAGGTCTCCGCCGCGATCGAGGGTGAGCGGAAGGGGAGCTATCCCGACGGCACCGCGCCCGATTGGGTCGCGCTGGGTGCGACCACGGTGATTGATCTGGAAGACGGTCATGTGGTGCGTTTCGGGCCCGAGACGGTTGAATACGACATCCCCGGCTATGGCACCGTGCGCGCAACCCCCAGCCGGTCAGCCGGTGTTCAGGCCGAACTTCCTGCCGGAGAGGTTCCGGACTGGATCAATGTCTCCAAGAACCGTCTGGCCATCAAAACCGATGCAGGCCGACTGACCGTCACCCGCAACCGGTCCGAGGTGTTCCGTTACTTCACCGGGTGGGAGCTGTTCTGGTTCACGCTCGACAGCCCCTACTACGGCAAGTCCTTCCCCGAGCTTGTGAGCCTTGCGGCATCTGGTGAGGCAGGTGCGATCCTGAATGACTTCTGGACCAACAAGATGTGGCGGCACCAGGACGTGGCTTGGGCGATTTTCGAGACGATCCTGATGGCGTTCCTCGGCACGCTGGGCGCGGGTATGATTGCTCTGCCCTTGGCCTTCCTCGCGACGCGGAACTTCAACCCGCTGCGCTCGGTCCGCTTTGCAACGCGGCGCGTGTTTGACTTTGTACGAGGCGTGGATGCGTTGATCTGGACCGTGGTGCTGGCGCGTGCTTTTGGCCCGGGACCGCTGACTGGGGCCCTGGCCATTCTGGTGACCGATACCGGAACCTTCGGCAAGATTTTCTCGGAGGCGCTGGAGAATGTCGACAGCAAGCAGATCGAAGGTGTCCAGTCGACCGGGGCCAATGCGCCGCAACGCTACCGCTTTGGGGTGATCCCGCAGATCACTCCGGTTCTGCTCAGCCAGCTTCTTTATTTCCTCGAATCCAACACCCGCAGCGCGACAGTGATTGGCGCGATCACCGGTGGCGGGATTGGTCTGTTGCTGACGCAGGCGATCATCACGCAGAAAGACTGGGAAGAAGTCGCCTATTACATCGTTCTCATCATTCTGATGGTGATGCTGATGGATTGGTTCTCGGGCTGGTTGCGCAAGCGTCTGATTCAGGGCGACGCCGGTAAAAAGCGCAAGCCGCGCGGTGCGGCCAAGCTGCAGTCCTGAGCGTATGGGGAATACGATGACGCGCCTGCGCTCTGATCAGCCTTTCATTCATCCCGACTGCCAGATATCGGGCAGCAGCTTTGGCGCCTATGTCGAGATCGGCGCCGGGACGCGGGTCGCCAATGCGCGGTTCGGCGACTACTCCTATTGCGACCGAACCTGTGACATTGCCAATGCCGAGATCGGCAAATTCGCCAATATCGCCAGCTTCACCCGGATCGGCGCGACGGATCACCCGATGGAGAAAGCCTCCTTGCATCATTTCCTGTATCGCTCAGCGGATTATTGGGAGGGTGCGGAAGACGATGCAGAATGGTTTGCGCATCGCGCTGGGCGACAGGCGTCAATTGGCCATGACACGTGGATCGGTCACGCGGCGATCATCAAGCCCGAGGTGACGATTGGGCACGGGGCGGTTGTGGCGTCCGGTGCGATCGTCACCAAGGATGTCGCCCCCTACACGATCGTTGCCGGGGTGACCGCGCAACCGATCCGCCGCCGCTTTTCCGAACAGGTGTCGGAGAGACTGCTGGCCCTGGCGTGGTGGGATTGGAGCCACGACAGATTGCGCGACGTGCTGCCGGATTTCCGCGCATTGCACATTGACGCGTTTCTGGAGAAATACGAGTAACCCTCCCGCGCCCGCATGTGCATCGGCTACGCTGATACCCATTGGCGGCCTAGGGCACAGCGCCGCGCTTTGCGCGGCGCGACCCCCAACGGGATGAGGCCTCCGGCAGGAGGCTGAAGACGGGCGGGAGCACCCTGGGTCAGGCCTCATTCAACGTCAGGGTCACGCGCTCACCAGCGAAGACGGTTTTTCCATATTCGACCGGTTGCCCATCTGGGGCCGCATTGATCCCAAGTGAGTGCAGGATCGGCGCACCTTCGTTGAGGTTCAGGTGCAGCGCCTGCGTCGCTGTTGCTGCGCGGGCCGTCAACCGTGTGGACTTCCGTATGAAATCCTCGATCCCGCATAGCTGAAGCGCATTTGTGACGGATTGGGTTTCGGTAAGGTGGGTGAGAATGTCGGGCAGTCTGAGCGCCGGAAAGACGCTTTGAAACAGCGCGATGGGTTGACCATCCGCCAAAGACAAGCCGTCATAAACATGAACTGGATCACCGGGCTGCAAAGCCAGTGCTTCGGCTTCGGCCTCATCCGCAGCGCGGGTGGTCAGAGACAGGATGCGCTTGCCCGGTATCTTGCCGCTGGCGGAAATGCTCTTGTGATATCGAACTCGTTTGCCAATCGGGTAATCCGTTGGTCGTGCGGTGACAAAGACACCCGCCCCGCGCCGAGGCTGAACCAAACCTTGCTCTGCCAGCTCGGCTAACGCGCGCCTGACTGTATGGCGATTGACTCCGTGGGTTGCCGCCAGCTGCGCCTCGGTCGGCAGCCGGTCACCGGTGCCAAAGCGCCCCTCGGCGATATCCGAGGTCAGGCTGAGTGCGATGCTTTTCCAGATCGGTGTTTTGCTCATGTCATCAAAACTTCACGGTCTCATGGATTGCCTGGAAGGCGGATGCAGGTTAATATTTGTCTAGTTGTATAGTTCTAGTAGACAACCACGACAAGGGCTTTCGATGACAGAACAGATGAAAAGCAACGGGATCACGCGTCAGGAGTGGATGAGCCTGCTGGCACGCGCGCCCGAGCATGCGATGATGCCGCTTTGGGGCAGGGTGGCGGATCGTCCATCGTTCAAATGGCTGCGCAGCCCTGAGATTGGCGGTGTGATGGTGCGCGGTCGTGCCGGCGCCATCGGCGCTCCGTTCAACCTGGGTGAAATGACGGTCACGCGCTGCTCACTGGCTTTGGAGGATGGCACCGTGGGCCATGGCTATATCCAGGGCCGCTCCAAGCCCAAGGCCGAGGCTGCCGCACTGATTGATGCTCTGATGCAGACCGAGGCCGCGGATCGTCTGACCGAACTGGTGATCACGCCGCTCAAGACCCAGATGCAGGATACCCGCAACGCGCGTGCGGCAAAAGCGGCGGCCACCAAGGTCGAGTTCTTCACGTTGGTCCGGGGAGAAGATTGATGAACGCACAATCGCATTTTTCAGGTGGATTTCAGGACGCCCCGCGCGATGCTGCGCACGCGTTTCGGGCAGCGATGACCGTGATGGCGCGCCCGAGTGAGATCAGAACGCTGGTCGGGGCGGAACCTCCGGCACCGCTATCGGTCGCGGCAGGCACCCTGTTGCTGACTCTGTGCGATGCGGACACAAGGGTTTATCTGGCTGGCGCGGCAGATACGCCGGAAATGCGTAAATGGCTCGGGTTTCATACCGGCGCGCCAATCGTCGAGGCGTCGAAAGCGGATTTCGCCGTGGGCCGCTGGTCTGATCTGATGCCTCTGAGCGACTACAGGATCGGCACGTCCGAATACCCCGATCGCTCAACCACTTTGATTGTTGAGAGGGATGTGCTCGCACCGAAGGGTGCGGTTCTGAGCGGGCCTGGGATCAAGACCACGGCACGTCTGTCACTGCCGGATATCGCGTCGCTGCAGGGCAACGCGATGCTCTATCCGTTGGGTTGCGACTTCTTCTTCACTTGCGGGGATCAGGTCGCGGCCTTGCCGCGTAGCACGCAGATCAAGGCTGAGGGATAATCGATGTATGTAGCCGTCAAAGGTGGTGAAAAAGCCATCGAAAACGCCCATGCCTGGCTAGCTGAGGAGCGTCGGGGCGATACCAACATCGCCGATCTGAGCATCGCGCAAATCCGTCAACAGCTAAGTCTTGCCGTCAATCGCGTCATTGCCGAGGGGTCCCTGTACGACCCGGACCTCGCGGCGCTGGCGATCAAGCAGGCGCGCGGGGATCTGATCGAGGCGATCTTTCTGATCCGTGCCTATCGCACCACGCTGCCCCGGTTTGGCTATTCCAATCCGGTCAAGACGGGGGAAATGGCCTGTGACCGTCGCGTCTCAGCCACGTTCAAGGACGCGCCGGGCGGGCAGGTGCTTGGGCCGACATTCGACTACACCCACCGCCTGCTGGATTTCAAACTGGCCGCCGATGGCGAAATTGCCCCCGCGCCCGAAGGCGACGCCCGGCAGGAACCGACGCCGCATATCACCAGCTTCCTACAGGGTGAGGGTGTTATTCAGGACGAGCCGCTCAGCGAGGACGCACCGGGCGACCTGACACGGGAGCCGATGGAGTTTCCCTCGAACCGTCCTCTGCGCTTGCAGGCCCTGACCCGCGGGGATGAGGGGTTCGTTCTCGGCATGGCCTACTCAACCCAGCGCGGCTACGCCCGCAATCACGCGTTTGTCGGCGAATTGCGGATCGGAAAAGTAGCGGTCGAGATGGACATCCCCGAGCTGGGTTTCGCCATTGAGATCGGCGAGGTCGAGCTGACCGAATGTGAAACTGTCAACCAGTTCCAGGGCTCCAAGACGGAACCGCCTCAGTTCACTCGTGGCTATGGTCTGGTCTTTGGGCAGTCCGAGCGCAAAGCGATCTCGATGGCTCTGGTCGACCGGGCATTGCGGTGGAAAGAGCTGGGCGAAGACTATCTGGGGGCTGCCGCGCAGGATGAGGAATTCGTCCTCAGCCATGCGGACAATATTCAGGCCACCGGGTTTCTCGAACACATCAAGCTGCCGCATTACGTGGATTTCCAATCCGAACTGGAACTCGTGCGCAAGCTGCGCCTTGAGGCGGAAGAACGCATAGCACCCAAGGAGGCTGCAGAATGAAAGCGGTGGTTTTTGATATCGGTGGCGTGCTTGTCGATTGGCAACCCCATCTGGCCTGGGTCGAGGCGCTGGGGTCGGAAGACGCCGCACACGCCTTCATCGAAAGGACAGATTTCCTGGCACGCAACGCAAGGGGCGACAACGGAGAGCGCTTCGCCGATATGGCGCAGGAGCTTTCGGACCCGCGCGATCAGGAGCTGTTCGCAGCCTATGTCGACCTCTACGCCCGCACGGTCGAGACACCGATCCACGGCACATGGGACGTTCTGGACCGCTTGAAGACGCAAGGCACGCCGGTCCACGCCATCACCAACTGGTCGGCGGAAACCTGGCCCGAGGGGCTGAAGGTGCAACCACGGTTGGGTGAGGTCTTTGGCACGCTGGTCGTGTCGGGGCAGGAGGGTGTGATGAAGCCTGATGCTCGGATTTTCGAGATCCTGTGCGAACGTTCCGGCCACGCGCCCGAAGACTGCGTATTCATCGACGACGGCCTGCACAATGTCAAAGGTGCACAGGCAGTGGGCATGGACGCCATTCACTTCACGTCGCCGCAGGCTTTGGATGCCGCTTTGACTGAAAGAGGTTTGCTATGAACGAGTACAACTTCGCCTATCTGGATGAACAGACCAAGCGGATGATCCGCCGGGCCATCCTCAAAGGGTTGGCGGTTCCGGGATATCAGGTACCCTTTGCCAGCCGCGAGATGCCGATGCCCTATGGCTGGGGCACTGGCGGTGTTCAGGTCTCGGCAGCAACGCTGACGCCTGACGATACGTTCAAGGTGATTGATCAGGGGGCGGATGACACGACCAACGCGGTGTCGATCCGCAAGTTCTTTGAGAACACTGCCGGTGTTGCGACTACGGAAGAGACCGAGAAGGCGACCGTCATCCAGACCCGCCACCGCATCCCCGAGGCAAAGCTGACCGAGGATCAGATCCTTGTCTATCAGGTCCCGATCCCTGAGCCTCTGCGTTTTCTCGAACCGCGCGAGACCGAGACGCGAAAGATGCACAGCCTTGAGGAATACGGGCTGATGCATGTGAAGCTTTATGAAGATATCAGCCAACACGGCGCGATTTCGACCTCATATGCGTACCCGGTCAAAGTGTCGGACCGCTATGTGATGGACCCGTCGCCGATTCCGAAATTCGACAACCCGAAGCTGGAGATGGACGCGATCCAACTGTTCGGCGCGGGGCGCGAACAGCGGATCTACGCGGTGCCGCCCCATACCAAAGTCGTCAGCCTCGATTTTGAGGACTACCCGTTTGAGGCCTCCAAAGCGGATCACCCCTGCGACCTGTGCGGGGCCGAGGACAGCTATCTGGACGAAGTCATCATGGATGACGCGGGCAATCGGATGTTCGTCTGCTCGGACACGGATTATTGCCGGTCGCGCCGTGAGGCGGGCCACCAAGGCCCTATGACCAGAGAGGACGCGGCATGACTCCGCTGTTGCAAGTTAAGGACATCGAAAAAAGCTACGGTGCCCGGATCGGATGTACGGATGTCAGTTTTGATCTCTATCCGGGTGAGGTGATGGGGATCGTTGGCGAAAGCGGGTCGGGCAAATCGACGTTGCTGAATTGTCTGGCAGGTCACCTAGAACCCGATGCGGGGCAGGTGATCTTTGACACCCGTGCAGACGGTCCGGTGGATACGGTCACCATGTCCGAGCCCGAGCGGCGGATGCTCAGCCGCACGGACTGGGCCTTTGTTCATCAACACGCCCGTGATGGGCTGCGCATGTCGGTCAGTGCTGGCGGCAATATCGGCGAGCGCCTTATGGCCGTCGGCGATCGTCATTACGGTGACATTCGCGACAAGGCAATCGACTGGTTGGGCCGGGTTGAGATCAGCGAGGCTCGGGTCGATGATCGCCCCACTGCGTTCTCGGGGGGGATGCAGCAGCGCCTGCAGATCGCGCGCAATCTGGTGACGGGGCCTCGGCTGGTGTTCATGGATGAACCGACCGGAGGGCTGGATGTTTCGGTTCAGGCGCGGCTTCTGGACCTGTTGCGCGGATTGGTGCGTGAGATGGGGCTGAGTGCGATCATCGTCACCCATGATCTGGCCGTTGTGCGCCTGTTGGCGGACCGGTTGATGGTGATGAAAGACGGGCATGTCGTTGAAACCGGTCTGACCGATCAGGTGCTGGACGATCCGCAGCACGCCTATACGCAGCTGCTTGTGTCCAGCGTTCTGCAGGTTTGAATATTTGGGAAAAGATGAAGCGATGATTGAGCTTACAGACGTCAGCAAGAGCTTTACCCTGCACAATCAGGGCAGCGCGGTCATTCCGGTGATGGAGGGTGCCTCGCTGAAGGTGGCCCCCGGTGAATGCGTTGCCCTGACCGGGGCCTCGGGTGCGGGCAAATCCACCTTGATGCGAGTAATCTATGGAAACTACCTCGCGGCCTCTGGCGCGGTGCTGGTCGGCGGATTGGACGTGGCCAAAGCCCAACCGCGCGAGATTCTGGCGCTGCGGCGTGATACGCTGGGCTATGTCAGTCAGTTCCTGCGGGTTGTCCCTCGGGTCCCCACGCTTGAGGTCGTGGCCGAGCCGCTTTTGGCGCTGGGCTGTGACCGGCAAGCTGCTTTGGACAAGGCGGCGGGGTTGCTGGCGCGGTTGAACATTCCCGAACGGCTCTGGTCGCTCAGCCCGACCACGTTTTCGGGGGGTGAGCAGCAGCGTGTGAACATTGCACGCGGTTTTGCGCATGACTACCCGGCGATGCTGCTGGACGAGCCGACGGCCAGTCTGGACGCACAGAACCGGGAAACGGTTTTGTCGCTGATCGAAGAGGCCAAGGCTTGCGGCGCCGCAATTGTTGGCATTTTCCACGATATTGACGCGCGCCAACGTGTTTGTGACCGCGAGGTGGATGTTTCCGTGTTCACGCCGGGGCGGGCCGCATGAGCCTTGCTCCGGTCATAGCGGTTGTTGGCCCGTCAGGCGTGGGCAAGGACAGTGTCATGTCTGCACTAGAGGCCCGCGCTTCGGGAATCCAGCGCTTGCGCCGCGTGATCACGCGACCCGAGGGGGAAGAGGGCGAGGATTTCGACCGGGTCTCGGTCGAAGTGTTTGAGCAGATGGTGCTGGACGGTGCCTTCTCGATGCACTGGCAGGCGCATGGGCTGCATTACGGTGTGCCAGTGCAGATCGCGGAACAGCGCACGCAATGTCAGGCTGTTCTGGTCAATTTCTCCCGTGCGGTTCTGTTGCAAGCGCAGGAGGTGTTCGGAGACCTCATCGTGATTTCGCTGACCGCCGATGCGAAGATTCTGGAACAACGCATTGCAGCGCGGGGGCGCGAAACCACAGAAGAACAGGCCAAGCGCCTTGGACGCGCCAAAGCGCCGCTGCCCGAAGGGTTGTGCCGGGTGATCGAGATCGACAACTCGGGCGCACTAGACGATACCGTCAACGCGATCCTTGAGCGACTTCAGCCGGAAAGAGCGTAGCGATGGATCAGGTGAAAACGTCCATCCTCGGCCTCACCCATCAGAGCCAGATCGTCGATCCGGAAGGGCGCGGGCAGTTTTGGGGCCAGATGCGTAACCAAAGCCGCTTCAACCTCTGCCAGTTCGGGTTTGGCCAGTTTTCCGCTCAGCGTGATGTGGAAGCGGAAGGCCTCCAACACGTAAGGGTAGCCCCATTGCACCAGATTGACGTCCTGTTCCGGGGTCAGGTTTGCCGCCCGACGGAGGGCCAGTTCGGCCTCGGACGCAGGCGCGCGGAACGCATCAAGCTCTTGCACACAGGCCGCGGCGAGGGCGTTCAGGGCATGGGTCTCTCTGATCGGACGCAAGGCCAGAAACCGGCCCAGTCGCGCGATTTCAAGCCCGTCCAGCGAGACCGGCGAATGGCGCGCGGCCAGCGTGGCACAGGCGTCGTAAAGCGCCCCAACTGTCTGCCCATCCCGCAGCCGGAACGGAGGTTTCATCGTCGCGTGCAACCCGTATTTGCGGGGCACTTCGGTGACGGATGCAACGTCGATGCCATCCACGGCGGGATGCGCCACCGATGCTCCGGTCTCCATGTCCCAGCCCAGCCAGCTGGTTGCAAATTGCGTCCACTCTGCATCGGCAGGGGGGGCATAGTAGATCGCGTATCGCGTGAATGTCACATTGGCCTCCTATTGCGTGGCCCGTTCAATAGCTCAAACTGTGTGAAGTTCAGATGACAGAAGAAATGATCCTTGCCAATGCCACGCTCGTGTTGCCGGACGAAACCGTTACGGGGCGTGTTCGAGTCGTAGGCGACTGCATTGCGGATATCGACACAGGCGCTTCGGTTCCTGCGGGTGCGGTTGATTGTGAAGGCGACTATATCAGCCCGGGTCTGGTCGAGCTGCACACGGACAACCTTGAGCGTCACATTCAGCCACGCCCCAAGGTCGACTGGCCCCACGCCGCCGCGATCCTCGCCCATGATGCCGAGCTGGCAAGCACCGGGATTACTACCGTGTTTGACGCGATGCGGATCGGGTCCATCCCCTCGGGCTCGGCCCGGTATCTGAAATACGCGCGCGGGCTGTCGCAGGAGCTCTGGGATCTGCGTGAACAGGATGCGCTGAAGATCAGCCACTTCCTACATCTCAGAGCCGAGGTGTGTTCTGAAACACTGGTCGAGGAGTTGGACGAGTTTGGCCCCGAGGACCGCGTTGGTCTTGTCTCGATCATGGATCACACGCCGGGTCAGAGGCAGTTTCGCGATCTCTCGAAGCTTGAGGCCTATATGAAAGGCAAATACGCCATGGACGATGATACGTTCATGCAACACGTCGCCCATCTGAAAGGGCTGCGCGATCGCAACGGCGAGAAGCATGAGGTCGAGACCGTCAAGGCCGCCAACCGCTTTGGTGCGGTTTTGGCCAGCCACGATGATACGACGGAAGAGCAGGTTCAGGTCTCCGCAGGCCACGGTATTCGTCTGGCCGAGTTCCCGACTACGGTCGAAGCTGCTCGAGCCTGCCACACGCACGAGATCAAGGTGATGATGGGCGCGCCGAACATCATCCGGGGCGGGTCGCATTCGGGTAATGTCGCAGCGCAGGAACTGGCCGAACTGGGCCATCTGGACATCATCTCGTCCGACTACGTGCCCTCAGCGCTGCTGCTGTCGGCTGTGAGGCTGGGGCTGATGTGGGGCGACATGGCGCGTGGGCTGAGGACTGTGACCCAGACCCCGGCACAGGCCGTGGGGCTAGACGACCGAGGCGTGTTGCGCACCGGCGCCCGTGCTGACCTGATCCGATTCCGCATGCGGGCAGGCGTTCCCGCCCTGAATGCGGTCTGGTCGCGTGGGCGGCGGGTCGCCTGATCAGGCCATGTAGAACAGGTAGCGGTCCGGAGCGATGGTTTCGGGCCCCTCGATCTGATCGAACCCGACTAGCGGCTGGCCCGAGATCAGCAACCCTCCGGGCTGCATCACCTGCGCGATCAGAGGGCTGAGGCGCGCCGCCTCGGCCACGTCATTCGCCTTGATCCCTCGTCCAAAATCATAATGCGCCATCGCCATCTTGTGGCCTTCGCTGGCAAGCTTTTGCAGCATAGGTTCGGCCTCGCCTTGCAGGAAGTCCTGTTCTGGCGGAGTGCTGTCGGGGTGGCATTGCAGAACGCGATCCATCACCCAGATGCGACGCTCGGGCAGGATTTCACGCAGGTGGTCATAGGTGCGCCCATTGCCGAGCCCCATGTCCAGCACATCGCCTTTCTGATCAGCGATCTTCGCAGCGGCCCAGTTCAGCCCGTCGCGTTGCGCGGTCAGGCGGCGCAGCATGGAATCCAGTCGGCTCATTCGGGGTCTCCGTTTCCGTGTCTGGGGGCGGTCCAGAGGGTCGACGGCCCGTCCAGCAGGTGTTTCAGCAAAGCTTCGGTAAAGGCCCAGATGTCTTGATCATGGACCAGATGATGGGTCAATACGCCAAGCGGTTCGCTGTTGTCGGCGCGCCCCTCCCGGCGGTCACGCAGCAGCGCGGTGGTTTTCTGGACAAGCGTGTCAGGATCCACCAAGCTCCGGCTGCCGCGCCAGTCGATCGGGTCGATATGGGTGTTCACCTGCTCCAACCCCGGCGCTGCCTGTGCCGATGCCCGAGGGGTTGCGGTCGAGTGGATTTCATACCCGAGTTCAGGCAGACGCGCGGCAATCTCCGGCGCGATACGGTTCCACGGGGGAACGAACATGGGACGCAAACTATCCTGAAACAGATACCGCAGGCGCGTCATACCGGCCTCGGCGTCCTGCAAGATCGTCTCCATGGGACGGTGCAGGCGAAATTCGGATTTCTTTTCCTCTGGCGGAGCGTGGTTTTCATGCGCCCAGCCGTGGACAACCGGTATCAGGTTCGGCCGTTGCGCCATGTAAGACGCCAGTTCGCTCGTTGCTTCACGCGGGATGATCGCCAGGTGAACCGAAATCCCAAGCCGTTCCGACAAGGCGGAGAGTTGGTTCAGCTGAGGGGTTGGGGCAATCGCATCGTCGTCCCGCCACCACAGCGGAAAAGACAGCCCTTGTTCGCGCCAAATGGCCAGTTCTTCGTCCAATATGTGCCAGTCTACCATCATCTGCGCGCGTCCCAGAGCCTCTGAGCGATCTCAACGCTGCGCTGCGCTCCGTCGAAGCCAAAGCCCTGCGTCGAACGGGGTACGTCAGAAATGACCCGCTCCAGGGCCTCGCAAAGGTGGGCCGCTTCAAGGTCTTTGCTAGGCAGAACCTCCATCGCCGAAAGCGCAGACAGGCTTTGCCCGCGCAGGCTTTGTTCCACTTCATTCCCGTCATCAAACGGCACCATCACCGCCGGAGTCCCCGATTGTAACAGGTCCATCGCGGTGTTGTAGCCGCACATACTCACCGACGCTGCCGCATGGGGGAGCATTTGTCGAAAATCGGGGCGCACGGGTTCGATGACAACAGGTGCGCCTTCGGCCAGTTGGGACAGTTCAGAAATGCGCGCCTTGGCATCACGCCCACCCACCAACAGGCGCCAGCGCCTGTTGGGCATCTTTCGGGCGGCCTCGATGGCCGCGTGAAAGATCGGTTGGCCCACCGATCCACCGCCCGCGCTGACCAGAATCTCTCCCTCACCAACACCGTCCGGATGGGGCTGCGGCGCAACCGGCGCGACAAAGCCGGTATAGTGCAAATACCCGGCCAGCCGCTCCGAGACGGGCCAGCTGACAGTCAGCGGCGTGATACGCTTATCTGCGTGAACCAGAACACCGTCATAAAATGCGTCAATAGTCTCGTCGGCCCGATCGGCCTTGGAGGGTTTGGACGGCGGTGCCAGAATATCGCGGATTGAGCTGAGGATGACGGGGCGGTGCGGCAGTGCCCGCGCGACGGTCAGAGCAGCCTCGAACTCATCAGCCAATACGCGGCGGCCAAACGGGAAAAGCTCGGTGATCAGTACGTCCGGCTGGAACGAGCGGACAGCCTCAACCAACGCCACGGTCCGCCCGTTGCGATAGGTTTCATCGGCCTCTTTGCCGTCCTCAGCCAACAACCGGGTAAAATTAGTCCCATCCGAGCGCAGCGGCGGCAGGCCAAACAGCGTCAGGCACGTGCTGTCGAGTTGGGGCGCAGGCATGCCACCAGAAACAACCATCACCTCATGGCCTGCACCCGCAAAGGCACGCCCCAGCGTCAAGGCTCGGCTTAGGTGCCCGGTTCCCAACAGGTGGGTGACGACAAGCATTACTTTCATGTCGTGGCCTCGCGCTTGATCAGGCGGACCGGCTCCGCTTCGGGCGTCATCGTTTTCATGTCGATGACGTAGAGCCTGTTGCGCTTGATTTTGAAAGGGGCGGGGCCTTCAAAATCCCATCCCCAGGCGCGCGCCAGAATGACCCGCATGATGCCGATGTGGCACACAGCAAGCGCGTCTTGCCGGAGTTCTGCCAGCCAAGGCGCGAGACGATCTGCAACCTCAGACGGGCTTTCGCCATTTGGCGGGCGATAGTCCCAACCCCAATCCTCGATATGCCTGTAGCCGCTGGAAGAGGCTGCAATCAGGTCTACACCGCGCAAGCCTTCCCAATCGCCCCAATTCATCTCGATCAGCGCATCGCTGGTCATCGGGACGCGGCCCGAAACGATCTGCGCTGTCTCAAACGCGCGCTGCAACGGGCTGGCCCAGATCTGGGCATGCTCCCAAGAGGCGGGCAAGGCGTATCCAGACAGTTCAGCACGTGCCTCAGGGTCGAGCGCGATGTCGCTACGCCCCTGAATGCGTCCGGCGCGGTTCCACGGCGTATGTCCGTGTCGCAGCAAGGCCAATCTGGTCATGCGGAAACCTCCAGCATGGGGCGGATGGTATGCCAGAACCGTCGCGTTGCACCGGGCATCATGTGGCGTTCGGCGACGTATCGGCGGGCCTCGATCCCCAAGCGTTGCCGCTCTTCGCCCATCTGCAACAGGGTCTGCATGCGTTGGGCCAGGCCTTGCGCCGCTTGTTCGACACTGGGGTAGTCCGAAGGCGAAAGCACGTCACGCACACCTGGGCGGTTTTGCGCGACCACAGGCAGGCCTGCGGCCTGAGCCTCAAGATAGATCATACCGTAGGCTTCGTTGACGCCGGGCCAGACTAGAAACCCCGAGTTCTGATAGAGTTGGCCCAAGTTCTCTTGGTCCAGTTGGCCAAGGAACGTGACCTTTTCGCCGAACGGGGCCATGAGTGCTTCAACTTCGCCTCGGGCCGGTCCGTCGCCCGCGATCTGCAACTGCCAATCGCCGGTGAGATATGTCAGAGCTTCGGCCAGCAGCTTATATGAGGCCAGCTTGTCCCCGTATCGCATCATGCCGACGGCCAGCATCGGACCTTCGGCAGCGGCCTGAGGTGGCAAATCCCTGATCGGCAGAAACGGTGGCAACTCGACCAGAGCCTGAGTGCCAAAGCGGTCGCGCTCCAACGTGATCAGGTCATTTGCGGTGTGGTAGAAAATCACCTCGGCCGCATCGCAGGCCTCGTGGGCGGATTGCGCGAATCCTGCCCAAGGCCCCTTCAGGCGGCTGCCGGCCCGTGTGCTTTCCATTTGAACATAGGGGATTCGCCGCGCCGCGCAGACCTGCGGGCCAATCAGATCCGGGGCTTTGTAGTAGTTATGGTAGGTCACCCAAAGCTGAGTGTCTTGCGGCAACGCGGCGATCAGGCGATGGGTTTCGGCTTCGGCCGCCGCGCGCAAGACGTGTTGTTTGGCGGTATCTCCGTGCTTGTCATAGATCCGCAGCTCGGAGACTAGATCTACTTGGTCTCCTTCGGCGGCAATAGCGGTGATCAGGTTTCGCGCCATTTCGCGGTCGCCCGAAGGGGTCGGGCTATGTGGCGACTTCATGGGGGCGTAAAAAGCCACGCGAGTCATCAGACCGTTTCCACGCACAAAGCGTTCAGCCGATCCGAAAGCCGCGCAATGCCGGGGTCCATCTGGAATTCGGCCAGCAAACGGTCATAGGCGGCCCGGGCCATTTCGGCGGTGGCGGTGGGATCGCTCGCCAGTGCTAGCATCGCGTCGGCCAGCGCCTTTGGGTCGTCATCCGTCAAGATGCCGTGTGTGCCTGAGGAGATAAACTCAGGAATCGCGGACACCGGCGTCGACAGGATCGGCAGGAGTTGCGAGGCAGCCTCCATCAACACATTTGGCAACCCATCGCGGTCACCATCCTCGGCAATGCGGCTGGGCAGGACGAAGAGGTCGGCAGAGCGCATGGCCTCAATCACTTCGGGCTGATCACAAGCGCCTTTCCAGCTGATCCGGTCGGCGATGCCGGCTGCCGTGGCGCGGTCGCGCAGTACGTCCCCCAAAGCGCCGCCGCCGATATGGGTCCAATGCCAGTCCAGCGTCTCGGGCAGCAAGGCCAAGGCATCAATCAGCCGATCGAAGCCCTTTTTCTCAACCAGGCGCCCGACCGAGATCATGTGAAACGGCCCATTCGCTGTACGTAGTTTCCGATTTGGCGGGCTTGGGAAGCGGGCAAGGTCCAACCCGTGGTAAATCAGGTCAACGCGTGCGGGGTCATCGGCCAGCTCCCGCAGATGGGCGGCGCCTATAGCGGTGCAGGTAGCCCCAAAAGCGGCCCCATGGGTCACCGCTTGCAGCTTTTCGCGCTTTTCCCAATCGGGCGATGTCCAGATATCCTTGGCGTGGGCAGAAAAACTCCACGGTACACCGCGCATGATAGCGGCATAGCGCGCCACGGATGAGGGCGTGTGCATGAAATGGGCATAGAGCGCCTGCGTTGCATCCGGTAGCTCAGCCACCAAAACGCAGGCCTGTCCAAAGCGGCGAATACGGTTGTGGGTCGGGTCGCGGCGCAGATCCTGCCGCCAAACGCGGTAGGCCTCGGCATAGCCCGGCAGGCGCTTGGCGATGGCCCGTGCGGCCCAGACGCGCTGTGGTTCCTGATAGAGGTATTCAGGCAGATAGTGCACCTGCCCCTTGAACCGGTCATGCAAGGGGTGGCGTTTGGTGTCGGTCGGGTGACGTAGGGACCAGATGTCAAACTGATGCCCGGCCTCCTGCAAGGCGACCAGTTCTTGAGCAATAAACGTCTCGGACAGGCGCGGCCATCCTTTGACCAGCACCGCGAGTTTCGGGTTTTGGGATGTCATCCGGTCGCTCGTTCCTGTTCCCGGTGCAGCAGCGCATCGATGCGGCCTGTTACGTAGTCCAGCCCGTCCAACAAGCCGTCGCTGATCGCCTGCGAGGGTAGTGGCTGGCGCGGTAGCTCGCGGATGGCGCGGATCATCGCGTCGGTCGTCAAGCCGTCGCGTTGTTCGTCCAGCATCCGGACAAGGCCAAGGTTTTCGGCGCGCGAGGCGCGTATCCATTGTTCCAATCGAGGCGTGGTGCGCGGCACGATGACGGCGCGTTTGTCGAAAGATAGCACCTCACAAAACGTGTTGTAGCCACCCATGCAGACAACGCCCGCGGCCCCGGCAAAAAGCGTTTCGATCTGGGATTCGAACCCGACAGCCGTCACGCGCCCGTTCAGCGCGGCCACGCGGGTTTCAAACTCATCGCGCGACTCGCCCGACAGGAAGGGCCCATAGACCAGCACCGCGCGGGGCGACAGGGTCGGGTCCTGTTCGTAGGCCGAGAGGACCAGGTTGACCATCGCCTTACCATCGCCGCCGCCACCGGGCGTGATCAGGATATAAGGCTGTTCCGGGGGCTCTCCGACCGGGCCGAGGTCGCGGCGCAGATAGCCGGTCCAGTGCAGGCGTGACCGGGCCGCGGCGCTGAGCGGTAGGCCCTCGGTCGGGTCGTAGATCGAATGCAACCCATAGACCCAGATTTCATGATAGAACCGCTCGGTAGCAGCGATCGCGTCCTTGCGATCCCATTCGGCGGCCAGAACCTCCGGCTCGTCAAGAACATCGCGCAGGCCCAAAACCAGCTTGGTGTCGCAGGACTGTTCGAGGAATTCCAGCGTTGGCAGCAGCTCGCCGCGAAAGCCCGTGGGTTCCTTGTCAACGATCAGGACGTCGGGGTCGAATTGCTGAACGGCTGTCTTGATCAGGCTCGAGCGAAGTTCGGTCACCTCATCAATGCCCATGCCAATCGTGCGGGCCGCGTAAGATCCGTCCGAGCGTTTGGTGACCCCCGGCAAGCGCACATGGTCGACGCGGCGGGGAAAGGTGAAACGCCCGGCCACAGGCGATCCGGTCAGGATCAGCGCGGATGCGCTTGGGTCGGCTTCGGTCATCGCTGCCGCCAGCGCACGCGAACGGCGCAAGTGGCCTAACCCAAAGGTATCGTGGCTGTAAAATAGCAGGCGCGGCGCGCGGTCCGGATTGTCTTGTTTTTTGCCTAGGCTCATAGGGTCGCCCGTCTTATTGGTCTGGGTACTACATCCGCGCGTATGCAAGCGTTACCGTATATCCTTATGCTGCGCTTGCCAAAGGGGAAATCGCCCGCCTGCAAATGTGCCAAACATGGCGATTTGGCAACAGGATATTGAGGATATGGGTTCAATTTGCACCAGTCGTTGCCGTTTCGATCAAAGCGCGAAAACAGGCGGGCGGGAGGATTTGAACACGTCCAACAGGTTCTGTACGGTGTGCGCCAGTGAAGAAATTGGATGCAAGACCCTATGAAACCGAACTTTCTGGCCGCGACGCTTTTTGCATTTTGGGCTTTGTTGTTGGCGTTTCCAGCCAGTGTGGCAGCGCAGACCGCGCTGATACCGGGCTATGGCTCGGGTTCCGCAACGGAAGAGACTGCAACCAACGAGAGTGATCTCGCCGACGCGATCCGTACCGCCACCGAGGCAGGTGCCAGCGTCATCGTCATCGATAGTTCGGGCAATCTGGTCTCCACCGCGGGTGAGCAGCCCGAAGCGGAATCGGCTGAGGCTGACCCCATGGCGGAGGCCTCGCAACTGATGCGGACACAGGCGCGATTCACCAAGTTCCGTGAATCGGTCCAATCACGCCTTGAGGCACTGCCCTATTCGGTGTTCGAAGTGGAGTATATCCTGCGTCAGACCAGCCCAGATGGCCGTATCCAGACCTATGTCGAGGTTCTGGGCTGGAACATCCTCTTCCTGCTGTTGGGGCGGTGGCTCTCAACCGAGATCTATGGCAAACGGATCGCCAAGCGCTGGGTCGTGGCGCGGATCAAGGAGAACCCGCAGGGCTATCGCGAGAAGATGCCGTTTCTCGTGTACCGCTTCGTGATGGGGATCGGCGGCACGATCTTTGCCATGTTGATGGCATTGATCGTGGGCTATCTGTTTTTTGGCGAGGCCGAAGATATCTCGATCCAGTTTACCGTGACCGCGATCTTCACGGCCTTTTTCCTGTCCCGCACGATCTCGGACCTGTGGCGAATGGTGCTGTCACCTTACCTGAGCCAGTATCGCTTGCCGCCCTTTTCCGACCGCCACGCAAAGCGGCTGTATATCTGGGCATCGGCGGTGGCGACGTATGACGTGTCGGTCGTTCTGTTTTCGACCTGGGTGGCGGATTTTGGTCTGAACTATAACGTCTACGCTTTGGTCTATGGGTGCCTGACCCTGTTCGGGGCCTTCTTGAATATTCTGATGATCCTGTTCAACGCCGGGGCCATTTCAAATGCGATCCGGGGCGGGCGGGCACCGTCTCAAGTCTCGTGGATTCTGCGCTTCATCTCATTTGCTTGGGCTCCGGTGCTGATCCTGTACATCGTGTTCAGCTGGTCGAAGCTGGCCGTGGATCTGGTGCTTGAGAATGAAAACTCGGTCCCGATTGTTGCCAGCAGCTATGCGATCTTCATGTCGGTTGTAGTGGCCTATGGCGCGATGAACTACCTGCTGGAGCGCTATTTCGATCGCAACCGCAAGATCGAACAGATCAACGCCGAGGCAGAGATCGAGGCAGAGGCGCCCTCGCCCGAGGCTGTACAGCGCAAACACGCCATTCTGACCTATGAGGATCTGGCCCGCCGAGTAGCGGGCATTCTGGCCTTTGTCGTGGGCAGCTACGCGCTGGTGGTGATCTGGAACCCTGACGCCAGCTGGAGCGAGGATCTGCCGATCGGGCGCGCGTTGGACGTTATGGTGATCCTGTTTATCGGCTACATCCTGTTCAATTTCTTCCGCATCTGGATCGACAGCAAGATCGCCGAGGAATCCGATGACGGCTCCGAGGCCGAGCTGGGCGATGAAGGCGGTGAAGGCGGTCAGAGCCGCTTGGCCACCTTGCTGCCCTTGTTCCGCGGGGCGATCCTGGCGGTCGTTGTCGTGACGATTGTGTTGATCGTTTTGATGGAGCTTGGCATCAACGTCAGCCCTCTGTTCGCTGGTGCTGGTGTGGTGGGTCTGGCCGTCGGGTTCGGATCGCAGACCTTGGTGCGCGATATCTTTTCGGGCGCGTTCTTTCTGTTGGACGATGCGTTCCGCAAAGGGGAATACATCGACATTGGGGATGTGAAGGGAACGGTCGAGAAAATCTCGGTCCGCTCGTTCCAACTGCGCCACCATCTGGGGGCGCTGAACACTATTCCCTTTGGGGAGATCAAGGTTCTGACCAACTATTCGCGTGATTGGGTGATCATGAAGCTGCCTCTGCGCGTGACCTATGACACGGATGTCGAGAAGGTGCGGAAACTGATCAAGAAACTGGGTCAGGAGTTGCTGAGCGACCCGGTGATCGGCGACAACTTCATCCAGCCCTTGAAGTCGCAGGGCGTGATCGAGATGCAGGATTCGGCGATGATCATCCGGGTCAAGTTCATGACCAAGCCGGGCGATCAGTGGCTGGTGCGCAAGAAAGTGTATCAGGACATCCGAGAGCTGTTTGCGCGCGAAGGCATCAAGTTTGCGCATCGTGAGGTGACCGTTCGTCTGGCTGATGGCAAAGAGGCGGAAGATCTGACCCCGAAACAGCGCGATGCAGTTACTGGAGCCGTGCAGGCCGCGATTGACGAGGACTATTTGGACGACATCGGACCGGGCGGTGACGACCGCTAAGACGGTCCTCCCGCCCCTTTGGGCTGCGTCTCTGACGAGACGCCGTCCAAAGCGTTGGGCCAGGCCGCGCGTGCCGCGCGGCGTTTGACGCATCAAGGCCAGGTTGGGTTGGAGGTGCCTAGTTGTGGGGCGGGCAGGTCCCACCTCATCACCGTCCGACCAATGGTCAGTGCGGGTTTTAGCCGGTGGCCGGGGCCCCATCCGGACTGTTCGGTTACTTCGCAATAGTCGGATTGGTTGGCCGTGATCGCGTCTTGCCCTGTATCGGTTTTGCCAAGAATGGCCAGCAACTCGGCGGTGCGCGCCAAAGATAGATGGGCGTGCATGATTGAATTTCCCGAGGCTGCCTCGGCCAGTGCAGAAAGAACTGCGGCTGCCATCAGGTATCCGGTCGCATGGTCCAGGGCCTGAACTGGCAGCGGGGTGGGTTTGTCAGCATTCGCCCATTCCATCCCGGCATGGGCAATACCTGCGCTCATCTGAACCAGGCTGTCGAACCCTCTGCGTGTGGCCCAAGGGCCCTGCCAGCCATAGGCGTCCAGAGTGACCTCGACCCGGTTGGGGGCCAGTTCGTCACGCTTTGCTTTACTAAGCCCCAGAGCCTCAAGCGCGCCAGGGCGGTACCCGTGGATGAGTACATCTGCCTGTGACAACAGGTCTTGCAGGTGGGTCAGGCCCTCGGTCGACTTCAAGTCCAGATAGGCGCAGCGTTTGCCCAGTGAGATGTCGGGAATAACGCCCGGCTCATCCCAGCCCGGAGGGTCGACGCGCAGCACATCCGCGCCGAACCCGGCCAATGTGCGGGTTGAGACGGGACCCGCCAGAACGCGGGTCAGGTCTAGGACGCGTAGGTCCGCAAGCGGGTGTTCGGCTGTTGCAGCCGGACGATCTCGCAGAGTGATCCGACGTGGATTCTGCCAACTGATCAGTGGGTCACGGCTGACGGCGCGGCCTTGGGGATGGTCCAACCATTCGGCGCGGCTGCGCATGGCGGCGGCGACGCCGCCCTCGGCCACAATAGCGCTTTCGAGGTCAGCGATAGCCCAGCTACGCAGGACCTGTGACACCGCTTCCCGGTCGGCTTGTGTGCCCAGAACTTTCAGGGCGGCAGCGCGGTGGTGGGGCAGGTTGGTGTGCAGCCTGATCCAGCCGTCAGAAGCGCGGTAGTCGCCTGCGATGGCGTCCCACAGGCTGGGCATCTCCCAACTATCGGGTTTGAAGGAATAGCGATACCAGAGCGAAGCGAGGCGGTGATCTACCGTGATCTCTGGCGCGGTTGGTGACAAGTTTGCGGCGGCCATGTACCGGGCTAGCTCCTGACCGACCGCTGCGAAGCTGGCGGTTGCCAGTTCGGAGACGGCGAAGGCGCTGGGCAGGGTTCCCTCGCCGGTGGTGCGATAGCTGTTGGCCGCCGGAAGAGAGGACAGCAGGCTCATTGCTGATAGGGGTCCAGACTGTCGCGCAACCCGTCTCCAAGGAAGTTGAAGGCCAGAACGACGACGATGATGGGCAGCATCGGAATGGCCGTCCACGGGTATATCTCGATCGAGGCGAGGTTCTGCGCGTCGTTCAACATCACGCCCCAACTGACCGCAGGCGCACGCAGGCCGAGGCCGAGGAAGGACAGTGCGGTTTCACCCAGGATCATTGCGGGAATCGACAGTGTGGCCGACGCGATCAGGTGAGACATGAAGTTCGGCAACAGGTGCTTGCGGATCACCCGGCCAGAACTTGCGCCCATCATCTCTGCCGCGCGGACGTATTCTTCCTCTCTCAGGGACAGGAACTTGGCGCGAACGGATCGGGCGAGGCCGGGCCAATCGAGAATGCCGAGGATGATCGAGATGATGAAGAAGACTGCAACGGGGCTCCAGTTCGAGGGCACGGCGGCGGACAAGGCGAGCCATAGCGGCAGTTCGGGTAGGGACCGCAGGACTTCGATCACACGGTTAATTGTCCAGTCGATGCGCCCTCCGAAATACCCGGCCATCGACCCGAAAAGGATACCAAGGAAGAACGACACCGAAATGCCGATCAGGCCGACGGTCAGCGACAGCTGTGCGCCATAGAGAATGCGGCTGAAGATATCGCGGCCGAGCCGGTCCGAGCCCCATAGGAACAGCGTCGCGCCATCAGGGGCACAGAACAGATGCGTGTCAGAAGGGATGAACCCGGCCAAGCGATACTCGGACCCTTCACAGAAGAACTTGATCGGACGAGGATCCTCGGTGTCTGGAATGAACTTCCACTGGAAGGTCTCAAGATCCGCTTCAGCTGTGATAGGGTAAACATAGGGCCCGATGAACTCGCCCTCGTGGAACCAGTTGATCGACTGGGGCGGGGCGTAGAGGTGCTCTCCGTTCCGGTCATTGGGGCCGTAGGGGGCGATGAAGCCTGCAAAGGGCAGCATCAGGTAACACAGCAGCAGAAAGACGCCCGAGATCAGGCCCAGCTTGTGCGTGCGGAACTTTCGCCACACCAGCACCCAATTTGGAGCGTCCAGATCGGCGCGCTCGAGCTGTTGGACCGAGGCCTGCGGGTCGAACGGTGCGTCATCGACATAGCGGTCATCGGGTCGTTGGGTCATGCGTCGCGCCCCTCATACCGAATGCGCGGGTCGAGCATGACCAGCAGGATGTCCGAGATCATGGTGCCGATCAGGGTCAGCAGGGCCACGAACATCAAGATGAACGCCGACAGGAACTGGTCCTGCGTTTTCAGCGCCGTCAGCAAGGTCGGGCCAATGGTTTGCAGGCCCAACACGACCGATACGAGAACTGAGCCGGACACCATCGAGGGCAGCAGGTTCCCGATGTCGGCGACGAACGGGTTGAAGGCCACACGCAACGGATATTTGGTCAGCATCCGCGATGGGGCCATGCCCTTGGCAACGGCTGTCTCAACATAGGGCTTGCCCAGCTCGTCCAGCATGTTCGCGCGCAGGCGCTGCATCATCGCCGACGCGCCCGAGGTGCCGATGACAAAGGTCGGCACGATCAGGTGGACAAGGATGGATTTCAGCTTGTCCCAACTCATCGGTTCGCCTTCGAATTTGGGATCCATCAAGCCGCCGATGGGCAGGTTGAAATACTGATGACCGTAGTAGAACAGGATCAACGCCAGCAAAAAGTTCGGCGTGGCCAGACCCAGATAGCCGACAAACGCCGAGGTATAATCGATCCACGTGCGCGATCGCGCGGCAGCGATCACACCCAAGGGTAGGGCGACGGCGTAGACGAACAAGATCGCGGCAAGATTGACAACAACCGTCAGCCAAAGCGTATCGCCCACGATGTCAGAGACGGGTCGGTCGAACTCAAACGACCAGCCGTAATTACCTTGCAGCAGACCTTCGAAGCCGTGGGGGCCGGGCCAGAAGCCCATCCAGATCAGGTATTGCTCCCACATGGGACGATCCAAGGCGTATTCTGTCCGCAGAAACTCGGCCTTGGCGACACCGGCGGATTGGCCTGAGGCCTGAAGCTCGGCGATCTGATTGCTCAGATAGTCTCCGGGCGGCAGGTTGATGATGACGAATATCAGAACCGAGACCACCAACAGTGTCAGCAGCATCGTGAAGAAGCGATAGACCGCATAGCGCAGCATGATCATTTAGCTGCTCCTGCTCAGTCGACCAAAAAGAACTCATCCGGGCGATGGACGCCGAAGTGCGCGCCGGGTTCCCACGCCCACATGGCCTGCTCGGGGACATTGCGCAAACGGTTCGACACGACAATGGGCTGCGGCGCGCCGTTGAGAATGCCGATCGCGTATAGCTGGTCGGCGTGGATTTCCAACATCTCGGTCCAGACGGCAGCGCGCTGTTCATCCGTTGTGGCGGTCTCCCAGTCATGAACCAAAGTCATCAGGCGCTCAGCCTCGGGCATGTCGGGGGCCTCACCCACTTCGCCGCCGGTCTGATAATACTGTCCCCATTTCGGCCAGGCGAGAAACACCTGATCCGTCGGCGCAAGATAGGCAGGCGAGGTGTGGATTTGGGGCAGCCCGTCATCCCAGCCGAACCAGACCGAAGCCATCGTGTTGCCTGCAAAAACCCGGTTGCGCAGGATATCGCGATCCAGCGGGCGCATAACCAGATCGACGCCAATCTCGCGCCATGTGTCGGTGACGATCTGCAGGGCGTTTTCAACCTCCTGCCGCTCACCAGCGGTTTCGATGATCAACTCCATCGGGCGGCCGTCGGGCAGCAGCCGAATGCCGTTCTTGTCGCGCTCGTTCAGCCCAGCCTCGTCCAGCAGGGCGTTCGCCAGATCGGGATCGTACTGAGCCCAGGCCTGGGCGTTTTCTTCGCTGTAGAAGGGTGAGGCCGGTAGAACCGCCATCGCGCCCGGTTTTGCCAGTTTGAAATAGAGCGCCTGGTTGATCGTCTTGCGATCAATCCCCAAAGACAGGGCGCGGCGCACGCGCACGTCTCGCATCACATCCCGCCAAACCTCATCCGCGTAGTTCAGGTTCGGATAGATCGCGATCTGCGAGGCCACGCCGGTTTTCCAGAGCAATGTCTTATAGTTACCAACCGCCTCACCCTTTTTCAGGATCGAGGCATCCCGGAAGGCCAGACCACGCCCCTGCAGGTCGGTCTCACCCGCATTGGTCTTTGCGGCCACCAGTCCCGGTGCCACAATCTCCATCTCGACCACGTCGATATAGGGCAGTTGCACCCCTTTGGAGTCGATACGGTGGTAGTACGGATTGCGGACGAAGTTGTGGCGGATTTTCTTGCCCGAGCTTGCGTTCAGCCAGGGCTGAAGCGTGGGCAGCTTGTGGTTGTCGAACTTGTAGAGGTTGTCGAGTTTGTTGTGCAGGGCCGCCCAGCTTTTGACGCGCGCATCATCGACCTGCGCGGCCAGATCCTCAGGATCGACGTAGTTTTCGTGATACTGTTTCAGAAAAGCGGATGGGCGGTATATGAAGGGCGGGCGGGCCTGTGCCAGCGTCTGCAGGAAATCCGGGTTCGGATCATCCCATTCGTAGATCACGGTCGTCTCATCCGGAAAAGAGACGGTTGGGGCCTTGCCCTCGACGATCAGAAAATCAGGTGGTCCGGAGGGGCTGAGCAATTCGTTGTTAGCGACATCTTCCCACCAGTACCGGAAATCTTCGGACGTAAACGGTGAGCCATCTGACCACTTATGTCCTTCGCGTAAATGCAGCGTGAACTTGCGGTTCCCGTCATTTTCGAACGAGGCCAAAATGTCGGGCACGATATTGTAATTTCCGTCAAACCCAACCAACCGGGCGTAACCGTAGACGACCATCTGGCGGATATCCTTGGACCGAGTCACCATGGTCCGCATTGTGCCGCCGGGGGTGCCGAATTCACGGCCCTTCGCGGCCAGATCCACTACCAGAGGGTCTTTGGGGAGGCGGTCCGAAACCGGCGGCAGATCGCCGGCATTCACCTCAGCCGACCAAAAGCTGCTCTCTTGCGGAACCGGCACATCGGCAAGTGCAGGCAGCGTCCAGCCAAAGGCCAGAGTGGCGGCCAGGATCAGAGGGCGAGTGGTCTTAAACATGGCAACGTACCTTATGGCCCGGTTCCAATTCCACCAGCGAAGGTATCACGGTGTCCGAGAAACGAAAGGCCTCATCCCAACTGTCCGGCGCGCCGGCACCCAGAGAGACCATTTGCAGGTCAATCGGGCGGTTGATGTCGGGTTCTGGTTGAGCGGCAATCAACGCCTTGGTGTAAGGGTGGCGCGGATTGTAGAAGAGTGTTTCGGGCGGGGCTTGTTCGACAATCAGCCCCCGACGCATCACGGCGACTTCGTCAGCGATGCGGGCGACTACGGCCAAGTCGTGAGAGATGAAGAAATAGGACAGATTCAGACTGTCCTGCAGGTTCTCCAACAAAGTCAGGATTTGTTCCTGAACCGAGACATCCAGCGCTGAGGTTGGCTCATCACAGACAATCAACTGTGGATCCAGCATCATGGCGCGCGCGATAGAAAGGCGCTGCCTCTGCCCGCCGGAAAACGCATGCGGATAGCGTTTCAGCATGTCCGAGTTCAGCCCTACGCGCTGCAACATCTCGGCCGCCTTGTCGCGTTGTTCCGAGATCGAACCGATGCGGTGGATTTCCAGCGGTTCGGTCATCGCATCCTGAATGCGCATCCGTGGACTAAGTGAGCTATAAGGGTCCTGAAAAACCATCTGGGCCTTGCGTTGAAACGCAGTGCGTTGGGCGCGGGTCATATGGTGGACCGGGATGGGGTCTTCGCCTCGGGCGGTGCAGAACAGAACCTCTCCGCCAGGATCGGGCAGTTCGGCGCCAAGGGCAATCCGGGCAGCGGTGGTCTTGCCAGAGCCGCTTTCGCCGACAATCGCCAGTGTCTTGCCACGTGCAAGCTTCAGGTCGACGCCGCGACAGGCATGGATCTGTTTATCGGCCTGCCAACCCTTGCTGGAGCGCATCGTGTAGGTCTTTGAAACGCCTTTCATATGCAGGATCAGGTCCTCGTCGGGCATCGGAATGCCGACGGCGTCCTGATCCGGAATGGCCGGGGCCGCGTCGAACAGCTGCTTGGTATAGGGATGCGCGGGGGCGGTGAGGATGGGGGCGGCGGGGCCTGCCTCCATCACGCGGCCCTTGTGCATGACGACGACTTGTTCAGCCATATTCGCCACTACGCCTAGATCGTGCGTAACAAGGATCAGCGCCATCCCGGTTTCGCGCTGAAGTTCCTTGATCAGCCCCAGAACCTGAGCCTGCGTGGTCACATCCAGCGCAGTAGTAGGCTCGTCTGCAATAAGCAGCTCGGGCTTGGAGACCATCGCCATGGCGATCATGGCGCGCTGGCGCATACCGCCCGACAGCTCGAACGGATAGGAGTCATAAGCCCGCTGAGGGTCTGGAAAGCCCACGCGTTCAAACTGGGTCAGGACTTCTTTGCGGGCCTGCGCCTCGGACGCGCCGCGATGCAGCCAGAGGACCTCGCTGACCTGATTGCCGATCTTGTGAAGTGGCGACAAAGATCGCATCGGCTCCTGAAAGATCATCGAGACGCGGTTGCCGCGAATGCTGCGCATCTCCCGCTCGTTGATTCGCGTCAGGTCGGCCTTGCCCTTGGAATCGTTCAGAATAATCGAGCCGCTGCGAATCTGCGCCACGCGCGGCAAGATACGCAACACGGCACGGCAGGAGATTGTTTTGCCCGAGCCAGACTCACCCACCAATGCAAGTGTCTGTCCAGCCTCCACATCGAAATTCACGTCTCGCACGACTGAATCCGCCGTGCCGAAACCGATGCTGAGATCTCTGACAGACAACAACGCAGTCATTCGGGTTTTCCACCCGTTTGGCCGTAGATGAGCATCGGCTTTTTATTCTCCCCGTTTTTTGACTTACTGTCGCGCGGTTTCACCCGACTCGTCAAACCCGTTCTTAGGCTGAAATGTCGCGGGAATGTGAAACTTTCGCCTCTACAACTACACAAACAGTTGAGTTTTTGCCATCAAGTTCGTGACCAGCACCATTTAAGCTGGTGTTGAGTATCAAAGAGAGAATCTCCCGTGTCCGAAAACCAAAGCCGACTGGATCTGTTTATTGACCGCATGGTGTCGCAACGCGCCTGCCTTGATTTTGCAATCGAGCAGACAAAAGGCATGTCCGGGCCAGTGTTCGAGCTGGGCTTGGGCAACGGTCGAACCTACCACCACATGATCCAGTACATTCAGAACCGCTCGGTTTTTGTTTTCGAACGCGCTGTGGCTTCACATCCCGATTCCACCCCGCCCGAGGATCGGGTGATTTTGGGCGATGTGCGGGACACTCTGCCAGCCTCGGTGGACCGGTTCGGCGCGACGGCCAGCCTGATTCATGCGGATCTGGGTGGGCACAACCGCGAAAAGAACGACGCCTTCGCGCGGTTTGTTTCGCCTTTGATTGAACCGCTTCTGGCGCCGGGTGGCCTGGTGGTTTCCAGTGATCGAATGTATTTCAATGCGCTGACTGAATTGCCTTTGCCCGAGGGCGCGGTCGAGGGGCGCTGTTTTATCTACCGGCGGTGACGCCTTAGGCGCGTCCGGATCCACCAAAAGGCTAAGCAAACCGGAGGAACGCAATGCAGGCCATCCTGACGCTGAACGCGGGAAGTTCGACCATCAAATTCGGAGTTTACCGCGCCGACGCTGAACCCGAATTGCTGTGGCACGGGCAGGTGGACAATCTGGGGCCGGTCGCCCAATTGCAAATCAACGGCGACGGGTTTCATGAGACACGTGAGATCGGGCCTGCTGACCACGTGGCCGGGGTCGCGGCGATCTTGCAGAACATCGAGCCTTTGCTTCAATCGGATCTAATCGTCGGTGTAGGCCACCGCATTGTCCACGGCGGACAAACCTTCGAAGGGCCAACGGTTCTGGATGATCACGTGCTGGCCCAACTTGAAACGCTCTCGTCACTGGCCCCGTTGCATCAGCCCCACAATCTGGCGGCCGTCCGCGCTGCACGAACGGCTTTCCCGGGTGCGCAACAGATTGGGTGTTTTGACACCTCCTTTCACGTAGGCCATCCGTTTGTAAACGATGCCTTTGCCATTCCGCGCCGCTTTTATGAGAAAGGCGTTCGGCGCTATGGGTTCCACGGCCTGTCCTACGACTACATTACCGGCAAGATGGCTGAGGATTTCCCGGATCTGGCCGTAGGCCGGGTGGTTATCGCGCATCTGGGCAACGGGGCGTCGATGTGCGCTGTGGCCAACGGAAAGAGTATCGGCTCAACCATGGGTTTTTCCGCGCTTGACGGGCTGCCTATGGGGACCCGTTGCGGTCAGCTTGATCCCGGCGTGTTGCTCTATCTGATGGAGCAAGGTCACTCTGCCGAGGCGATAACGCATATCCTCTACAAGAAAAGTGGCCTGCTAGGCCTCAGCGAGATCAGCCACGATATGCGCACATTGCTGGAAAGCGATGATCCCCGCGCGCGTGAGGCGATAAACTATTATGTCTTCCGGATCAGGCGGGAGCTGGGTGCGATGGCGGCTGTTTTGGGTGGCGTGGATGCGGTGGTGTTCTGCGGCGGCATTGGTGAGAACGCTGCGCCTATTCGCCAGAGCGTGCTGGATGGGATGGGATTTCTCAACATCCATCTGGACGCCGAGGCCAACGCCCAAAATGCGACGGTGATATCAGATGGCGGTATACCCGTGCTCGTGATCCCGACCGACGAAGAACGGGTGATCGCGCGGGCGGTCGGCAAGGCTTTGAGCTAAACACGACAGAGGGAAAACGGATGATCTTTTACGACTGCGCCACCGCTCCGAACCCGCGCCGCGCGCGTATGTTCATTGCCGAAAAAGGCTTGGAGATCGAAACTCGGCAAATCTCGATCGCGGAGGGAGAGCAGTTGAGCGATGCTTTTCGCGCCGTTAACCCTCGGGCCACGATCCCTGTGCTGGTGACTGATGAAGGCACGGTTCTGACCGAGAACCTTGGGATTGCTGCCTATCTCGAGGCGCAGAGCCCGGAACCCCCGTTGATGGGCAAGACGCCGGATGAAAAGGGCCGTGTTCTGATGTGGAACGCAATCGCCGAGCAGCAAGGCGGCATGCCGATTGCTGAGGCCCTACGCAACGGTCACCCAGCCTTCAAGGACCGCCCCATTCCGGGACCTGAGAACTATCCGCAGATCCCCGAGCTTGCGCAACGGGGTCGCGACAGGGTGGGGGCGTTCTTCGCTTTGCTCGAAGACCATTTGCAGGACAGCCCGTTTATGGCGGGCGAGGACTTTACCCTCGCCGATATAACCGGGTTCGTCTTTGTCGATTTCGCCCGCGTGATCAAAATGCGTATCCCGGAAGCAAATACCGCGACTCAAGCCTGGTTCGACAGGATTAAATCCCGGCCCAGCGCCAGCCTCTAAAACGCGCCTGATTTGGCCGGCTTCAGCTTGCGCTCGACACTGTACAGAAATGTCTAGACAGAAGTGAACAGTGCCTCTAGCGTTTCACCCGAGTCGTGCAGCGGAGGGCAGGATGAAATCTCAGTATCGCGTTGTGGTCATCGGGGGCGGTGTCGTTGGGGCCTCGGTCCTGTATCATCTGGCCAAGTTCGGCTGGTCGGACGTCGTCATGTTGGAGCGGCGGAGGCTGGCCTCGGGGTCATCCTGGCACGCAGCAGGTGGTATTCACGCGCTGAACGCAGACCCGAATATGGCGTCCTTGCAGGCCTACACCATCGACTTGCTGAGCGAGATCGAAAAGGAATCCGGCCAGAATATCGGCCTGCACATGACCGGTGGCTTGACGCTGGCTGGCACCCCGGAACGCTGGGAATGGCTGCAGGCAAACTACCGCATCTTCCAATCCATCGGCATCGATGATTGCGAACTTCTGTCCCCGGAAGAGGCACAGAGACGTTGTCCGATCATGTCCACCGATGGCGTTTTGGGCGCGATGTGGGCGGATCGCGAAGGCTATATCGACACAACCGGCACTGTGCAGGCCTACGCGACGGCGGCAAAAAAGCGTGGCGCGGAATATTATGAGGAAACCAAGGTCGAAAGCCTGATGCAGACCGCAGATGGTTGGCAGGTCGTGACCGACAAGGGTACGATCACTTGCGAGCATGTGGTGAACGCGGCGGGCCTTTGGGCCAAGCAGGTGGGGCGTATGGCCGGAGTGGAACTGCCGGTCTCTCCGCTAAAACACCATTACCTGATCACCGACACGGTCCCCGAAGTTGCCGAGGCCGAATTTGAGATGCCGATGACTGTCGACCTCGAAGGCTTCACTTACATGCGGCAGGATCAGAAGGGCGTTCTGGTCGGGATCTACGAGGTCGACCATGAACACTGGGCCATGGATGGGGCGCCCTGGAACTATGGTGAGGAACTGTTTCAGGAACAGCTCGACCGCATCGAGAACGAGCTGACGCTGGGCTTTGAGCGCTACCCCTCGATCCAGAATGTCGGCATCAAGACATGGGTCAATGGCGCCTTTACCTTCTCACCCGACGGCAATCCTCTGGTGGGTCCGGTTCCGGGCAAACGCGGCTACTGGTCGGCCTGCGCCGTGATGGCCGGGTTCCTGCAGGGCGGCGGCGTTGGCAAAACTCTGGCCGAGTGGATGATCCATGGCGAGCCCGAGGCCGACGCGTGGCCGATGGACGTCGCCCGCTATGGCGATTTCGCGCAGAACAAACGCTACATTCGCGAAACGACCGGTCAGTTCTACTCGCGCCGTTTCGTGATGACTTACCCGAATGAGCAATTGCCCGCCGGTCGTCCGCTGAAGATGGCCCCGGCGCATGATGCGATGACTGAGGCCGGGTGCAAATGGGGCGTCAGCTGGGATCTGGAGGTGCCGCTCTATTTCGCGCCGAAAGGGTTCGAGGAAACGCCGACGCTCAAGCGGTCGAACGCCCATGACATCGTGGCGGAGGAATGTAAGACGCTCCGCGAAGGTGTTGGCCTGTTGGACATCTCGGGTTTCTCCCGGTTCGAGGTGGCGGGTCCGAATGCGCAGGCCTGGCTGGACAAGGTCATGGCCTCGAAACTGCCGGGACCGGGGCGCGCCAAGCTGGCGCCGATGCTGGGTGAGACGGGGCGGCTCAAAGGGGACTTGACCGTGCTGAACTGGGGTGACGGAACATGGTGGATCATGGGCAGTTACTACCTTCGTGCGTGGCACATGCGCTGGTTCGACGATCACATGATGGAGGGTGTGACTGTCCGTGATCTGGGCGAGGAGTATTGCGGCTTTGCCGTGGTCGGCCCGAAATCGCAGGCCGTGATCGAGAAGCTGGCGGAACAGGATATCTCGGACCTGAGATTCATGGGTTGTGGAGATTTCGATATCGGTCTGGTCCGCGCCCGCGTCGCCCGCATGTCGGTGACCGGTGAAAAGGGGTATGAGATCAACTGCCGTTACGGCGATCACATCAAACTGCGCCGGATGCTGTTGGACGCCGGGGCTGACGAAGGCATCCGCGAATGCGGGTTCAACGCCATGCTCTCAACCCGGTTGGAGAAGAGTTTCGGCATTTGGTCCGCTGAATTCACCCAAGCCTACACGCCGGGCATGACCGGAATGGATCGTTGGATCGACTGGGACAAGGATTTCGTCGGGAAAGACGCCGCCTTGGCCGAACGTGACGGCAATGGCCCGGCGCAGCTTCAGGTGACGCTTGAGGTCGATGCCGTGGATGCCGACGCCAGCGGGTATGAGCCGATCTGGTCCAATGGCGAACGCGTCGGCTTTGTCACCTCGGGCGGCTACGGCCACTACACGGGCAAGTCTCTGGCGATGGCACTGATCAATCGTGACAAGGCCGAGCCGGGGACGGAACTGACCGTGCATGTGGTTGGTGTGGAACGGCCTGCGCGCGTGGTTCCGCCCTCTCCCTACGATCCGCAGGGCAAGGCGATGAGGGGCTGATGGTTATCTCGCAGACATCCGAGCGTGGTCGGCGACGGCGCGGGCGGGGTGCAGATGCCGCCCCACCGCCTTCGCGCGATGTGAACTACCGCCAGCTGCGCAACCCGTTCCCGCAGATGGAGGTTTTCCCCAAAGATCAGATCGCGGACATGCACGAAACGGCGCTGCGTGTGTTGCAGGAACTTGGGGTGAAAGTCCTGCTGCCCGAAGCCCGCCGCATCTTTGCCAAGGCAGGTGCGCGTGTGGATGAGGACACTCAAATGGTCTTTATCGGGCGTGATTTGGTTGAGGCCGCCGTGGCCTCGGCCCCCAAATCCATCGCGTGTCATGCCGGGGCGCGGGACCGCGATTTTACGCTGGAACTGGGTTCGCTTGTATTTCAACCGGGTGCAGGTGCGCCGAACGCAACCGATCTGGAACGGGGCAGGCGACCGGCGTCGGGTCAGGACTACATCGAGTTTCTGAAGCTGACGCATCACTTCAATGTCTTCCAGATGATTTCGCCTCAGGTCGAGCCACAGGATGTGCCGACCCATCTGCGCCACTATTTCACAACGCAGGCGCAGATGGAGTTGACGGACAAGTTCCCCTTCTTCTTCTCGCGCGGCACCCCTCAGGTGTTGGACAGCTTTGAGATGCTTTCTATCGCACGAGGGCTTTCAGATGATGAATTCCGAGGTGACGCGCATTGCTATACGATCATCAACACCAACAGTCCGCGAACACTGGATATCCCGATGGCGCAAGGGCTGATCGATTTTGCGCGCCATGGTCAGATGTCGATCGTCACGCCATTCACCCTGATGGGGGCGATGGCCCCGATCACGGTCGCGGGGGCCATCACGCTTTCCCATGCCGAGGCTCTGGCGGCCGTGACCCTGACGCAATTGACGAACCCGGGCGCGCCGGTCTGCTATGGAACCTTCACCAGCAATGTCGATATGAAATCCGGCGCTCCGGCCTTTGGGACGCCCTCGCATTTCCAGGCGTCTTTGGCTGCGGGCCAACTGGCACGGTTCCTGGGCCTGCCATGGCGGTCGGCGGCCGGGTCGGCCTCGAACATCAACGATGTACAGGCCGCGAATGAGAACCAGTTTGGCCTTTGGGGCTGTTTGATGGCCGGGGCTACGGTGATCATCCACTCGGCAGGCTGGCTCGAAGGCGGGCTGAGCGTGTCGTTTGAGAAAATGATCTGCGACGCCGAAGTGTTAAACATGGTAGCTGAACTGTGTGCCGGTGCGCAGGCCGGACAGGCTGAAATCGGCTTTGACACCGCGCTGAGTGAGGTTGACCCCAGCGGGCATTTCTTTGCCTCGTCCCAGACAATGGAGCGCTACAATACCGAATTCTACCAGCCGCATGTCCATGACTACGCCAATTTCGGCACCTGGGCCGAGCGTGGATCTGTCGACGCCAATCAACGTGCAACGGGTGTTTGGAAAGGCATCCTGAATGATTTCAAACCGCCCGTAGGTGATAGTGATCGTCTGGGCGCCTTGCACGATTTCATCGCTAAGCGAACTGCCGAAGGCGGCGCGCCGCCGGAGAGTTGAATGAGCACCAAACCGATCTTGCACCGCGATGACCCCAAGGCCGAGCCTCTGGTCGGCAATATCAAAGTCACGCGAGATGACTGGCTGAATGTGGCGATGGACGTGCTGATCTCGGACGGGGTGGATCAGATTAAGGTCATGAACCTGGCCGAGCGCATGGCCGTGTCCCGCTCGTCTTTCTATTGGTACTTCAAATCGCGGCAGGAACTTCTTGATGCTTTGCTGGCGCGGTGGCAGGCGACCAATACGGCGGCGTTGATCGCGCAGTCCGAGGCCCCAGCCGAAACAATTACCAGTGCGGTCTGCAACGTGCAGCGATGCGTCGTGAACACGGATCTGTTCGACACGGCGCTTGATTTTGCCATCCGGGACTGGGCCCGCAAATCGGGCAAGGTGCGCAATGCGCTGGATCAGTCCGACGCGCGGCGCCTCAAGGCGCTGCACGCGATGTTTGCGCGTTTTGGCTATTCGGACATTGAAGCCGAAACCCGGGCGCGCGTCCTTTACTACATGCAAATCGGGTATGATCTGGCGCAGCTAAACGAGCCGATGGAAACGCGGCTTTCGTTGGTGCCCCACTACCTGCATGCTTTCACAGGGGTTCAGCCTCGGGCCGAGGAAATTGAAGAATTTCGCGCTTATTCCAAGCGCTATTGGGAAGGAAAGACAGAATGAGCCAACCAGATGCAATCATAATCGGGACAGGCGTCATTGGCGCGGCCATCGCGTTCGAGATGTCCAAGGCCGGATGGAAAACCCTTTCTCTGGACCGCAATACGCAGGTCGGCCATGGCTCGACCGCGGGGTCCTGCGCGATCATCCGCATGCACTATTCAACGTTCGATGGCACGGCTTTCGCGTGGGAGGGCTACCATTATTGGCGCGATTGGGCCGCGTATCTGGGCCTGCCCGCAGATGCCAATCTGGCGCAGTTCCGCGAGACCGGTTGCCTGGTGATGAAAACAGACGCCAATGGGATGCTGGAAAAGCATATGCAAAACAGCGCGGATCTGGACTGCCCCTTCGAGGAATGGTCGCCTGAGACTGTCACGGAACGCCTACCGGTCTATTCTTTGGAAAGCTTCGCCCCTGCGCGCCGAATGGACGACCCGGAGTTCGGACAACCGAATGGGCGCAAGATGCAGGGCGGTGTGTTCTGGCCTCAGGCAGGCTATGTCACAGACCCGGCGCTTTCGGCGCAGAACCTGATGGATGCGGCAATCCAGAACGGGGCTGAGCTGCGCACCGGGGCCGAGGTTGTTGAGATCCTCATTGAGGACGGGCGCGTGGCGGGTGTCAAACTGGCTACGGGCGAAGAAATTCGTGCCAAGGTCGTGGTAAACGTGGCCGGGCCGGGATCGGCCATTGTCAACGGCATGGCTGGCGTTCTGGACGACATGACCATCGAAACCCGTCCTCTGCGGCAGGAAGTGGTCCATGTTCCCGCGCCTGAGGGGTTCGATTTCGAAAACAACGGTACCATCGTTTCGGATAGTGACATCGCCTGCTACTGCCGCCCTGAGCATGGGAATCATATACTCGTGGGGTCCGAGGATCCCGAATGCGATCCGCATCAATGGTGCGAGGATGACAAGACATATAACCGCGATTTCACAGACCAGTGGACGACGCAGGCGATGCGCTATGCGCAGCGGGTGCCAAGCCTTGGTATTCCGTCCAAAACGCGGGGTGTGGTTGACCTCTATGATGCGTCGACTGACTGGATTCCGATCTACGATAAATCCAGCCTGCCGGGATTCTACATGGCCTGCGGCACCAGCGGGAACCAATACAAGAACGCGCCGATTGCGGGCAAGATGATGACTGCTCTGATCGACTATTGCGAGGGCGGTGCAGACCACGATGCCGAACCGCTGCAGTTCGAACTGCCTTACATCAAACGCGTGATTGATGTGGGATTCTATTCGCGCAACCGCCCGATCAACGAAGAAAGCAGTTTTTCGGTCCTGGGGTAGTCAGCCCGACAATTGGCCCTAACATCACGTAAATTCGAAAAGGAGCGGATATGTGATGCCTCAGACGCCAAACAAAGTCCTGATCCTTGGCAGTGCGCCGTCAGCGGTAGCCGCCCGGGATTGGGACCGGACACCGTTCACGCATATCGTGGCCATCAACAACGCATGGCGCATTCGTCCGGATTGGGACATCCTGATCCACCCTGAGGATTTTCCGCCGGAAAACCGACCCACAGCCCTAACAAAAGACCAAAGGATCGTGACAGCCGAAGACTATGTGCCTCGGCAAAACGCTTATGGTGGTTTTGTCTATGCGGGCGGTACCATGGCGTTTACCGCTGGTTATTGGGCGCTGTCTGCCCTCGCTCCGTCCGTGATTGCCTATTTCGGCTGCGATATGGTCTATCCCGGATCGGGTAAGACGCACTTTTATGGCAACGGAACCGCTGATCCGCTGCGTGCCGACATATCATTGCGGTCGCTTGAGGCGAAATCGGCCAGATTGGGCGTGTTTGCCGCCGCGCAGGGCTGTCGCATGGTGCGTTTGTCGGAGAGTGAAAGCAGGCTGGTCTATCCATCGCTTCGCGCGTCACGGATCGAAGACGCACCGATGCCGTCGACCGTTGGCGCGCAGGACGCGTTAGAGGCCGAAGCGCGCCTCGGCTACTATGTGCCATCCGGGCGGTATTGGGAGTCTGAGCAACAGTTTGATCCGGACGAGTTGGATGCAGTCGACCGCCTTTGGGTGTCCGCCTACCAGATCGCGCAAATGGACCGCGTTGCCTAAGGGTTTAGACGGCGAAAGTGATCCAGGCCCAAACCATCGCAATATAGGTCAGGCTGTGCATCAGCTGGTCCAGACCAGTTGCCCGCCAGAATGCGGCCTGATTGGGCTGTAGCTTTTTCTTGTCGGAATAGCTGGCCTTGGCAAAATCTATGTTGAAATGGATGATCCATTCCAGGGCCGAGATGATCAGGATAAAGCTGATCGGCGCGCCAAACAGCAAAAAAATAAGGGCCGAGCCCACAACATGCACCCCTGCATGTTGCGCGCGTCCCAAATGAAAATACTCGCCACGCCCGGTCAGCATCTTGGGCGTCTGTAGATAGAAGTCCGCGAACATATGTTTGATCTGCAACAAGCAGAGCAACAGCAACACGGCACCATAGCTTTCGGGCAAACGTATCCTCCCGATATCGTCCTAAAGGGAACTCTAGGCGCTAAAATGCGAGTAGGCAAATGAACTAGTTCACACATGCGCAAAGATTGGCACTTTGTCGGAAACTATTTGCCTAGCAAAGCAAGATTACTGTAAATTCAGACTGTTAATTTTCCGTGCATCGTTTCGAAACCGGATCATTGATCAAAAGCAGGGACAGGTTCCATAGAACGCACGATTTTCCGCTTCATCTGGAAATACTCCAAGCGCGACCAGTTGATCCTGCTGGCCGTGACCTCGACGTTGTTTCCGCTGCTTTACCTGACGCTTGAGCTGCCCAAACGCATTATTAATGACGCGATCGGTGCCTCGAGCAGCGTGGTTCAGATTTGGGGCTATAGCCTGCAGCAGACGAATTTTCTGATCATTCTGTGCTTTGCGTTTTTGGCGGCGGTGCTGGCCCACGGCCTGATGAAAATGCGCATCAACACAATGAAAGGTGTCCTGAGCGAGCGTATGTTGCGCCGGTTTCGCTATCAGTTGATCAGCCGCGCCCTGCGTTTTCCCCAACCCTATTTCGAGCGGGTCAGCCAGGGTGAGATGGTCTCGATGATCACCGCTGAAAGCGAGCCGATGGGCGGGTTGATGGGGGATGCGATCAGCCAGCCAGTTCTGCAGGCGGGGCAGATGATCACCATCCTGTCGTTTCTGTTTCTGCAAAGCGTCTGGTTCGGCCTTGCGGCAGTGGCGCTGATCCCCGTGCAGGCCTGGCTGATTCCCAAGCTGCAGCGCCAGATCAACCTTCTCAACAAAAAGCGCATCCAGGAGGTGCGTATCCTTGCCGCCCAGATCGGCGAGAACGCGGCTGGGGCCTCGACCCTGCGCGCAAATGGGGGCTGGCGGTATCGCAGGGCCATGATCTCGGATCAATTGGGGCGGCTCTTCGGGATCCGGTTCGAGATCTACCAGAAGAAGTTCTTTATGAAGTTCATAAACAACTTCATCTCACAGCTGACACCGTTCATGTTTTATCTGGTGGGCGGCCTGCTGGTCCTCCAAGGCTCGGTCTCGCTGGGCGCGCTGGTGGCGGCGTTGGCTGCGTATAAAGATCTCAGCTCTCCGTGGAAGGAACTGCTGACCTACTACAACCAGACGCAGGATATGTCGTTGCGTTGGGATGTGGTGATCGAACGGTTTGCGCCGGCTGGAATGCAGGATGAGGCGCTGTTTGAGGGTGAGCCAAAGACCCGCCCGCATCTTGATGGCGACATCGCTCTGGATCGGGTGTCGGTGCGCGATATGGACGGAAACCAGATCCTGGACGATCTTAACCTGACCTTCCCGCATGGAAAGACAATCGGCATCGCCGCGCCTAGCGAAGAAGACCGCCGCGCCATTGCCGAGCTGCTGACCCGTGAAATCCTGCCGAGCGCTGGGCGTGTCCGCATTGGCGAGCAGAATCTGGCCGAACTGCATCAGGGCGTCGTCGCCGCGCGGATCGGCTATGCGTCATCACGGCCGGTGATGTTTCAGGGAACGCTGGGCGATAATGTGATGATGCCGATGCGCTACAAGCCCCTGTCGGA
Source organism: Ruegeria sp. AG1 (assembly GCF_056541705.1). NCBI lineage: Bacteria > Pseudomonadati > Pseudomonadota > Alphaproteobacteria > Rhodobacterales > Roseobacteraceae > Ruegeria > Ruegeria sp. AG1. The sequence goes on along the minus strand of NZ_JBQFYU010000005.1, from coordinate 283,833 downwards.
GGGGGGCGACGATCCCGGATTTGCCGAAACCTTGCGGGCGGGCAACAGCGCCGACCCCTTCAAGGCCGAATGGCTGGACCCGTCTCTCGCTGGGCTGGAATCGGCGGATGCCCTGCGAGATTGGTGGCTGCAACTGATTGATGGAATGGGTTCAGGCGCGGCCTTGTTCCAGCGCGGGGCCGAGCAGGTTTTCGACGCTGCACTGCATCCGGAACTTGCGCAGAAACTGGTCAAGCTGCGACCGTTGGTGCAGCAGGCGGTGAAGAAGGCAGGGCTTGAGCAGCAGGCGCTGATCTTCGACAAGTCCACCTATAACACGGCCTTGCCCGTGGCCGAGAACCTGTTGTTTGCCACGCCCCGCGTACCAGTTACGCAAGCTCTGTTGGCACAACAGAGGGTTTTTCTGGGTCAGTTACGCGAACTGGGGTTGGACGAGACTCTGATCGCCCTGACCCGTGATGTGATCGACATGTTGCGCCAGATCTTCGGTCTGGACGGAACAGATCACCCGCTGTTCCGCAAGTTGGGACTTGAGGCGCAGACCTATGAAACAGCCGTCGAACTGGTCGAGCGCACCCGAAAGGAAGGCGCTGAGGGGTTGGACGACGAACAACTGGCCACCTTGCTGGCAGTGCCTCTGGTCGTCTCGGCCGAACAGATTGGCCCGGCCTTTTCGGATGAGTTGAAGGATCGCATTCTGGAACTGCGCCACAGCCACTCGGAAAAACTGATGCGGCCGTTGATGGACGTGTTCGTGCCGCTGGACCCGGAGGCCATCGCGCCAGGTCTGACCGTGATGGAGAACGCGCTGTTTGGCAAGGTCAGCGAGATCGGTGGCGCGCGCTCGGACGAGGTGCGCAAGCTGATTGTTGATGTTCTGGCCGAACACGGCGCGCGTCCGTTGGTGGTTGAGCTGATCTATGATGTGCCGGTCGCGCTGGGCGGCCAGAACCTGCCCGCAGTCTTTGCCGAACCCCTGGCGTTCACCCGTGCGACGATCAAGAAACCCGACATCCTGATCCTAGAAAACGCGCTGGCCAGCTATGACATGCAGACGCAGGTCGCGGTCTACAAAAACCTGCGCGCGCTGCTGCCCGAGACCACTGTCATCTATCTGAACGACCAATTCCAAAACCCGGATGTCTTCGACATGTATGTCGAGATCCGGCAAGGTCGGGTTGTCACGGACGAAGGACCGGGGGATGTGGAAGAGGATAGTGCCGCCTCGGCCGACTTGGCCCGCAAGCTGCGCGCCCTAGAGCAGACGCCGCTGTTTTCGGGCCTTGATCGGCGACAGTTGCGCCTGCTGGCCTTTGGTGCGCGGTGGTTTGATGCCTCTGCCGGGCAGGTGATCTTCCTCAAAGATGACCAACCCACGGATGGTGCATACGTCGTCCTCGAAGGCGAAGCGGGGTTGTATCTGCCTAAAACGGGCACGCCGGATGAGCTGATCCTACGCGTCGGCCCCGGGGCATTGGTAGGAGAGCTGGGCCTGATCCGTAAGGAGCCCCGCGCGTTGAGCATGGTGGCCGAAACCGATCTTTCCTGCTTGCGCATCGGGGAAGAGGAATTCCTGGCCGTGGTCGAAAACGACGCGGCGACGGCGTTCAAGTTGCTGCAGGTGGTTGCGGGATATGTCTCGAACTAGGGCCGTTTCGAGTTAACCCCGGAACGCTCCTCTGTCAGTCTTTCGGCTTGCAGAACAGTTGATAGAGCAGTTCGATCACTTGTTTTGTGTTGCCATCCTCAAGAGAATAAAACACCGTTTTCCCCGCGCGTCGGGTCGAGACCAAACCGTCCTCACGCAGACGGGCCAGCATCTGGCTGACGGCGGCTTGCCGAATTTGCAAAAGCGCCTCCAGCTCTCCCACCGACTTCTCGCCGTCTCCGAGGTGACACAGGATCATCAGGCGGCCCTCATGCGCCAGCGTTTTCAGAAACGCGGCGGCACGGGCTGCGTTGTCTTTCATTTCCGCCAATCCGTCCGATGCCGGGGCTTGAGTGGTGCTGTCTTTCAGTGTCACCGGTCAACCGTTCTTCAACTAAGTCTTCTGACACTATGCCCTAAGAAACGTTATAATGTCACCCCTCAGATACGGGAGCCCCACCCTGAAAGGCGTTACCATTGGCATAGTCGCACGGTTCTTCCTGCATCTGAAGGTGAAGCCCGTCGCCTTTGTAAGGATGCGCGCGAGCCAGATTTTCGTCCACTTCAATCCCAAGTCCGGCGGTGGTTGGAGGGGGCACGAACCCGTGCTCAACCCGGATTGAGCCCTTGATCAACTGGTCATGGAATGGCGTTTCAATGGTTTCCAGTAGCAACAGGTTCGGGATAGAGGCCGCCAGATGGATATTCGCAGCCCACTCAACCGGCCCGGCATAAAGATGCGGGGCCATTTGCGCGTTGAACACTTCGGCCATCGCAGCGACTTTCTTCATTTCCCAAATACCGCCTGCACGCCCCAAAGCCGGTTGCAAAATCTCCGCCGCGCCTGCGCGCAGAACCGCGCCAAATTCGGCTTTGGTGGTCATGCGTTCTCCGGTCGCGACAGGTATGCGGACGTTGCGGGCGACGCGGGCCATGTCCTCGATATTGTCGGGCGGAGTGGGTTCTTCGAACCAAAGCGGAGAGTATGGTTCCAGCGCCTGACCCAAGCGGATAGCGCCTGCGGTGTTGAACTGGCCATGGGTGCCAAACAGCAAATCAGCCTTGTCGCCCACCGCCTCGCGGATCGCTTTGCAAAACGCAACGGACATTGAGATATCGGACATCGCAGGCATGTGTCCGCCCCGCATCGTATAGGGCCCGGCGGGGTCGAACTTGACGGCGGTATAGCCGCGACGGACCGCATCCGCCGCGGCCTCAGCTGCCTGTTCGGGCGATGTCCAGAAGTCGGTCAGGTTGTGCAGGGGCAGGGGGTAGAGGTAGGTATAGGCGCGAATACGGTCATTCATCTTGCCGCCCAACAGCGCATAGACCGGTCGGTCGCGGTCTTTGCCCAGAATGTCCCAGCATGCGATCTCGAGCCCCGAAAAGGCCCCCATCACGGTCAGGTCCGGGCGCTGTGTAAAGCCCGAGGAATAGGCGCGGCGGAACATCAACTCGATGTTTTCCGGATTCTCGCCCTGCATGTGGCGGTCGAACACATCCCGGATCACGTGGCGTATAGCGTCGGGTCCGATGGACGAGGCATAGCACTCGCCCCAGCCGGTGATGCCGGTATCCGTGGTCAGCTTGACCAAAATCCAATAGCGCCCGCCCCAACCGGGGGCTGGCGGGGCCGTGACGATAATATCGAGGTCTTGCAGTTTCATCCTAGCCCTCTCGTGCTTGGTCAAAGGCAATGAGTTCGCGATCAATCTCGGCCACCACCTCGGCGCTGCCGAAGAACGCCAAGTCAGGGGCGTCGACATCGTCCATAAAGGCCTGAATTTCGATCAGCGCTGGTTTGCCGTCGAAACTGCCCTCGATCTGCCAGCGGCTGCTTTGGTCCACGGGCAAATCCGACAGGTTCTCCGCGATCTGGGTGACCAGAGCTTCGGGCAGCCCAAACCGGGGATTGTTGGCGAGGCCGGTCAGGAAAGGCGGTACCTCTGCCAGATCGAAATTCATCGACGTCTCTGAGGTGGACGGCGCAGGTTTCGCCGCCTCGGGTTTGAAGAGATCGGTCAGGAAACGCAGCATCGGCCTACCTGTCAAACAGGATCACATTGCGCTTGGCGGATCCGGTTTTGGTATCGGCAATCGCCTCGTTGATCTGATCCAGAGACCAGCGGCCCGAGACCAGTTCATCCAGCTTCAGCCGCCCCTGCTCATAGAGGTCGATCATCCAGGGGATGTCTCGCTGGATAACCACGTCGCCCATCTTTGACCCCACCAGACCCTGACCAAGCGCGGCGAGGATCACCGGCTCATAGCTGGCTTCGTCCCCGGAATGGGGCATGCCGATCATCACGGCTTTGCCGCCCAAACCCAGATAGCGTGGGGCCTGATCATAGGCGGGGATCGCGCCGACAGTGATCAAAACTGCATCCGCGCCGCGCCCGCCCAATGCTTTGTAGGCTGCTTTCCAAGGTTCTTTCAGACTGGCGAGGACGCCGTGGGTGGCACCGAACTCTTTGGCGATTTCAATCTTCTCTTCGGTCATGTCGACCGCAACGATACGGCGCGCGCCAGCGATCCGAGCGCCTTGGATTGCGTTAAGGCCTACTCCGCCTGCGCCGATCACCACCACGTCTTGCCCGGGGCGCAAACCTGCGGCGTTCACAGCTGCGCCGACCCCGGTGATCACACCACAGGACAACAGGCTGGCGAGGTCTTTGGGCAGGGTTTCTGGGATCCGAACGATCTGCCGGTGGCTGACGACGACTTTCTCGGCGAAGGCCCCGCAGGCCATCGCCTGTTCCAAAGGTCCGCCGTCACCTGTGCGCAAAGGCCCTTTGACCGTGTCATAGGGGGTTTCGCAGATCGTAGGTTTGCCGCCTGCACATGAAGGGCAGGAGCCGCAGGCCCGGATCAGCGTCACGACCACCGGGTCGCCCAGTTTGAAATCCCCTGCAGCCTCTCCAACTGCGCTGACTACCCCGGCGGCCTCATGTCCGTAGACAGCGGGCAGGAACCCGCCCCATGCACCATCGGCATATGAGATGTCCGAATGGCAGATGGCCACCGCGTCCAGTGTAACCTCGACTTCGCCGGTGCCAGGGGCGGCCAGTTGGACCTCTTCTATCGTCAGAGGTTCCCCGAACGCCCGGCATACGGCGGCTTTGATGGTTTGCATATCGTCCCTCGCTTCGTTTGGTTTACGGTGGCGCGGGAATTGGCATCTCGCAAGACGGAAACCGTCACGGGTATGTCGGTATTACGCCACGGCAGGTCGGGCGCGCAGAAACAGCAAGAACCCCGCGGCCATAAGAACCAGTGCTAGGAGGAATGGTGCTCCGGGCAGGTAGAGCGATGTTTCAGGCCGGATGAACCACGCAAACACGCTGGTCATCAACAGGGGCGAGATCACCATGGACAAGGCGTGCAGAGACGTCAGGACGCCCTGAAGTTCACCCTGTTGCGAGTCTGGCGTCGCGCGCGAGGTCAATGCCTGCAGCGCGGGCGTGATCACCGCGCCCAAGGCGGTGATCGGGATCAGCATCAGGGCGATAGTGCCATTGGTCAGGAAGGCTAGCAAAGCGAAGCTGATGACCTCAAAACCCATGCCGCAAATAATGGTCATGCGCTCCCCAAGATGACGGGTCGCGGGTCTGATCAAACCGCCCTGAACGGCGGCCATGCCAATGCCATAGACGCCGAGAGACAGCCCGATCATCTGCGGCGACCACCCGAAACGCTCGGTCGTGAAATAGGACCAGATCGCGGGGTAGACGTAGATGGACACCGAATAGAGGAAATAGACCCACAATAGGGGGCGAATTCCGGGCAGGGCGGCGATGGCCTTTAGCGCGTTGACAGGGTTGGCGCGTCGCAAGCTGAAGGCGCGGCGGGTTTTGTCTGTGACCGTTTCGGGCATGACCATCAGCCCGAGGCCGAACGAGAGAGCGGACAGTGCCGCAGCCGCCCAGAACGGCGCGCGCGTTCCGTATTCGGCAAGCAGGCCGCCCATCACGGGGCCCAGAACAAATCCCATGCCAAAAGCCGCGCCGAGCAGGCCAAAATTGGCGGCTTTGTCTTCGGGTTTCGAGACATCTGCCATAAACGCGGCCGCTGTCGCGTGGGTTGCGGCTGTGATCCCGCCCACAAGACGACCGATCAAAAGCAACCAGATGCTGCCCGCGATGGCCATGACCACATAATCCAAAGCCATCACAAACAACGAAACCAGCAGGACGCGCCGACGGCCATAGGCGTCTGACAGGTTGCCCAGAATAGGCCCGAACACGAATTGCATGGCGGCAAAGGCAGTGCTGAGGACGCCTCCCCAAAGGGCGGCGTCGGCAAGCGTTCCGCCCTGCACCTCGACGATCAGTTGCGGCATGATCGGCATGACTAGACCGATACCCATCGCGTCAATCATGACGGTCAGAAGAACAAAGACAAATGGCAGACGCATGGAACCCGGCTATATGACCCATCGCTCACACTAGAGGGGCCAGCGGGATGAGGGAAGGGCGCTGTGTAGCCACCCAGGATGACGTCTCGTCAGTCAGTTACAGCTTGTCCGACAGCTCATCCAGTATTTGCGCCAGATGGCGCGGGTGCGAAAAGAACGGAGAGTGTGAGCTGTCGATATTCCGCCGCAGATGCGCTGGAATGCGCTTGCTCATGTCCTTCTGATAGGCCGGATGGATGGTGTGGTCTTCATTGGTGCGGATATAGGCCTTTGGGACCTTGTCAAAGTGATCCCCTATTGAAAGCGGTGTGTCCTGTGGCTTGATGGCCTGCGGGCAGAGCCGGGCGAATGCATAGGGCAGGATCTCGGGCGTGCAATCATGATAGAACAGGTCCTGAACGCGGTCGGGATGCACGGTGTAGGACAGCCCGTCAGTGGATTTGTCGACTGCATCGCCAATGGTTTGCTCAGGACCTCTTCTGCGCATGTCGACCAGAGACAACCCATTTTGCGGGACATAGGCGCAAAGATAGATCAGCGCGCGCATGGCATGCGGGTCGGCCTCGGCCGCGGCGCTGATCGGATAGCCGCCCCAGGAATGCCCGACAAGGATCGCGTCTGGTGTTGAGGCCGCGAGCACGGCGTCTCGGCAGCTCTCCAGCGTGACATCGCAGACTGGTGTCGGGTCCGAGCCGTGGCTGGGCATGTCGATGGCACGAGCGATGTGGCCGAACGCTTCAAGCTCGGGTATCAGGTCGCGCCAGCACCAGGCGCCGTGACAGGATCCATGGACCAATAGAAATTCGGCCAAGGGACGCTCCTTCAGATGTGACCGATCTCGGTCAGAAATTGCCGCAAAAGGGCAGCGTATTCAGCGGGTTTTTCGACGCAGGGCAGGTGGCCCACCCGGCGTATCAATTCGAACCGCGAGCCGGGGATCAGGTCCACCGTTTCGCGTACCAGATCCGGTGGGGTCGAGCCGTCCTCACTGCCCGCGATCCCAAGGGTGGGCAGGCGCAGGCCGCTGGTCGGCGTGTAAAAATCGGTGCCCGCAATGGCGGCACAACAGCCCAGATACCCTTCGGACGGCTGTCTGACCATCATCTCGCGCCATGCGAGGTGCTGGTTGGCGGCCCGAAAATCGCGCGAGAACCACCGCTCCATCGTCGCATCGGCCAGCGCCTCGATCCCGCCGGTTCGGACGGCCTCCATCCGGTCCTGCCAGATTTTCGGCATCCCGATCTTGGCAGCGGTGTTCGACAGTACCAGCGCGCGGACCTGATCCATCCGTTTCACCGCCAGCCCTTGGCCAATCATACCACCAATCGACAAGCCAACGAAGACGCAATCCCGAATTTCGAGGTGATCCAGAAGCGCCTCGGTATCGCGGATCAGCGCGCCCATGGCGTAAGGCGCAGGCGGGACCGAGGATTTGCCGTGACCGCGCTTGTCATAGCGAATGATCCGCAGTCCGTCGGGCAGATGTTGCAGCACATCGTCCCACAGGTGTAAATTCGTGCCCAGCGAGTTTGCAAACACGATAGGCGCACCATCTGGCGCGCCATCAATCCGGTAGTTTAGCTGAACGCCACCCAATTCAGCGATCGTCATGCTTTGGTTCCTTGCTCGGCCTTTGCGTGCAGATTGCACAAACCCGATATGGGTGTCAGGTCAGGAATTCCAACGCACGCGCAAAGAGGCCTGGATCAACATTTCCGCCCGAGGCGACAACGATCACGTCATCCCCTTTGATCTGATCCTTTCGGAACAGGGCCGAGGCCAGCGATACCGCACCGCCCGGTTCCAGCACGATCTTGAGGCGCAAAAAGGCCAGCGCCGTGGCGTGCAGCGCCTCGTCCTCGGTGACCGACAGGCCGGGGCCGCAGAGGCGGTTGAGGATCGGAAAGGTAATGTCACCCGGTTGCGGGGTCAGGATTGCGTCGCAGATGTTGCCAGCAGTCGTAGGGTTGCTTTGGATCTGCCCCGCCTCCAGCGAGCGTTTGACATCGTCGAACCCGTCCGGTTCACACGGGCGGGCCCGCAGGCCAGGGGCGTGCGCCTCAAGCGCAAGCGCGATGCCCGAGGTCAGACCGCCGCCGCCGCAACAGACCAGAACGTCGGCATCGGTCACGCCCGCGGCTTTGGCTTGGCGCGCGATCTCGAGCCCGGCGGTGCCTTGTCCTGCGATGACTTGGGGTTCGTCGTAGGGGCGGATCAGGGTCAGGCCGCGTTCAGAGGCCAGTGCATTGCCAATCTCTTCGCGGCTTTCCGTGCTTCGGTCGTACAGGACAACTTCACCGCCCAAGGCACGCGTGTTGTCGATCTTCAGCTGCGGCGCGTCCGAAGGCATGATGATGACCGAGGAGATCCCGTGCTTCGCCGCCGCCAAGGCCACCCCCTGCGCATGATTGCCCGAGGAATAGGCGATCACGCCGCGCTGTCTTTCCGCCTTGCTCAGCGCCGAGATGGCCGACCATGCGCCGCGGAATTTGAAGCTGCCGGTGTGTTGCAGGCATTCGGGTTTGACCCACACCCGCCGCCCGGCGATTTCGTCCAGAAAGGGTGAGGTCAGAAGGGGCGTCTCGCGGACATGCCCTTGTAGCCGATGGGCGGCGGCTTCGATCAGCTCTAGTGTACTCATGCTTGGTCCAGAATCTTGCGAATAACGGTGAGGGATTGCGGCTCGTCCAGAAAGGGTACATGGCCGCGATCCGGGACTTCAGCCGTGATCAGGCCCGGATGGCGGGTCTGCATCTGTTTCAGTGTTTCCTGGCTGAGGATGTCCGAGTTTGCGCCGCGCAGAACGCCCGTCGGAATGCCCTGTAGCGCCTCGAAGAAGGGCCATAAGTCCGGCACGTTGGCAGCTGCGGCCTGCTCCAATAAGGCCGTGCGCAGGGCCGGATCATAGCGCAAGGCCAGCCCCTCCGGCGTTTCTTTATACTGGTTCTCGGCCTGTATGCGCCAAGTTTCCACGGGGACGCCGGGGAAGTGCGGCGCCATCACCGCTTTCAGGACGGCGGCGGCCTCATCGTAGGTCTTTGAGTTGGGTGCTACGCCCACGTAATCCATGATCCGAGAGATACCTGAGGGTTCGATCACCGGACCCACGTCATTGAGGATAACGCCCGCCAGCCGGTCCGGCTGCAGCGTCGCAAGCGTCATCGCAACCATCCCGCCGCGCGACGTGCCCAGAACCACCACCCGGTCAAGGGCCAGATGGTCCAGCAGTTCGACAACATCCTGAGTTTCGCGCAGGACGTTATAGTTCGCGTGGTTCGGATCATGATCCGACTGCCCACGCCCCCGCGCATCCAATGTGATAAGGCGGGCATCGGCTATATGCGGAGCAAGAAGCGAGAAATCGCGTCCGTTGCGCGTCAACCCTGCAAGACACAGAAGAGGAGTGCCTGTGCCACTATCCTCATAGTACAGCCGAAGCCCGTCAGACGTTTTGAATTCCGCCATTATAGCCCGGCCAGTTCGGGGATTGAGGTCAGGTCTGACAGAACATGCGCTGGTTTCCACGGCAGTCGATCCATCGGTTCGCCCGCGCGATTGACCCATGCGGTGACAAAGCCGTATCCGCTGGCTCCGGCAGCGTCCCAACCGTTCGAACTGACGAACAGAACCTCATCTCGGGAACAGCCAAACCTGTCTTGCACCAGATCATAGACCTTGGCGTGGGGTTTGAAGATACCGACGCTTTGGACCGACAGCACATCGTCCAAAACATCGCCAATACCGGCCGATTGCACCGCGCCATCCAACATGGGAGGCGACCCGTTCGACAGAATCGCCGTCTGCAACTCGCCTTGTTTCAAGGCCTGTAGCATCTGAGGCACCTCAGGATAGGCGCGTAGCTCCCAGTAAAGATCCAGCAGCCGTTGGCGCAGTTTGGCATCCCCATGCAGCCCCGTCGCCTCAAGCGCCCAGTCCAGCCCGTCTTGTGTGACATCCCAGAAATCGCAATGAGCGTCTGCGACGGCGCGCAGCCATGTGTATTGCAATTGCTTCAGCCGCCACTGATTGGCCAAATCTGGCCACGTATCGCGGACCGCCTCAAAACCGGGCTCGGCAGCGGCCTGACGTGCCGCAGCCGCCACATCGAACAATGTGCCATAAGCGTCAAATACACAGGTCTTGATTGCCATCAGCTCTCTCCCCTTTTTCTGGCGCAAGGTGGCACAAGAGGGCGGTGCAGGAAAGAGCCAAGGTCCGACAACATTTTGTCAGGCGCGGGCTAGTTAGGCGTAGTGCCAGTAGCGGTTTGCGCTTTTGCTTAAGCGAGAGACCAGGCATTTCTTCTGGCAGTCTCGCTGCTAAAGAGGCGTGCCCATAGCCTGCCGCTCAAGGGAGCAAAACCATTCCGATATAGATATAGTTGTGAGATTTGGTGGAGCCTAGGGGAGTCGAACCCCTGACCTCTTGCATGCCATGCAAGCGCTCTCCCAACTGAGCTAAGGCCCCTTCCAGGTACTGCCGAAGCAGTGGGCGGACGTTTATGAGACAGCGCGCACGAGCGCAAGAGCAAAATTTGAAATCTGCGAAAAACTATTCACCGCCTCGCAAACGAAAAAGGGCGGCCACTGGCCGCCCCGTATCGGATCAGTTTTCGTCTTCTGACGACATGTCCTTGATGTCGTCCAGCGAAACATCCTCATTGCCGTCGTCATCATCATCCAGCAGATCGTCATCCAGATCGACGTCGACATTGTCGTCATCATCCAGAACCAGATCATCCTCGGATGCGTTTTCGCGCGCTTTCTTGGTTGCCGCATCTTCGGCATCGGCGGCGATCATCCGGCTCTTGCCGGTTTCAAGTTCCACGATCTCGCCCGTGTAGGGGCTGACGATCGGGTCTTTGTTCAGGTCATAAAACCGTTTACCGGTGGTCGGACAAACGCGCTTTACGCCCCATTCTTCCTTGGGCATGTCAAATCCCCTTGATATCAGGTGAGTCGTCTAAAAGATTCAGTTCACCTGCCACAGGCGGCGGGTGCTGTCAAAGCCTTTGCGCGGAAGAGGACGGGATATGGGGGAACACGCTTTGCCGGGCAGGCCGCCAGTGCCGCTGACGCTGCGCAAATCCGCGCGGGCGCGGCGGATCAGTCTGCGGATTTCCCAATTGGACGGGCGGGTTACCCTGACCTATCCAAACGGCGTGCCCGAGAATGAGGCGTTGAACTTCGCGCGCAGCAAGGAAGATTGGATCCGCCAGCATCTGGCGGGCCAGCCCGAGCGGGAGGACGTTCGCGTCGGTGGCCTGATCCCTGTCGAAGGCGTTGAACGCCGAATCGTCCCGGCAACCGGTCGGCGCGTGCAGTTGGGCGCGGACACGGTGGCTGTCCCGGCAGGGGCTGAGGGGCGTCGATTGGCCCGTTTTCTCAAGGAACTTGCTCGGGATCGTCTGAACGAGGCCTGTGATGACTATGCCGCCATTCTGGGCCGGTCCTACACGACTCTATCGCTGCGGGACACGCGGTCGCGCTGGGGGTCTTGCAGTTCCCACGGCGGGTTGATGTTCTCGTGGCGCTTGATTCTGGCCCCGCCCGAGGTTCTGCACTATGTCGCTGCGCATGAGGTGGCGCATCTGGCGGAGATGAACCACTCGTCGGCCTTCTGGGCGCAGGTGGAGCGTATATTCGGCCCGTACGATGCCCCGCGTCGCTGGCTCAGGGACAACGGAGCCGTGTTGCATCGCTTCCGATTTGACGGGCCAGCGAGTTGACGTCACCGAATTTTGTGATCACATGAGGGCATGATAACGACAAGGCCTACGGACTCGAGCATCGCAACACATGATCGGGTCTATCGCACCCTGAGATCGCGCATTCTGCACGGAGAGATTGCGCCGGGCGAGGCTTTGACCCTCAGGGGAATCGGCAAAGAATTCGGTGTCTCGATGACGCCTGCGCGCGAAGCGGTGCGCCGACTGGCGGCTGAGGGGGCTTTGTTCTTGTCGTCATCGGGGCGCGTCTCGACGCCTGAGCTGACAAATGACCGGATCGAAGAGCTGGCCGCCCTGAGGGCGCTGTTGGAGGTTGAGCTGGCCAGCCGTGCCTTGCCTCGGGCGCATATGGCGCTGATTGACCGGTTGCAAAGCATCAATATGAACGTCGCCGAGATGGTGACCAAGCGCGATGCGGTGGGCTATATCCGGACAAACCTGGAATTTCACCGAACGCTCTACTTGCGCGCTCAGGCGCCTGCGATGTTGGCCATGGCGGAAACTGTTTGGCTGCAACTTGGCCCGACCATGCGTGCGCTTTATGGTCGTTTGCGGCGCACCGAGCCGCCGCATTACCACAAGCTGATCATCGCCGCGCTGAAAGCGGGGGACGAGCCGGGCCTGCGCCTTGCGGTCCGGTCGGATGTGACGCAGGGCTTGCGGTTGCTGGTGAGCTGAGCAACCAACCGCCGAGCGTCTCGATCAGGTCCAATCGTGGCTTGTCGTTCTGGTTTGCAAGCGCGGTCTGCGCTACTCTGGGGCAAATCACAAACAAGAGCAGATTTCAGTCATGATCAATAGACGCACATTCTCCCTCGGCCTTGGGGCGACCTTGCTGGCCGCATGTAGCGATGCGACCGCACCGGCGCGCGCGCCTGCATCCCGAATGCAGCCTGTTTCCAATGCGGGCTATGATGCCTGGGTGGCAGGTTTCAAATCCCGCGCTTCCTCACAGGGCATCTCACAATCCACACTGAACCGCGCCTTTCAGGGGGCAGGCTATCTGCCCGGTGTGATCGAACGGGACCGCAATCAGGTCGAGTTCAAACGCTCGCTTGAGGACTATCTGGCCATCGCCGCCTCGGATGAGCGGATCAGCACCGGCAAACAGATGCTGCAGCGCCACAACGGTGTGCTGTCACAGATTGAGGCGCAATATGGCGTCGACAAAGAGGTCGTCGTGGCCGTTTGGGGGCTGGAGAGCCGCTACGGAGCACGCCGCGGTGATGTGCCGGTGATCTCGGCAACCTCGACCTTGGCCTATGATGGGCGGCGCGGAGCGTTTTTCGAAAAGCAACTGGTCGCGGCCTTGCAGATCATTCAGGCGGGCGACACCTCGGCGGACAATATGACCGGCAGCTGGGCGGGTGCGATGGGGCATACGCAGTTCATTCCGACCTCGTATCTGGCCTATGCGGTCGATTTCACCGGTGATGGGCGGCGCGATATCTGGTCCGAGGATCCGTCGGACTCACTGGCTTCAACCGCTGCCTATCTGTCGCGGGCTGGATGGGTGCGGGGTCAGCCCTGGGGCGGAGAGGTCGGCACCGTTTCCGGCACGCCCGTCGCAGTCTTGCAGCCGCAGGTGCCGGGGCCAAAGATCGCCGTATTCCGCAATTTCAACGTGATCAAACGCTACAACAACTCGGACAGCTATGCGATCGGTGTGGGCCATCTTTCCGACAGAATCGCCGGAGGCGGCCCGTTCAAGGCGTCCTTCGGGCCGGATGAAACCGGCCTGACGCTGGAAGACCGCAAAGAGTTGCAACGCCGCCTGACCTCGGCCGGGTTCGATACCGAAGGCGCGGACGGGGTGATTGGCAAGAAATCCGAAGCGGCTATCAGTGGTTACCAGCGCGCCAATGGTCTGCCGGTCACCGGCAAACCTTCGGTTGAACTATTGCGCCAGTTGGGCGGCTGACGGATTACGCCGCCAGCCCTTTTGAGCCGATATCCAAGAACTTCTGACGGCGGTCCTTGATCAGGGCCGCCGCATCCTTGCCGTCCAGCTCTTTCAGCATGGCCGCAATGGCAGCACGGACCGATTCAATCGCGGCCGGACGATCCCGATGTGCCCCGCCTTTGGGCTCAGTGATGATGCGGTCGCAGACGCCCAGCTTGTACAGGTCCTGCGCGGTCAGGCGCAGCGCCTCGGCGGCCTCACGCATCTTCTCGGCGTCTTTCCAAAGGATCGAGGCGCAGCCTTCGGGTGAGATCACCGAATAGACCGAATGCTCCAGCATCGCGACGCGGTTCGCGGTGGCAAAGGCCACAGCCCCGCCAGAGCCACCTTCGCCGATGATGACAGAAACCAGGGGCACACCGATTTTCAGGCACATCTCGGTCGACCGGGCAATCGCTTCGGACTGACCGCGCTCCTCTGCACCCTTGCCGGGGTAGGCCCCTGCGGTGTCGATCAGGGTCACGACCGGCAGACCAAACCGCCCGGCCATCTCCATCAGGCGGACCGCTTTGCGGTAACCTTCGGGACGGGCCATGCCGAAATTCCGTTCGATGCGCGATTTGGTGTCAGAGCCTTTCTCATGCCCGATCACCATCACCGGCTGATCGTTGAACCGGGCCAACCCGCCGATCACCGCCAGATCGTCGGCAAAGTTGCGATCCCCGGCCAGTGGAGTGAACTCGGTAAAAAGCTCTTTGACATAGTCCTGACAATGGGGGCGCTCGGGGTGGCGCGCGACCTGACATTTCCGCCAGGGGGTCAGATCGGCATACAGCTCATCCAGCAGCTTGGCGGCTTTAGCATCCAGAGCCGAGGCTTCTTCGGCCACATCCATCTCTTCATTTGCGCGGGCCAGGGCGCGCAGCTCTTCTGCTTTGCCTTCGATCTCGGCCAGCGGTTTTTCGAAATCCAGATACTGGGTCATGACGCCTCTCAACGCGGAAGTTCCCTGCTATATGACGCGTGGTCGCTTGGGATGCAACTCAGCAAGATTTGTGAGGGCCGATTATGCGACCACGATTGGGCAGAGAGAAGGAAGGGATGCCAAATGGCAACCAGGTACGAGGACCGCATCCTGCGGGTGCTGACCTATATCCACGATCACCCCGATGGGGATTTGTCACTGGATGCGCTGGCTGATGTCGCCGCGATGTCGCGGTTCCACTGGCACCGCGTTTTCCGCGCATTGACGGGCGAGACCTGCGCCCAGGCGGTGCGTCGGATACGGCTGCACCGTGCGGCGGTTCAACTGGTCCGGTCAGATACCTCGGTTTCGCAGGTTGCGCATTCCGTTGGCTACCCCAACCCGAACTCTTTCATCCGGGCCTTTACCGAGGCCTATGGCAGCAGCCCCGCCGCTTTCCGCAAAGCCGGTCAGTTTCTGCCAGCCCATCCAAACTTCAAAACCGGAGGATATCCGATGCATCCCGTGACCACCCGAACCGAACCCGCCCGCCGTGTGATCGCCCTTCCGCACAAAGGCGCGTATTCCGAAATAGGCAAAAGTTTTGAAGCGTTCGGCGCACTGTGCGAATCTCGTCAGCTTTGGCCGCAGGTTGGCCCTGTGGTTGGTATTTACTTTGACAGCCCAGATGAGGTGCCAGAGGATCAGTTGCGCAGCTATGCCGGGGCCGAATTCCGTGGGAAAGGTACTCCCGATGGGATGGAGGACGTGCAGATCGCCGGGGGAAAGACAGCGGTGCTAACCTACAATGGGCCCTATTCTGGCCTAGAGGCCGCCTACCACAGCCTGTTTGGGAATTGGCTACCAAAGTCAGGGGAAGAGCCAGCAGATCAACCCTGCTATGAGATCTACCTCAACGATCCGCGCGAAACTGCGCCCGAAGATCTGTTGACCGAGATATGCCTGCCGCTGAAGTGATCAGCTCGGCCACAACACCGGATAGAGCGAGGCCACTAGTAGGGCCGCCATTGTCCAGTTAAACACCACCAACCGGCGCGGATTCGTCAGGAGCCGCGCCATTTGTTGCCCCAGAACCGTCCAGGTGCTGACCGAGGGCAAGTTGACCGCTCCGAACACAAGCGCGACGATGATGATGACGTTGAGAGTCTGCCCTGGCGCATAAGCCGTTGTCGCGGTCAGCGCCATCGCCCAGGCCTTTGGGTTGACCCATTGAAAGGCGGCGGCTTGTAGAAAGCTCATCGGCGTACCCACGGCAGCGCCTTTCTCGGCCGGTGCGGCATGCGCGATCTTCCACGCCAGATACAACAGATACGCCACCGAGGCCGCCTTCAGCACCGTGTAGCTGACCGGGTATTGGTTGAACACCTGCACCAGACCCGCGCCCACCAGCAGCACCATGAAGGTGAAGCCAAGCCCGATTCCCAGCATATGAGGAATCGTGCGCCGAAAACCGAAATTGGCACCAGATGCCATCAGCATCAGGTTGTTCGGGCCCGGCGTAATGGACGAGACGAAGGCAAAGGCGATCAGGGCCAGAAGGATATCGTAGGTCATGTGGGGGATATTTACCGCAAATGCCGCAAATGAAATTGCGTTATTGTGCGTGAACGGTCTAAATTAGCAATTAATGACTAAAATGGATCGAATAAACCGCGAAATATTGCGCGAACTCTCAACGGATGGGCGCATCAGCAATCTTGAGCTTGCGGATCGTGTCGGGCTGTCCCCCTCGGCCTGTCTGCGCCGCGTGCAAGAGTTGGAGAAGGCCGGAGTCATCACCGGATATCGCGCTGTTCTGGACCCGACCGCGCTGGGCAAGGGGTTTGTCGCCTATATCGGCGTTGGTCTTGGCGAGCATACAAAGGCCGCTCAGGAAGGATTTGAGCGGGCCCTGCAGCGCGCGCCCGAGGTGGTTGAGTGCCACAATATCACCGGTACAATCGAATACCTGTTGCGCGTGGAGTGCGCGGACCTTCCGTCGTACAAGATTTTTCACACCGATGTGCTGGGAACATTGCCTCATGTCACGTCGATCACGTCTTACGTTGTCATGGGGTCGCCCAAGGATTTGCGAGCGTAGCTTGGCTTTCGCGCTGGTATCACACCCTTGCGGGGTAAAAGCTCAGGTCTTAGGGTCGTTGGCAAAGACGCCCAAGACGAAATGGGCGCGTATACTGGGAGACCATCATGAACCATCTTCAAATTGGGTTGATCGCGTCCGCGCTCACCATTCTTGCCGGATACGTCGGGGCGGCGCCGCTCAAGCTGGAACCGGCTAACCCGCAACCTGGCAATGTGCAATCCGGCCTTAATGTGAAATATGCATGGAACGGAACGCAGCGCAAAATTCGCGATCTGAGCCACGCCAAGTCCCTATTGCCCAACGCTGAGGTCGGCACACCTCTGCTTGGATTGGACTACCGAGACACTAACAAGGGTGACCCTGTTCTGACTTTCGGTGAATCCGTCAATGTCGTGGCTGATATCAACGGCTACATTCGCTTTGATTCCCCAGGCATTTATGAGCTTGAAACATGGTCCAATGATGGGCTCGAGGCATTTGTCGGAGGGCAACAAATCGGGTTTGTTAGGGGCATTCAGGGTTGCGAGGCCAACCAAAGAACCGAAGTCGAGGTTCCGAAAGCCGGATGGTACCCACTTCACATCGTCTACTTTCAGAAGCTCGGCACTTCTTGTTTGATGATGAAATGGGGCAAGCAGGGCGAAGACTTTACTTGGACACCTGACAGCGCGTTCGGCCGCTGAAAGCAGTACCTGCAATAGGAAGAGCGCCAAATTGGCGCTCTTTCATTTTTAGTTTAACCGTTCGCAGCGATCAGCTCGGATTGCGCCACGATGACCTCGGCCTGCTTGATCGACGCGATGTCGACCAGACGGCCTTTGTAGACTGTCGCGCCTTCACCATTGGCTTTGGCCTGTTCCATCGCGGCCAGGATTTCGCGCGCCTCGGAGACAGCCTCATCCGATGGAGTGAAGACCTGATTGGCCAGCGCGATCTGCTTGGGGTGGATCGCCCATTTGCCGACCATACCCAAAGTGGCCGAGCGTTTGGCCTGCGCGATATAGCCCTCATCGTCGCTGAAATCGCCAAAGGGCCCATCGACTGGCAGAACGCCATGGGTGCGGCACGCGGCGACGATGGCCGCCTGCGCCCAATGCCACGGGTCCGACCAATGCTTCTCACCTTCGCGCAGCATGTAGTAGTTCTCTTGCGTGCCGCCGATTCCGGTGGTCTGCATGCCCATGGACGCCGCGAAATCCGCAGCCCCCAGGCTCATCGCCTGCATCCGGGGCGATGAGGCTGCAATTTCCTCGACATGGGCAATGCCGGCCGCGGATTCGATGATCACCTCGAACGAGATCGGCTTGCTCCGACCCTTGGCGCGCTCAATTGCGGTGACCAGAGCGTCGACGGCGTAGACATCCGCCGCGCAGCCGACCTTGGGGATCATGATCTGGTCAAGGCGGTCTCCGGCCTGTTCCAGTAGGTCCACCACATCGCGGTACCAATAGGGCGTATCCAGCCCGTTGATCCGAACGGACATGTATTTGTTGCCCCAATTGACGGAGTTCAGCGCTTCGATGACATTGGCGCGGGCGACGTCCTTGTCAGAGGGTGCAACCGAATCCTCAAGATCCAGGTTGATCACATCCGCAGCAGAGGCCGCCATCTTCGGGAACAGCTTGGTGTTCGAGCCGGGGCCGAACAACTGGCAACGGTTTGGCCGCGCCGGAGCGGCGGGTTGGATGCGGAAACTCATCGGGACCTCGCAAGAGTAATGAAGTTACGTTTTGGTTCTCGTTCGGGATATTAAATTGCGCAATGCGGCGCAAGGGTCATTGTGCAGATGCGGCAATGCGAGCGCAGCATTTGTTGCGCAAGGTGCAGTTTGCGAGTGCTTGAAGATTGTTCAGTTTTAAAACTTCGAAGAATTTTGCGATTAGATGCAAAAATGCGCGAAAAAATCTTGGCGAGGGTGTCTACGTGGCGAAAATTCGCGAAACGCTCGTTCTCGTGGTTCTCTAGCTTTGCGCGGAATCAAAGGAGTGCGACGCAATGATCGAGACACCGTATCTGTTGTTTTTGGGCGATGCGCCCGACCAGTTGGCCGCCAAAGTTGCCATCGGCATCCGTGACTGGCGTCCGGAAAACGCTGTGGGCCAGTACCGCATGGAGGGCTGCAAGGCCGATCTGGGTATGACGGACATGACTTTGGCCGAGGCGAAAGAGGCCGGCGCGAAGACGTTGGTGATCGGTGTTGCCAACCGTGGCGGCGTGATCAGCGAGGCCTGGAAAACCGTTCTGATCGAGGCGTTGGAAATGGGCTATGACATCGCGTCGGGTCTGCACAACCTGTTGCGGGACGAAGGCGATCTGGTTGCGGCTGCTCAAACCCACGGCTGCACCCTGCACGATGTGCGTGTGCCGACCGTTGGCTACCCCATCGCAAACGGCAAGAAACGTAGCGGCAAGCGTTGCCTGGCTGTCGGCACCGATTGCTCGGCGGGCAAGATGTATACGGCGATGTCGATGGATGCCGAGATGCGCAAGCGCGGCATGAAATCCACCTTCCGCGCCACAGGCCAGACCGGTATTCTGATCACCGGCCAAGGTGTTCCGCTCGATGCGGTTGTTGCGGACTTCATGGCGGGTGCTGTCGAATACCTGACGCCCGACAATGATGACGATCACTGGGATCACATTGAGGGGCAGGGCTCGTTGTATCACGTGTCCTATTCGGGCGTCACGATGGCTCTGGTCCATGGCGGTCAGCCCGACGTGCTGATCCTGTGCCATGAACCCACCCGGACCCATATGCGCGGCCTGCCCGAGTATTCGCTGCCAACGCTGCAGCAGTTGCGCGACACCGCCCTGCCTCTGGCACGGGTTGGCAATCCTGCCTGCCAGGTTGCCGGCATCTCGGTCAACACTCAGCACCTGAGCGAAGACGAGGCCAAGGCCTATCTGGCCAAGGTCGAGGAAGAGATGGGCCTGCCCACCACTGACCCATACCGCTTTGGTGCCGGAAAACTGGTGGATGCTCTGTCCGCTCTGTGATCAAAGAAACCCGCCGGAGGATCGCCTCCGGCGGGCGTATTTTTGAAAAGATGAAGGAGCAGGCGCGTGCAGGTTGAGGTCTCTCGTGATGTGTTTCGGCTGGCGCAGGTGTTTACCATCTCGCGCGGGTCGCGGACCGAAGCAAAAGTTCTGACGGTTCGAGTCTCGGACGGAACTCATCAGGGCTGGGGCGAATGCGTGCCTTATGCGCGCTATGACGAAACGCTCGAGTCGGTCGAAGCTGAAATCGCGGCGCTGCCTGCCGAGTTCACGCGGCAATCGCTGATGGACCTGCTGCCCGCCGGGGCCGCGCGGAACGCCGTGGACTGCGCTCTTTGGGATTTGGAGTGCAAACGTGCGGGCAAGCGCGCTTGGGACTTGGCCGGTCTGCCGCTTCCGGGGCCTGAAATAACCGCCTATACCCTGTCTTTGGCGACGCCCGAGGCGATGCAAAAGCAGGCGGCAGAAAACGCGCACCGCCCGCTTTTGAAGATCAAACTGGGCACCCCGGACGACATGCCCCGGTTGGAGGCCGTGCGTGCAGGCGCGCCGACATCCAAGATCATCGTTGATGCCAACGAAGGTTGGTCGGCTGAGGTCTATGCGGATTTGGCACCTCATCTGGTGCGGCTGGGCGTAGAACTGGTCGAACAACCGCTGCCCGCAGGCCAGGATGACGCGCTGATTGGCATGGAACGTCCGGTGCCTGTCTGCGCAGACGAATCCTGCCATGACCGGACCAGCCTGCCCAAATTGAAGGGCAAGTATGATGTGGTGAACATCAAGCTCGACAAGACCGGCGGTCTGACCGAGGCCTTGCTGCTGCGCGAGGCGGCGTTGGCGGAGGGCTACAAAGTCATGGTCGGCTGCATGGTCGGCAGCTCTCTGGCCATGGCCCCTGCGACATTGCTGGCGCAGGGTGCGATGGTGACAGACCTTGACGGCCCGCTTCTGTTGGCCGAAGACCGCACCAACCCGCTTATTTTTGACGACGCCGGAGTGCATCCGCCAAGTGCGGAACTTTGGGGCTGAGGAGAGTGACATGACCCGCACCGTTTACGTGAATGGCGAATACCTGCCCGAAACCGAGGCCAAGGTATCCATCTTTGACCGTGGTTTCCTGATGGCAGATGCCGTCTATGAGGTGACAAGTGTTCTGGATGGCAAGCTGATCGACTTTGAAGGCCACGCGGTGCGCCTGAAACGTTCTTTGGACGAGCTGCAGATGGCTGAGCCTTGCACCAAGGATGAACTGCTGGAGATCCACCGCAAGCTGGTTGAGTTGAACGAGATTGACGAAGGTCTGGTCTATCTGCAGGTCTCACGCGGCAGCGATGGGGACCGAGATTTTGTGTTCCCCTCCGCTGACACCAAACCGACGCTGGTTCTGTTCACGCAGAACAAGCCGGGATTGGCGGATAGCCCTGCGGCGCAAAAAGGCGCCAAGATCATCTCGATCGAGGATATCCGCTGGGGTCGTCGGGACATCAAGACCACGCAATTGCTCTATCCCTCGATGGGCAAGATGATGGCCAAGGCTGCTGGCTGCGATGATGCCTGGATGATTGAGGATGGCTATGTCACCGAAGGCACCAGCAACAACGCCTATTTCGTAAAGAACGGTAAGATCGTCACCCGCCCGCTGTCGAATGAAATCCTGCACGGTATCACCCGCAAGGCCGTTCTGCGCATGGCTGCCGAGGCGCAGATGGAGGTCGAGGAACGCCTGTTCACTATCGACGAAGCGAAAGAGGCTGATGAGGCTTTCACCACCTCGGCCAGCGCCTTTGTCATGCCAGTGGTTGAGATTGATGGCGTGGCGCTGGGCGATGGCACCCCCGGCCCAATCGCCAAACGTCTGCGCGAGATCTATCTGGACGAAAGCCGCAAGGCAGCCATTTAAGCGCGCAGGATCAGGGCCTTTTGGGTAAGGTTCTGAATAATACACATTGGTTGGCCGTAGGTCGGGCCAACCAATCCGTGCAAGAGCTTTAATTGCTCTGAGTTCTGACCCGATCCGCGATTTTCCTGCATTCTGCAGCTATCCCGCGCGCATGAAGTGTCCAGCGGTCATGTAAGCCTTCGCGAATTGCGCGGTCAGCAAGGTCGGCTGGTCATTGCAGGGGTTTTTTCGCCGATCGCCTTCAAGTCAGTGTTGGATATGTCCGCCTTGCATAGCGGCTAGACCGTAACTGGCGTTGTTGGCCGCGCGACCTCTTCCTATCTGCTCGCTGTATCCAAAAGGAACACAAAATTTGCCGGGGAATACGCCTCGGTCTGAAAGGAAAGAAAATGGCACATACTGCAACACTCACCCCCTCGACCTTCAATTTCGGCGCACGCGTTTCCGCACTTATTGAACGCATCAAAGTCGCGCGGGCTCGGGCTGCCGAATACCAGCGGACCTACTCCGAACTGCAGCGGCTCAGCAATCGCGAGCTGGACGATATCGGAGTCCGTCGCTGCGATATCGCTGATATTGCGCACAAGCACGCTTACTGCGCCTGAACTACCCCACCACTCACACGCGAAGAGGCGTCCTTTTGGGCGTCTCTTTTGCGTTTGATGGGCTGCACATCCACGCGCCACTTGCAACGCACGTCACAAAGCTGTAGAGCGCCCCGGTGGCATTGCGTCCACGAGAATCAAAACCAAGAAACGCCGTGTTTGGCCCATCACGCTTCGGGGGTCACATCCGGCTTAGGAGAAGCGATATGAAACTGAACGAATTGCGCGATAACCCAGGCGCCGCACCGAAACGGACCCGCGTTGGCCGTGGTCCGGGCTCCGGCAAGGGTAAAATGGGTGGCCGTGGTATCAAAGGTCAGAAATCCCGTTCGGGTGTGGCCATCAACGGCTACGAAGGCGGCCAGATGCCGCTGTACCAGCGTCTTCCCAAGCGTGGCTTCAACAAGCCGAACCGCAAGGAATTCGCCGTTATCAACTTGGGCCTGATCCAGAAATTCGTCGACGCCGGTAAGCTGGACGCCAAGGCTGCGATCACCGAGGACGCTCTGGTTGCTTCGGGTCTGGTTCGTCGCAAGCTGGACGGTATCCGCGTTCTGGCCAAAGGCGAGGTGAGCGCCAAACTGAACCTGGAAGTTACAGGTGCTTCGAAAGCTGCCGTTGAGGCAGTTGAAAAAGCGGGCGGCTCACTGACGGTCACAAAAGCTGCTGCGGCAGAGTAAGCGCTTGTGAGCGGGCGAAGACCCGCTTACATAGAGCACTAAGTTTTCCCAGACGCCGCCCGAGCCGGAAAACGGTTCTGGGCGGTGTTTTCATAAGAGAGACCGATTTATGGTATCAGCAGCAGAACAAATGGCAGCCAACACAAGCTGGTCTGCCCTTGGCAAAGCCACCGATCTGCGCAACCGCATCCTGTTCACACTGGGTTTGTTGATCGTTTATCGCCTTGGCACCTTCATTCCGGTGCCGGGAATCGACGGACAAGCGCTGCGTGAATTCATGGAGCAAGCGGGGCAAGGCATCGGCGGTATGGTTTCGATGTTCACCGGCGGGGCGCTGGGTCGGATGGGTATCTTTGCCCTCGGCATCATGCCTTATATCTCTGCCTCGATCATCGTGCAGCTGCTGACTTCCATGGTTCCCGCTCTCGAGCAACTCAAGAAAGAGGGCGAGCAGGGCCGCAAGAAGATCAACCAATACACTCGTTTCGGTACTGTGGCGCTGGCCACCGTGCAGGCCTATGGTCTGGCCGTTTCGTTGGAATCGGGTGATTTGGCGACCGATCCGGGCCTGTTCTTCCGCATGTCGACCATGATCACTCTGGTCGGCGGCACCATGTTCCTGATGTGGCTGGGTGAGCAGATCACTGCGCGCGGCATCGGAAACGGGATCTCTCTGATCATCTTCGTCGGCATCATCGCCGAGGTTCCGGCCGCTCTGGCTCAGTTCTTTGCCTCGGGTCGTTCGGGCGCAATCAGCCCGGCCGTGATCGTTGGTGTAATCCTCATGGTCATCGTCGTGATCACCTTTGTGGTGTTCATGGAACGGGCCCTGCGCAAGATCCACATTCAATACCCGCGCCGTCAGGCCGGTATGAAGGTTTACGAAGGCGGCTCCAGCCACCTGCCGGTCAAGGTCAACCCGTCGGGCGTTATCCCTGCGATCTTTGCAAGCTCGCTGCTGTTGCTGCCGGTGACGATCTCGACCTTCTCGTCGGGTGCGGCCAACGGTCCGGTCATGTCGTGGCTGCTGGCGAACTTTGGCCCGGGACAGCCGCTCTATCTGCTGTTCTTCGCGTCGATGATCGTGTTTTTCGCGTACTTCTATACGTTCAACGTCTCTTTCAAGCCGGATGACGTGGCCGACAACCTGAAGAAACAGAACGGTTTCGTGCCCGGCATCCGCCCCGGCAAGAAAACTGCCGAGTATCTGGAATACGTGGTCAACCGCGTTCTGGTTTTGGGTTCGGCCTATCTCGCGCTGGTCTGTCTGCTGCCCGAAATCGTTCGGAACCAGTTTGCCATCCCGTTCTACTTCGGTGGCACCTCGGTTCTGATTATCGTCTCTGTAACCATGGACACGATCCAACAGGTTCAGAGCCACCTGCTGGCGCACCAATATGAAGGGCTGATCGAAAAGTCCCAACTGCGCGGCAAAGGCAAGAAACGCAGCAGAAAGGGAGCTGCTCGTCGATGAATATCATTCTGCTTGGCCCCCCGGGTGCCGGTAAAGGTACCCAGGCGCGTCATCTGGTCGAAACACGCGGTATGGTGCAGCTTAGCACTGGTGATATGCTGCGCGAGGCCAAGGATAGCGGCACCGAGATGGGCAACCGTGTGGCCGAGGTTATGGCCAAAGGGCAGCTTGTGACCGATGAGATCGTGATCGGCCTGATCCGCGAAAAGCTGGACGCAGGCGCAGAGGGCGGTTTCATCTTTGACGGCTTCCCGCGCACATTGGCGCAGGCCGACGCGCTGGGTGAGTTGCTGGACAGCACCGGCAACAGCTTGGACGCCGTTATCGAGATGGAAGTCGACGACGCCGCTCTGGTCGAACGGATCACCGCGCGGTCGACATGTGGCGGCTGTGGTGAGGTCTACAACGACATCACCAAGCCAATTCCAGCGGACGGCAAATGCTCCAATTGCGGCAAAGAGAATGACTTTAAACGCCGCGCGGATGACAATGAGGAAAGCCTCAAGACCCGCTTGATGGAGTACTACAAGAAGACCTCGCCGCTGATCGGCTACTATTATGCCAAAGGTCAACTGACCAAGATCAACGGTCTGGGCGAAATCGAAGAGGTTCAGGGCGCGATCGAAGCTGCCCTAAGGTAACACATCTCGACAATTGAATGCGTGCGTTTGACGAGGTATCACTTCGGCCAACGCGCGCATTTTTTGTTGGGAGATAGCTATGAGTCTATCGCTTAAATCGCTCGCGATGACGTCCGCTCTGACTATGGCAGCAATCGGTGCTTGTGCAGAACCGACGCCGGTGACCATCGACAACTTTGTCCGTGCGGCGACAGATATCGAATTTCGGAAGTATCTGGCGCAGTCGGGCGGCGTCAACACGCTGTTTCATGTGCGCGAGCCTACACCGTTGGATATGCAACCGACGATCCGCATGAACCGGGATACGCTCTATAGCATGGCGGTGGTTGATATTTCGGACGGCGCTTTGCTGACCGTGCCGGAGACCGGTGATCGCTATGTCTCGGTTCAGGTTGTCAATCAGTATCACTACGTCAACGACGTGTTCCTTGGCGGTGGAACTTATGAGCTGACGGTCGAGCAGTTCGATACGCCCTACGTTGCGCTGTTGTTTCGGTACCTCGTCGACTCGGAGGACCCCGCAGACATAGCCGCAGTGACCGCATTGCAGGATGGGGTCACGCTGCAGGCCAATTCCGCGCGTCCCTTTGACGAAGCGCATTACGACAAGGATGCGTTTGAAGAGGTGTTGAGCGCCGCGTTGGAGCTTGCCCGTTTCTTGCCAGATAGTACTGGCACATTCGGTTCGAAAGAGGCGGTTGACCCTGTGCGCCACCTGCTGGGAACAGCGTTCGGTTGGGGTGGCTTGCCAGAGGCACAGGCCTTCTATCTGAACGTCGAACCGGGGCT
This sequence comes from Ruegeria sp. AG1, assembly GCF_056541705.1. Classification (NCBI taxonomy): domain Bacteria; kingdom Pseudomonadati; phylum Pseudomonadota; class Alphaproteobacteria; order Rhodobacterales; family Roseobacteraceae; genus Ruegeria; species Ruegeria sp. AG1. The sequence continues at coordinate 257,983 of NZ_JBQFYU010000005.1, read as the reverse complement.
GGAACTGGGGGCGTACAAGCTCAAGGTTCCTGCCGAGGTTCCGGTTGACGCGTTCTGGTCGGTCAGCCTGTATAGCGCGGCGGGATTCTTTGAAGAGAATGATCTGGGTGTCTACGTGATCAACTCTGTGACGGGCGACAGCAATCCGGATGGATCGATGACGGTGCATTTCGGTGGTTGCGACGACGGCCGTGTGAATTGCCTGCCGATCACGGAGGGATGGAACTATACTGTACGTCTCTACCAGCCCGCGCCCGAAGTGATTGACGGGACCTGGACCTTCCCCGAAATCGAGCCTGCGGAGTGAATTCGGGATCAATATGCGATCTGCGCTTGACGCGCGGGTCGCGCGACACTAATTGACGCTATCTCGGAAGAGAATCGAATTGTGCGCGGGTATTCCGTTCACATGATCATATCATAAAATGCTGAGCCCTCTGGCGACACTGCCACGGTTAGGCGTTGTGAAAAAAGGTTCTGGAGTTACGGAACCGCAACGAAAAGGAAAGTGACACGTGGCACGTATTGCCGGCGTAAACATCCCGACTGCAAAGCGGGTACCAATCGCCCTCACATATATCACCGGAATCGGCAACACCTCGGCCAAAGCGATCTGCGAAGCCGTGGGCATTGAAGCGACCCGTCGCGTCAACGAATTGTCCGACGCTGAAGTTCTGAAGATCCGTGAATTCATCGACGAAAACTTCACCGTCGAAGGTGACCTGCGTCGTGAAGTTCAAATGAACGTCAAGCGCCTGATGGACCTGGGCTGCTACCGCGGTCTGCGTCACCGCCGCAACCTGCCGGTTCGCGGTCAGCGCACCCACACCAACGCTCGTACCCGCAAAGGCCCCGCAAAGGCCATCGCTGGTAAGAAGAAATAAGGGAGGGTCTGACTGATGGCACGTGATAAGACTCGCGTTAAGCGCAAAGAGCGTAAGAACATCGCATCGGGCGTCGCCCATGTGAACTCGACCTTCAACAACACCAAGATCCTGATCTCGGACGTGCAGGGCAACGCCATTTCGTGGTCGTCTGCCGGTACCATGGGCTTCAAAGGGTCGCGGAAATCGACACCCTACGCCGCTCAGATGGCTGCAGAAGATGCAGGCAAGAAGGCGCAGGAACATGGCGTCAAGACGCTGGAAGTCGAAGTTCAGGGCCCCGGTTCGGGTCGTGAATCGGCTCTGCGTGCGCTGGCTGCCGTGGGCTTCAACATCACGTCGATCCGTGACGTGACTCCGATCGCTCACAACGGCTGCCGCCCGCCGAAGCGCCGCCGCGTCTAAGCGATTTTGAATTTGGCTGGGGCTGTGTTTTTGCACGGCCCCAGCACGTCATTTTGAACCTCGGGCGTCTGCACCTTGTTGGTCATGGGGCGCGGACAGGAATGGAGGGATTACATGATCCACAAGAATTGGGCAGAATTGATCAAGCCGACCCAGCTGGACGGTAAGCCGGGCAACGACCCTGCGCGTCAGGCGACCCTGGTTGCTGAGCCGCTGGAGCGTGGCTTTGGTCTGACCCTGGGCAACGCGCTGCGCCGCGTTCTGATGAGCTCGCTGCAAGGCGCGGCCATCACCAGCGTTCAAATCGACAACGTCCTGCACGAGTTCTCCTCGGTTGCGGGCGTACGTGAAGACGTCACCGACATCATCCTGAACCTCAAAGGCGTGTCGCTGCGCATGGAAGTCGAAGGCCCCAAGCGCCTGTCGATCAATGCCAAAGGCCCCGCAGTTGTGACCGCTGGTGACATCAGCGAAAGCGCTGGCATTGAGGTCCTGAACCGCGATCACGTCATCTGCCACCTGGACGATGGCGCCGACCTGTTCATGGAGCTGACCGTCAACACCGGCAAGGGTTACGTCTCAGCTGAGAAGAACAAGCCGGAAGATGCACCCATCGGCCTGATCCCGATCGACGCGATCTACTCGCCGGTCAAAAAGGTTGCCTATGACGTTCAGCCGACCCGTGAAGGTCAGGTTCTGGACTATGACAAGCTGACCCTGAAGATCGAAACCGACGGTTCGATCACGCCGGAAGACGCGCTGGCCTATGCGGCTCGTATCCTGCAGGATCAGCTGTCGATTTTCGTCAACTTCGACGAGCCGGAATCGGCTGGCCGCCAGGACGAAGACGATGGTCTGGAGTTCAACCCGCTGCTGCTGAAAAAAGTCGACGAGCTGGAGCTGTCGGTCCGTTCGGCAAACTGCCTGAAGAACGACAACATCGTTTACATCGGCGACCTGATCCAGAAGACCGAAGCCGAGATGCTCCGCACTCCGAACTTCGGCCGAAAGTCGCTGAACGAGATCAAAGAAGTGCTGTCCGGCATGGGTCTGCACCTCGGCATGGATGTCGAGGATTGGCCGCCCGACAACATCGAAGATCTGGCGAAGAAATTCGAAGACGCGTTTTAAGCGCGTCTTCCCAAATGCCCGGGATTTCCGGGGACAATACGGGCACTTCCGCCCCAAGGAGAGCCGGTGACACGCATCGCCGGCCAGACAAAGCAAAACGCAAGATAGGAACTGAAAAATGCGTCACGCACGTGGTTACCGCCGCCTGAACCGTACTCATGAGCACCGCAAAGCTCTGTTTGCAAACATGGCAGGCTCGCTCATCGAGCATGAGCAAATCAAAACAACTCTGCCCAAGGCAAAAGAACTGCGCCCGATCATCGAAAAGCTGGTCACTCTGGGCAAGCGCGGCGACCTGCACGCTCGTCGTCAGGCCGCAGCACAGCTGAAAGAAGACAAAGACGTCGCAAAGCTGTTCGAAGTTCTGGGCCCCCGTTACGCGGAGCGTCAGGGCGGTTATGTCCGCATCCTGAAAGCTGGCTTCCGCTATGGCGACATGGCCCCGATGGCGATCATCGAATTCGTTGATCGTGACGTCGACGCCAAAGGCGCGGCTGACAAAGCCCGCGTTGCAGCCGAAGAGGCCGCAGAAGAATAAGAAAGCCTACAGCTTTCAAAAAAGAACTCCGTGTCCTCGACGCGGGGTTTTTTTGTTTTGCGCATTTGCAAACTGCTTGCATCGGCGCGACCAAAATAGGCTTTCTCATACAGCGACCAGCTTGCCGTCTCGCAATTCCAGCCTGTCCGGGGCAAGCGCATCGCGAAATGCAGGAGAATGGCTGACCAGTAGGATAGCTTGAGGCAGAGATTGCAGGATTTCGAGCAACCGCGCCTCGTTTTTAGTGTCCAGCGCATTGGTCGGCTCATCCAGCAGCAGGGCCTGTGGCTCCATAGCCAGAACCGTTGCCAGCGTGATCAGACGCTTTTCCCCGCCTGACAGTTTATGCGTGGTTCGTTCCTTAAGATGCATGAGGTCGAGATCGCGGAGAACGCGATCCACGATTGCCAAGGCCTCGTCGCGCGTCTTGCCGAGGTTCAGTGGACCAAAGGCAATGTCCTCGGCCACAGTGGGGCAGAACAACTGGTCGTCGGGGTCCTGAAAGACAAGGCCGATATGGCGGCGCACGTCATGGAAATCGGCCTCGGCCTGCCTTGGTTTGCCAAAGACGGTCACCATACCCGAGGACGGTCGCTGCAGACCAAGTGTGATACGTAGAAGCGTGGATTTCCCGGCCCCGTTCGGGCCGGTCAGTGACAGGCGTTGTCCGGGCTCCAGCCGCAGGTTTGCGCCGTTCAGAACCGGTGCTTGTCCGGGATAGGCAAAGCAGATGTCGTCCAGCGCGATGAGTGTCATGCGAATTCCACTAGGATCAGGGCGAGGCAGAGGCCTCCAAACCCGGCAGCAAAGACAATATCCCGGCGGGTCAGGCTATAGTCTTGCAGCAACAGCATCTTGCCTGAAAACCCCCGACATTTCATCGCGCCGAGGATGCGCTCGGACCGTTCGATTGCCCGGACCAGCATCATCCCGACCAGGTAGCCGAAGCTACGGTAGGTGTGCCAGTTGGTGCCGGGGCGGAAGCCTCGGACTTTCATCGCGGCGCGGAGGCGTTGATATTCCTCATGTAGGACATCGATGTAGCGGATGGTGAACATCAAAAGATGCACGAGTGTTTCCGGGCAGCGCAGCCGGTGCAGGGCGTGGCCCAGAGTGACAGGCTCCATTGTGCCGACCAGAACCATTACGGTCAGGATCACGGCGTTGGCGGTCAGCGCGATTTCCACAGCTTTCCAGAGCCCCTGCCAGCTGGCTGGAAACCCCCAGATGGTAAACATCGGGTCGCCGGGCATCGTGAAGGGCAGGAGGACCAGCATGAAGATGATGAAACTGTCCATCATCGCCATCCGCTTGAGCGTTTTGCGCCAAGGCAGTCGGGATAGCACCAGTAGAGCCAGCGCGATCATCAACGCCGCCGCAAGCGCGGGCAGGGAGGATAGGGAGACCACAACGACCGCAAACAAAACAGACATGACGATGCGCACGCGCGGATCAAGCGAGGTAATCAACCCTTGTTGACCGATCGTGCCAGCCTCGGCCAGCGTCCGTTCCTGTGGTTCCAGTACGTGTGCCATCAGCCTGCGAGTTTCCTCCGCGCCGCGAGGTAGAAGCCCAGCCCGAAGAGGCCAAAGATGTATCCGATGCCGCCCAGAATGGTCTGGAGGTCGTTATGTTCGCGATAGGCGGCGATTTCCCGGCGCAGGGGGCGTATTTCGTCACGAACGGCTGCTGCGATAGCTTGACGCTCCTTATCACTGAGAGAGGCCACTGTGACGCCCTCCGAGGAGGGCGTAGGCGTGGGTGACGCTGCAGGCTTGTTCTTGATGGCGACGCCCATGATCTTGGCAACGTCATCGGCGGGCATGGTGACCTCGGCCACGTGACCGGCGCCGAGGTCGGCAAAGAAGGTATGGGCGACGGCTGTGGTGGGCGTGTAGATGAAGAACCCGTCTGCGTTGGTCGTGGCCCGGCCCAGCTCGACCCCGTTTGGATCGGTCACGACAACCTCGGTATCGGTCGCCATGGTGCCGTTGGAGAAGCCGATTTCCCCTTCGATCGCATCGCTGGATGCAAAAACACCGGCAATCACCTTGTGGGCCAACGCGGGCAGAGGGGCCGCGCATAGGGCCAGGATGAGGGCAATCTTTCTCATGTGGCGGGCCTTGTCAGGAACAGTTCAGGTTTGACTTTTCGTGCCAGTAGAACGGCAAATCCGGTCAGAACGGCCTCGATGATCATCACGGGGATATGCGCAAAGAAGACCAGCTTGGCAGCGGGGAGGAATTCGTCCCCTGACAGGGCCAGTGAGATGCCCACCATGACGGTCGTGGCCGCAATGGCAAAGGCGCCGCCTATGCCGCCCCAGATCGCGCCATGAACAGGTGAGCCGCGACCGATCAGGGGTCGGAACAGCAGCCCCGCCAGTACGGCCGGAAAGGCGATGTTGAGCGTGTTGATCCCCAGTACCGTCAGCCCGCCGAAGCCGAAGAAAACGGCTTGCAGGAGCAGGCCCACAAACAGGGCCGGGAAGGCGGCCCAGCCGAGCAGCAGCCCGGCCAGACCGTTGAGGATCAGATGCACCGACGACGGCCCGATCGGAACATGGATCAGCGAGGCCACGAAGAAACTGGCCGCCAGCACCCCTGCTGTGGGGATGCGGTCCAGATCCAGCGACCTGAGGCCCATTGCGACCCCACCAGCGGCGGCAACGGCTCCGCCGATGACGACCGGGTTGGACAGGGCTCCGTCGACGATGTGCATCGGGGGTTACTCCATGTCCCAGGCGCGGATCCAAATCACCGCGTCCTGGCTCAGCTCTTTGCCTTCATGTTCGGTTTCAGGACCAGCACCGAGGGCGGCAAAGCCCCAGTAACCAGCTTTCGGCACACCGAAGGAAAAATAGCCATTGGCGTCAGAAATTGCGACAACAGCACCACCCGGCATCGGCGAAACGGTAGGCTCGGACGAGGCTTGGTTGTCAAAACTGGGCTTGGCGGCCATGTATTCGATCTCGATCTCAGCGCCGGCAACCGGTTCGCCATTTGCCAGAACCTGACCGGTGAAGGTCGAGCCAGCGATGATGTTGTAGGGCTTGTTCAGCGGCACGATCTCGGTCGCCAGACCTGCGGGGTTCATCCAGTCGGTCGGCAGTTCGTTGCGGTTTAGGAACGCCTTGGTGATCTGCTGGATATAAATATCCTCGGCCTCTTCGTAGTAGGGCTGAGGCACCGTGACCATCACGTAGTCGCCAGAACGCTTGACCGGAACAGATCCCTGAAAGGCCGCGCCTTCGTTTTCAGGGCTTGAGAAGCGGATGGGTTCCAGCGTGTCCAACAGGTCGGTCTTTTCGCCATTGTGGATCACGTAGAATTCCTGCGGCTTTTCCAGATCCATGACATGGCCGTTTTCAAACGGGTGCCAGAAGATCAGCTTGACCGGCACGTCGCCCGGTGCCTCGATCAGCGTGTCGGTGGTGTATTCCAGCAGAAAATGCGCCTGTGCCATCGCTGGAATCGCCAGCGCAGCCGCAGCCGTGCAAAATAGTTTCTTCACAAGGTCTTTCCTTCGTCCTTCGTGCCAACCCCGGCACGTTTCTTGCTTGATATCGGGGCGAACGAGACCATGTACCCGAAATGAGGGCATCGGCCCGATGCACACCCCGGCATCGGTGACACACCCCTTCCGAGGGTGCATATCCGGCAGGTCTCCTGACTTGCGGGTCAAAGCATCGGGCTGGCCTTCCCGGGTGGAACCCAGTGGCGTGTCAGCCCTGCTCACCGCCTACAGTTGCGGGGGCAGTTGCGGCATTGGGTGGATCAGAATTCCCCGCACCGCATTCCCTTTTCTCCGGGCGAACCCGGAACCGGACATGAGGACGCTGATGGCAGAGATTCCCATCATCGGTCAATCTCTATTTAAGACTGTAGCGATAACATCTTGTCGATAGGATGGGATGTTACCGTTCTGCCCACTGGGCATTGCAGGCACGCGTGCAAGCGACGACCAGAGAATGCGCGCGCTTGCAACGTAATCTGGACATCAGAATCAGATGGATGCATCCTGCGCTGCGTCAGACTCCGGCGTAGCGCGCTTGTGTTCGGCGCCTAATTTCCCACAAGCCCCGGAGGCCCAATGTCTGAGATCAAACAAGGCGACACCGTTCGCATCCACTATACTGGCACGCTGCTGGACGAGACCGTGTTTGACAGCTCAGACGGGCGCGATCCGTTAGAGTTCGTGGTTGGTTCGGGCCAGATCATACCCGGCCTGGACAGTGCGATGCCAGGACTGGCGGTTGGTGACAAGAAGCGGGTCGAGATTGCCTGTGTCGACGCTTATGGCCCGATCAACCCGGCGATGCGGCAGGACATCCCGCGTGAGGGTATTCCGGATGATATCCCACTAGAGCCGGGAACCCAGTTGCAGATGCAGACCCCGGACGGTCAGGCGCTGCCGGTAACGGTTGTAGAGGCGAACGAGGCCACGGTGACGCTGGACGCCAATCACCCGCTGGCTGGGCAGGATTTGATTTTCGATATCGAGGTTGTCTCGGTGAGCTAAAGGCTTGGGGTTCTAGCCCCAAAGCCCGTCAAGCGCTGCACGGACTTGCGGTTGCGTGAAGAACACGAACAACACCAGCAATGTGGTCAGCGTCAAAAGCAGAACACGGGCGCGGGGGCTTAGGAACCCCGACTTCCGTTTGGTCTGGGTGCCACGCGTATTGCTGGCAAGGATCTGGTCAGTTTTGCTCATGCCCATATCCCTGACGCCGAAAGATGGTCAAATCTTGGCGGCGTCTGGGAAAGATATGGTCACATGAAATCCGGCTGTGGCATTCCGAGCACGTGGAAACCGCCATCCACCCGGATGATCTCGCCCGAGGTGCAGGCCCCCGCGTCTGAGGTCAGGTAAACCGCCGTGCCGCCAACGGCCTCCAGCGTAGCGTTCGAGCGCATGGGTGCATTTTGGTCGCAGAACTTGTAGGTCTTGCGCGCACCGCCGATTGCCGCCCCGGCCAGGGTCTTCATCGGACCGGGCGAGATTGCGTTCACACGGATGCCTTCGGGGCCGAGGTCGTTGGCCAGATACCGTGTCGCCGATTCCAGCGCGGCTTTGGCAACGCCCATGACGTTGTAATTCGGAACTACACGATTCGAGCCTTGGTAGGTCAGCGTCAGCAGCGAGCCACCATTGTCCTTCATCAGCGGATAGGCGCGACGGGCGACCTCGATGAAAGAGTAGGCCGACACATCCATCGAGTGCTTGAAATTGGCCCTTGTGGTGTTCAGAAACCGGCCTGTCAGCTCGTTCTTGTCCGAATAGGCAATCGCGTGAACGACAAAGTCGATGGTTGGCCAGCGTTCGCCCAACTCGCCAAAGGCGCGGTCCAGCGAGGCGTCATCGGTGACATCCGCATCCACCATGAAGTCGCTGCCGAGGCTTTCGGCCAATGGCTGCAGACGCTTCCCGAACGCGTCGCCCTGATAGGTGAAAGCCAGCTCAGCCCCTGCTTCATGCATCGCTTTCGAGATACCCCAGGCAATCGACCGGTCATTGGCGACACCCATGATCAGGCCGCGTTTCCCTTTTAGAACTTCCGACATCTCGTTCACCCGTTATACTTTGACAGGATCATGGATCCGTTTGTGCCGCCAAAGCCGAAGCTGTTGGTCATGACCGAATCTAAACCTGCATTTTCAACCACTTGAGTTGCAATTTCACCGGGCTGGATGCCTTCGGCTAGTGTGTCGACATTGATCGACGGTGTTATGAAATCATTGTCCAGCATGAGCAGGCAGAAGATCGCCTCAAGCGCGCCGGCCGCGCCTTGTGCGTGCCCGGTCATCGACTTGGTGGATGAGATGGGCGGCACGTTGCCTTCGCCGAAGATGCGACGCACGGCTTCAACTTCGCCCACATCTCCGACCGGGGTCGAGGTGCCGTGCGCGTTGATGTAACCAACTTTGCGGCCTTCTGGCAGGGTCGACAGAGCCAGACGCATCGCGCGCTCACCGCCTTCGCCGGACGGCGCCACCATGTCATGACCGTCCGAGGTTGCAGCATAGCCGGTCACCTCAGCGTAGATCTTGGCACCACGCGCCAGCGCATGGTCCAGATCCTCAAGCACGACAATGCCGCCGCCACCCGAGATCACGAAGCCGTCGCGGTCCTGATCGAACGCGCGCGATGCTTTCTGCGGAGTGTCGTTATACTTCGACGACATCGCGCCCATCGCGTCAAACAGGCAGGACAGGGTCCAATCCAGCTCCTCACCGCCGCCTGCGAACATCACGTCCTGCTTGCCCAGCATGATCTGTTCCGCCGCGTTGCCGATGCAATGCAGCGAGGTCGAGCACGCCGAGGTGATCGAGTAGTTGATACCCTTGATTTTGTAGGCTGTGGCAAGGTTCGCTGAAATCGTGGAACACATGCATTTCGGCACGGCAAAAGGCCCGATCCGCTTGGTGGCGCCGTTCTTCAGCACCGTCTGATGCGCGGTCAGCATTGCGCTGGTGGACGGTCCGCCAGAACCCGCGACCAGTCCGGTGCGCGGATTGACGACCTGATCCTCAGTCAGCCCGGAATCAGCAATCGCCTGTCCCATCGCGATGTGTGCATAGGCCGCGCCCGGTCCCATGAAGCGCAGGGTGCGTTTATCGACGTGCTCGGACACGTCGATCTTGAGCGACCCGGCGATCTGGCTGCGAAAGCCATGTTCGACCATCTGCTCATTGGCCTCGATGCCGGATTTACCTGCTTTGAGCGAGGCGAGAACCTCTTCGGCATTGTTCCCGATCGAGGAGACGATCCCCAAACCGGTGACGACGACGCGACGCATATGCGTTCTCCTGTGTTCCGTTCCTGTTGGCGTAGTGTCCGCTGGCGTCAGCTTTCGGACAGTGCAACCTTCATATCTTTGACTTGGTAAATTACTTCACCATCCGCTTCGACACGGCCATCCGCGACCCCCATGGTCAGACGGCGTGTCTGTACGGCTTTGGTAAAATCAACATAATAGGTCAGCATCTTACGATCCGGGCGGACCATGCCGGTAAGTTTGACTTCGCCCACGCCCAACGCATAGCCGCGCCCCTGCCAGCCACGCCAGCCCAAGTTGAATCCCGTCAGCTGCCACAGGCCATCCAGACCCAAGCAGCCCGGCATGATCGGGTTGCCGGGGAAATGGCAGTCAAAGAACCAAAGATCAGGCGTGATGTCGAATTCTGCGACAACATGGCCTTTGCCATGTGCGCCTCCGTCACCCGAAACATCGGTGATCCGGTCCATCATCAGCATCGGAGGGGCAGGCAATTGCGCATTGCCGGGGCCAAAAAGTTCGCCTCGCGCGCATTTCAGCAGATCCTCTTTGTCAAAACTGCTTGGGAATTGGGCCATTCTTGCCGCCTCTTCTGCCTTGGGTCCGTTCATTACATTTGGCCTCACCTAGCACCCGTATGCAAGGTCCTGCAAGAGCAGTGGCCGGATGATGTTGCGACCCGGTGGTCTTTGCGAATGAATTTCATTTGAAATTGGCATCCCTGCGCCCCTATATATATAAGCAGCAAAAATGGGTATCGGATTCATGACACCTCAGAGCCGTAAGATAGCTACAGACTGGTTGGAGAGCGCCGGATTGCGCCCGACGCGTCAGCGTGTTGCGCTGGCCGAGTTGCTTGTAGGCGATGGTCGTCACCGGCATGTCACAGCGGAAAGCCTGTTTGACTCGGCCAAGACCAAGGGCGATGCCGTTTCGCTTGCGACCGTCTACAATACGCTGCGCGCGTTCTGCGATGCCGGTGTGCTGCAAGAGATCACGGTGGATGGGTCGAAAAGCTATTTTGACACCAACACTCATGATCACCCGCATTTCTATTGGGAAGACGAAAGCCGCCTGAGCGACGCTCCGTCCGAAGAGTTGGTGATTCAGCGCCTCCCGCAGGCACCGGAAGGGGTCGAGATCGCCTCGGTCGACGTGGTTATCCGTCTTCGCAAGAAACCTCAGGTCTAGTTTCGGACAGCGCATCAAACAGGAAACATTCCGCTGAGGCCAATGTGGCTTCGACGGGGCCGGTCCCGTGGCGCGCCAAGACGACAGGCTCAGCAGCATCCTTGTCCAAAATTGGCAGGCGGGTCAGCTTTCGATTGTCGTAGCTCATCGAATTGTTGGGGCTGGCATAGCTGATCGCGATTCCCTCGCCGTGAGCAGCGAGGCTGCGCTGAATCTCGAGTGTAGCGGCCCTATGGGCGACCGTTGGGTTAAGGCCCTTGCGCCGAAACAGGTTCAAGACGTGCTGCGCGGAAAGCCCCTCCTTTGACAGGATCAGGGGTTCCTGTTCCAGATCAGTCAAAGTCGCGCTGCGGGCTGCTGCAAGCGCGTGATCAGGTGGAACCAAAGCATGAGGGACACTGTCGAACAGCTCTTGCCGGGTAAACCCTGCATCCATGCCAAGGTCATATGTGATCGCGATATCCGTCTGACCGTTGATCAGACCGTCCAGCAAGCCCTCGAAACTATCCACCTGATAGGTGATGGTCACATCGGGCAGGGCAGTTTTCAGACTGCGTAAGGCCGAGGCCAGATGAAACGGTGCCAGGTCAATGAAACAGCCCAGCCGCAGGTGTGAAGACCCGTGCGGCGCATCTGTCGGATTTTCGATCTGCGCGGCAGAGTGCAACAGCTTTTCCGCCTGTTCGATGAAAAGGCGCCCCTGAGGGGTTGTGGTCATCGCCGCCCCTCGTCGACGCATGAACAGCGGATATCCCAGAAGCGACTCAACCCGCGTCAGGGCCGTCGATAAGGCAGGTTGCGATACGTTCAGCGCGTGGGCCGCGGACGACAAGCTGCCATGGCGGCCGATGGCGCAGACATATTCGTATTGGCGCAGCGAGATATATAACATCAGGTTAATTATTACTTCGAAATATATGATTTGAACAGAAGGCTTTGCTGTCCTTTAAACGGGGGCAAGCACAAGGAGAACGCCATGCCACACCCTCTTGTTTCTCAGGACATGATCGACACCTACCAGGAAGACGGGGTTGTCCTGATCAAAGGGCTTTTTGCCGATCACGTGGACGCGTTGCGCGACGGGGTTGCCGCCAATATGGCCAAGCCGGGACCCTATGCCTCGGACAACAAGAAAGAGGGGCAGACCGGGCTGTTCTTTGATGATTACTGCAACTGGACCCGTATCCCGCAATTCCGCGAGGTGATCGAGACTTCCGCGGCGGCTGAGGTCGCAGCGGACCTGATGCAGTCGAAAACGGTGCAGATGTTTCACGACCATGTGCTGGTGAAAGAGCCGGGCACCTCAATGGCGACGCCCTGGCATCAGGACGGGCCGTATTACTTTGTTGAAGGGCAGCAGACGATCAGCTTCTGGTCACCATTGGATCCGGTGAAGCAAGCCACCCTACGCTGTGTAGCGGGATCGCACAGGTGGGAGAAAGAGGTGCTGCCGACCCGTTGGGTCAGCGAAGAGGGGTTTTTTGCTGATGAAGGCCAGTACATTCCGGTCCCCGATCCGGATGCGGAAGGGATGAAAGTGGTCGAGTTCGAAATGGAACCCGGTGATGCGGTTGCGTTCAACTACCGTACCTTGCATGGGGCGCGAGGGAATCACTCGGACAGTCGTCGTCGGGCGTTTTCACTACGGCTGGTCGGGGATGATGCGCGCTATGTCGAGCGTCCGGGCCGCACGTCGCCTCCGTTCCCGGGGCATGATATGATGCCGGGGCAACGTTTGCGGGAAGACTGGTTCCCGATGTTGCTACAGCGATAGGGGGCTCTGCCCCTGCCGACTCCCCCCGGGATATTTTCGGCCAGATGAAGAGCGGATTAGAACCACTGGCCGGGTTCGATCAATCCCAGATCGAGCAATTGGCGCGATGTCCATTCGAATGAGACGGAATTGTGCCAACGGAAGCTCGAGATATCGAAGGCTGAACCTGCGTTGCTTTTCAGGGCTTTGGCTGCCCGAAATGAGCAGATCGCAGCCGTCAGGTTGTGGTGCCATGGGCAGGCATAGGTGTTGTATTCGGCCTCGTTGAACGTGTGGTCGGGCTGCAGGATCAGGTCTTTGCGGGTTTTGAACAGGGCGATTCTGTCAATACGGCGGCGTTCATAGGGGATGTGATCTTCGAACCGCCAGCGCAGGCCGCCGGACATGTCCAATTGGCGCTCGACAGGGCGGCCTGTGGGATCGTGGCGGGTGTGGGCATAGTATCCGGTGCTGTCCAACATGGCCTGGTCAGGGGCCACGCCGTTCGGGAACTGCCTCAGATCACCCGCATAGAGGTCGATCACGTGGCACAACATTGCGCTTCGACGTTCCTCGGTGTGGAAGGCCAGCAATTCCCCTACGCTGCGCGTTTCACAGAAAGGGTAGAACAGGTATTCGGCGTTGTAGCAGTAGTACATCCAGACGCTGGGCGCGGCTTTCGTGATGCGGTTGATCGCGTCGAACACCACGGTCCGGGGTGCGCATCTGAAAGTCACGCGATTTATCCGCGTTGACAGGTCCTCGCTGAGGGTGAATTCGGCGGGCATAAAGGCCACAACGGACTTGAAGCCGAGGCCTAGATGGTGGTGCAGCGTGCTTTCGACCTCGGTCTCGTCTTCGGCGAAAATCAGGGCCACGGGGCCTTTTGACAGGGCGGATTGGCCTGAATTCAGAAGGCTGTCGAGGGATTCGTACTGCATCGCCGGTTTTCATTCGCGTCTTGCTGGAAAGTTTCGCCAAATTCGGGTAATTGCGCCGGCATTGCAAGCGGCGTTCGAAGCATATAGATGACGCCGATCCAGCGACTGCAAAGGCCCGATCCATGTCTGAACCCAAAAAGCTGTTTATCAAGACCTATGGCTGTCAGATGAATGTCTATGACAGCGAGCGTATGGCCGAGGCCTTGGGTGGGCAGGGATATGTCGAGACCAAGTCGCCGGACGATGCGGATATGATCCTGCTAAACACCTGCCATATCCGCGAAAAAGCCGCCGAAAAGGTTTATTCCGAACTTGGCCGGTTCAAGGGTTTGAAGGCGGAAAAGCCCGACCTCAAGATCGGGGTGGCGGGCTGTGTTGCGCAGGCCGAGGGTGAAGAGATCATGCGCCGTCAGCCTCTGGTCGATCTGGTGGTCGGACCACAAAGCTATCACCGTTTGCCGGAGATGGAGGCCAAGACTCGTGAAGGTGCCAAAGCTCTGGACACGGATTTCCCCGAAGAGGACAAGTTCGAAAAGCTTAAGAACCGTCCCAAAGCCAAACGCGGCCCAACGGCGTTTTTGACGGTACAGGAGGGTTGCGACAAGTTCTGCGCTTTCTGCGTTGTGCCATATACCCGCGGGGCCGAGGTCAGCCGCCCGGCCGACCGCATCATTCGTGAAGCGCAGGATCTGGTCGAACGCGGCGTGCGCGAGATCACTCTGCTGGGTCAGAACGTCAACGCCTATCACGGTGCCGGCCCCAATGGAGACATGACGCTGGCTGGGCTTATCTGGGAATTGAGCAAGGTCGACGGGCTGGAGCGTATCCGTTTCACCACCTCGCATCCCAATGACATGGCAGATGATCTGATTGAGGCGCATGGTACCTGTGAAAAGTTGATGCCCTACCTACACTTGCCGGTGCAGGCAGGGTCGGACCGGATCCTCAAGCGGATGAACCGCAGCCATACGGCGGACAGCTATTTGCGCCTGATCGAGCGTATCCGCGCTGCGCGTCCGGATATCGTGATGTCGGGGGATTTCATCGTTGGCTTCCCTGAAGAGACCGAAGAGGATTTCCAGGCGACTTTGGATTTGGTCGAGCAAGTCAAATACGGCTATGCCTACTCGTTCAAGTACTCGACCCGTCCGGGCACTCCGGCGGCGGAGCGCGCCCAGGTTGATCCGGCGGCGGCGGATGACCGCTTACAACGCTTGCAAGCCCTGATCACCAAGCATCAGCGCGAGATTCAAGATTCCATGGTCGGTCGCACTGTCGGCGTTCTGTTCGAGAAGCCCGGGCGGCTCGAAGGGCAAATGGTTGGAAAGTCAGACTATCTTCACTCGGTGCACGTGGTTGGGTCTGACCTGAACGTGGGAGACCTGCGGAAGGTGCGTATCGTGAAGTCTGGCGCGAACTCTTTGGCCGGGGAACTGTTGCAATAAGGCGGTTCTTTGCGGGCACGTCGTGCGCGTACGAATATATCTAAAATTTACCCTTGATTTATGAATTAGAACTATGTTCCGAGAGGAGCCAAGTTTTCTGTTGGGCCTCGACCGCTTGCGGAAGGTTTGTTTTTGCCGATCACGAAAGTGGCGTCGATGGAGGGTATTGAGTGGTAGTTCTGAAGTGCAGAGGTCTCAGGTCTGTGTCGGTCGCAACTTTGGTGGCTTTTGGGGCCAGCGCGACGTGGGCGAGTGATCAAACGGGGGACATATCTGATCCCGAGGTGATCAGTAACAAGCGCTTCAGCGACGATGTCAGTGCTTTTTATCTTGGTTTGACGGCAGGTTATGGCGGCGGGGGCGATGACCGTTTCGGTTTGACCACTCCAACCGATACTTTCGCAATCGGCGATCAGGACATCAGCGGAACCTATGGCGGTGTGCGTGGCGGCTGGCGCGGTGTCCTGCCCGCTCGGAGCGGTCGTGACTACGTATATGGGTTTGAGCTGGGATATGATTTCGGATCGCTGGACGACAGCGTATCCACCGTGGTCGGCTCTGAGACGGTTCAGGGCGGGTCAGAAGTCTCGGATATTGTCACCTTGCGGTTTCGGAATGGCCTAACCAACCGCAGCGGGCGAATCCTTTATTTCGTCAGTGTCGGTTACCTTTGGGGTGACGTAGAGACGACAAACAGTATTTCCTCCACCACTGGCACGCAGTCGTTTGAGGCCTCGGATCGGCGCAACGGGTTCTCGCTCAGCATTGGTGCGGAACACTATCTGACGGAAGACTGGTCGATCACAGGTGAGTTTGAATACGTCCAGTTCGACTCTAAGGATATTGAATTCTCTTCGGGTTTTTCGACAAAATCCACACCGAACTATCGCGGTCTGAGGTTCGGTTTGAACTACAAGTTCTAAACCGGGGCAGAGCGTCTGATCGGCGCTTTTGTCATTGCCGCTCGAATTTTTGAAACTGTGGCTTGCACCCGGTCCGAGTTCTTGTCTACGCTCAAGGTGAAACGCCAAGACAGGAGAACGGATTGGCCATCGGTGCCCTGACCCCACCGCAAGATGAGATGCCCCAGCGCGAGGCATTTGTAGAATTCCCCGACAACCGCTTGTTGATTGATTTATGTGGCGAATATGACCGCAACCTGACCGAGATCGAACAGAAGCTCTCGGTCCAGATTGTGCGCCGCGGCAATCAGTTGGTGGTGATGGGCGAAGAGGATTCGCAGAAAAACGCCATAGAGGTTTTGCAGGCCCTCTACACCCGTCTGGAAGGCGGGCGCGAGGTTGAAGCCGCCGACGTGGACCGAGAGTTGCGCATGGGCGGCTCAGAACAGGGTACAGGCAGTCGGGACGGCGACCAGCTTGAGATGTTCAAGGGCGGTACCGTTGAGATCAAGACCCGCAAAAAGCTGGTCGAACCCCGCACGGATGCGCAAAAAGCCTATGTGCAGTCGCTTTTCCAGAATGAACTGGCCTTCGGAATCGGCCCGGCGGGTACCGGTAAGACCTATCTGGCCGTTGCCGTGGGCGTGTCGATGTTCATCGGTGGCCATGTGGACCGCATCATCCTCAGCCGTCCTGCGGTCGAGGCCGGGGAAAAGCTGGGTTACCTGCCGGGCGACATGAAGGACAAGGTCGATCCGTATATGCAGCCGCTCTACGACGCGCTGAACGACTTTTTGCCCGGAAAACAGCTCGCCAAACTGATCGAAGAAAAGCGAATCGAAATCGCTCCGCTGGCGTTTATGCGAGGGCGGACGTTGGCCAATGCTTTTGTGGTGCTGGATGAGGCGCAGAACGCGACGACCATGCAGATGAAGATGTTCCTGACCCGTCTGGGCGAGGGTAGCCGTATGGTCATCACGGGCGACCGGTCTCAGGTCGATTTGCCGCGTGGGGTTCAATCCGGGTTGGCGGATGCTGAACGTTTGCTGAAAACGATCCCGAATATCAGCTTCAACTACTTCACTTCGAAAGATGTGGTGCGGCACCCGCTTGTCGCTGCAATCATCGAAGCGTATGAGGCCGATTCAGGGCGCGAGACAGGATAGCTCAAGGCCCGATATCAGGCTTTGAGGCGACAGGATGAACCTTGAACTTACCGTGGAAGATGACCGCTGGCAGGGGCTGGAGACTCTGGCCTTGCGCGCGGTTGAAGCGGTCCTGCACTATTGCCAGCTGGATCCGGATTTGTGTGAGGTCAGCGTGCTGGCTTGCGATGACACCCGAATTGCCGAACTGAACGCCGAGTTTCGGGAAAAGCCGAAACCGACGAACGTTCTGAGCTGGCCCGCCGAAGACCTCGCGGCCGATGTCGCAGGTGAAACGCCCGAACTGCCAGAACCCGATTTTACCGGCGAAATCGCGCTAGGGGATATCGCGATCTCATACGACACCTGCGCGCAAGAAGCTGCTGAGGCGGGCAAATCCATGTCTGATCACGTGACTCATCTGATCGTTCACGGAACGTTGCATTTGCTGGGGTATGATCACATTCGTGACCCCGATGCGACCTTGATGGAAGGGATTGAGGTCAAGATACTTGGCAAACTGGGTATCAATGACCCATATAATAGATGAAACGGGTTATTTCACCCGATCAATTGGAAGAGGACAATGGGCGATACAGACGGCAGTTCTAGGGCGGCGCAAAGCGCGCAGTCTGAGAATTTGGACATTGAAGAGAAAAGCGGTTTCTTTTCGCGGATTATGGATGCCATTTCGGGGGCCGAAGAGGAGCAAAGCGCTCCGGTCAACGGGCATGAAATAGCCGACAATCAACATCGCGGCATGGTTAACCTGCGTCGCAAGCGGGTTGAGGATGTCGCCATTCCGACCGTTGAAATCGTCTCGGTTCCCTCAACGATTTCCAAGGATGAGCTGGCGCAGGTCTTTCGCGAAAGCGGCCTGTCGCGGATACCCGTGTACGAAGGTACGCTGGATACGCCGCTGGGTTTTGTCCACCTCAAGGATTTTGCTCTGACCCATGGGTTCAATGGTGGCGGAGCCGAGTTCGACCTGACCTCGATGCTGCGCACGCTGTTGTTTGTGCCGCCCTCGATGCCGATCGGTGTTTTGCTGACCAAGATGCAGACTGAACGCCGTCACATGGCGTTGGTGATCGATGAATATGGCGGCGTTGACGGATTGTTGACCA
Organism: Ruegeria sp. AG1; assembly: GCF_056541705.1. Taxonomy (NCBI): domain Bacteria; kingdom Pseudomonadati; phylum Pseudomonadota; class Alphaproteobacteria; order Rhodobacterales; family Roseobacteraceae; genus Ruegeria; species Ruegeria sp. AG1. Next base: position 239,743 of record NZ_JBQFYU010000005.1, on the reverse strand, counting down.
TCGAAGACCTGATTGAGCAGGTCGTCGGCGAAATCGCCGATGAGCATGATGCGCACGAAGATCAGCTTTGGCTGCAGGAAAAGCCGGGTTGCTACGTCGTTCAGGCCCGCGTTCCGCTTGAGGATTTCGAGGCCGAGATCGGACGTTCTCTGACCAGCCACGAGGATGTGGACGAGGAAGAGATCGAAACTCTGGGCGGTCTAGTCTTCATGCTGTCGGGTCGTGTTCCGGCGCGGGGTGAGGTTGTACTGCATCCCGAAGGCCCGGAGTTTGAGGTGATCGATGCCGACCCGCGCCGCATCAAGCGTCTGCGCGTCATGTTGCCGGACGTCGCTGCATGATCCCTGTCCGGGGTTGGCCATTCTGGCTTAGACTTGGTGCCGCAGCGGCCTTAGGGGCGCTGGGTGCTTATGGCTTGGCACCGTTTGGCTACTGGCCGCTGACTCTGATTGCGCTGATCCTGATCCCGGCGTTTTTTCTGGCCTGTGAAACCCGCGCCCGTGCCGCGTGGTTGGGCTGGGCCTTTGCCACCGGCTACTTCGCCCATGCGCTGAGTTGGATCATCGAGCCTTTCCAAGTGGACGCCGAGCGCCATGCGTGGATGGCTCCGTTTGCGCTGGTCTTCATGGCTGGCGGCTTGGCCTTGTTCTGGGCGGCGGCATTCTGGGCGGCGCGGCGGGTTGATGCTCCGGCTGTACGACAGGCTGTGTTGCTGGCACTGACATTGTCACTGGCCGAGTTTGGTCGCGGCTATCTTCTGACCGGCTTCCCTTGGGCCGGGGTTGCGCAGGTCTGGGTCGACACACCGTTTGCGCAACTTTTGTCTTTGGTTGGTCCGTATGGGCTGGCTGCGCTGACCTTCGCAGCGACGTTTCCGCTTGGGGCGGCGATGGTGCAACCTGTAGCTCTCCGCTCGCTTTTGGTTCCGTTCGTTGGGTTCGCCGGTGCCGCCGCTCTTGCCATGGTCTACGCCTCCAGCAGGCCGACCATAAAGTATGGTGAAAACACTGTCCGACTGATCCAGCCGAATGCGCCTCAGCATCAGAAATGGGATCCTGCATATGCGCCCCTTTTCTTCGCTCGGCAGATCGAATTCACCGCGGCAGAGCCACGTCCCGACCTGATCGTCTGGCCCGAGACTGCAATTCCGGCGTGGCTCAGCAGCGCCGATCCTTATCTTGATGCCGCGACGGACGCGGCTCAGGGCGTTCCGGTTATTCTGGGCATTCAGCGAGGGGACGGCCCGCGCATCTACAACTCGATGATCTATCTGGATGAGAACGGACAGCAGACCGGCCTGTATGACAAGCACCATCTGGCCCCGTTTGGCGAATATGTCCCGTTCGGAAACCTGATGGCCCGTTTCGGTATTCACGGCATGGCCACAACGGCTGGTCATGGGTTCAGTTCGGGGCCGGGGCCGGCAGTTATGCAGGCGGGCAAGCTGGGGCGGGCCCTTCCGCTGATCTGCTACGAGGCCGTCTTCCCGCAGGACGTTAACGGCGCGCCTGAACGCGCCGATTTCATCTTGCAGATCACCAATGATGCGTGGTTCGGAACCCGTTCCGGCCCTTACCAGCATCTGGCCCAGGCCCAGATGCGTGCGATTGAGCAGGGACTGCCAATGATGCGGTCCGCCAATACCGGCATTTCGGGGATGATCGACCCTTTGGGGCGGATCACCGCCTCGCTCCCTTTGGGGCAGGCCGGGTTTGTGGACGCCGATCTGCCGTTGCCTCTTGCACCGACGATCTATTCCCGCATGGGGGACCTGCCCGTGTTCGCGGTCTTGCTGCTGTTGGCCGTGTTGCTGTGGCGCATGCCACGGCCGCGTAGCGCCTAGTTTCCGATTGACGTCATTTCGCAACGCGCGTATGCCCTTGTTGCCTGTCACAACGGCTTCCTGGCGTGACAGAGGAACTTCAATGGAGCACATTTATGTCCCGACAGAACTACACTTTTACTTCGGAATCAGTTTCCGAAGGGCACCCAGATAAGGTCTGTGACCGGATTTCGGACGCCGTACTCGACGCATTTCTGAATGAAGAACCCGAAGCGCGCGTGGCGTGCGAAACCTTTGCTACGACCGATCGGGTCGTCATCGGTGGCGAAGTAGGTCTGTCTGATCAGGAAAAGTTGCACGACTATATGGGCCGCATCGACGAGATCGCGCGCGCCTGTATCAAGGATATCGGCTACGAACAGGACAAGTTTCACCACGAAACAGTCGAAGTGACGAACCTGCTGCATGAACAGTCTGCTCACATCGCTCAAGGCGTTGATGCCTCGGGTGACAAGGATGAGGGCGCAGGCGATCAGGGCATCATGTTCGGCTACGCCACGACGGAAACACCTGCGCTGATGCCAGCCCCGATCCAGTATTCGCACGCGATCCTGCGTCGTCTGGCCGAAGTGCGTAAAAACGGCACCGAGCCTGCTTTGGGCCCGGACGCGAAATCGCAGCTGTCCGTTGTTTACCGCGATGGCAAGCCGGTTGGCGTCAGCTCGATCGTTCTGTCCACGCAGCATCTGGATGAAGCGCTGACCTCGGACGACATCCGTGCGATCGTCGAGCCCTACATCACCGAAACCCTGCCCGAAGGGTGGCTGAGCGCTGATACCGAATGGCACGTGAACCCGACCGGTAAGTTCGTGATCGGAGGCCCGGACGGAGATGCGGGCCTGACGGGTCGCAAGATCATCGTCGACACCTATGGTGGCGCAGCCCCTCATGGTGGCGGAGCGTTCTCGGGCAAAGACCCGACCAAGGTGGATCGCTCGGCTGCTTATGCTGCGCGTTACCTGGCCAAGAACGTGGTTGCTGCCGGTATGGCAGAACGCTGCACCATTCAGTTGAGCTATGCGATTGGCGTCTCCAAGCCGCTGTCGATCTACGCCGACACTCATGGAACCGGTCAGATTGCTGACGCCGTGATCGAAAAAGCAGTTGGTCAGGTCATGGACCTCACCCCGCGCGGCATTCGTGAGCATCTGCAACTGAACAAGCCGATCTACCAGCGCACCGCAGCTTACGGTCATTTCGGCCGTGAACCCGCAGCCGATGGCGGCTTCAGTTGGGAACGCACTGATCTCATCGAAGCCCTGAAAGCGGCAGTCTGATCCAAGACAAAAGGGGCGCGTCTCGCAGGATGCGCCCTTTCTCTTTTTCGAGATACTCCGAGGGTCAGCCCCTTGTCACACGGCGCGCGCCACAGTAAGGGCACCGCCATGAGCAACCAGACACCCCAACGCCCCCGCAGAAACTTCTATGGCCGCTTCAAGGGCAAAACCCTGAAGCAAAGCCAGAAGACGTATCTGAACGAAGACCTCGAAGCCTTGTCGCCCGGTGCCGTGGATTGGGAGACGAACCCCGAACGCCACCCGCTGGACCTCGATGCGCTGTTTGGTGGTAAGGATGTTTGGCTTGAAGTCGGCTTTGGCGGTGGCGAACATCTGGTGCATCAGGCCGCGAACAACCCCGATATCGGAATCGTCGGGGCCGAGCCTTACATCAACGGTGTCGCCATGTTGCTCGGTAAGATCCGTCAGGCTGGGGTCGAAAACCTCGCGGTGCATCCCGGTGATGCGCGCGACCTGTTCGATGTGCTGCCCGAGGCCAGTATTTCACGCGCCTTCCTTCTCTATCCCGACCCGTGGCCCAAAACGCGCCACCATCGCCGCCGCTTCGTGACGCCCGAACATCTGGAGCCTCTGGCCCGTGTCCTGAAACCCGGCTCGATATTCCGCGTGGCCACAGACATTCCCGACTACGTGCGCCAGACGCTTGAGGAAGTACCCCGCGCTGGTTTCGAGTGGTTGGCTGAACGCCCTGCCGATTGGCGCGAGCCTTGGGGTGACTGGATCTCGACCCGCTATGAGCAAAAGGCCCTGCGGGAAGGACGGACCCCACACTATTTGACCTTCCGCCGAACAGACGCCTGATCCGTTTCAAATTTCTGTAATCCTGCACGCTATGCTAGGCTGTGCGCGTTACGCGTTTTAAGCATAGCTTATTTCAAGGATTACCATGTCTGATATTCGGATTACCAACTGCCACACGCATCTGTTTCACTCGCGCCATGTGCCCGAGGACTATCCCTATCCGGCACTAAAACCGTTCAAGAAGATGCCGTGGTTGATCAAGGCTCTGGCTTTTGGTGCCAGACTGATCGGCCAGCCTGGCGTCGCCGACAAATTGGATCGGCTCTATCGTTTTCAGCAGGAAACGGATGAGGGCAGCCAGCGCGAGATTCTGGACAACCTGCGGCGACATTACCCCAGCAATACCCGCTTTGTCGTTTTGCCGATGGATCTGTCGGCCTTTGGCTTCGGCGCGCCCGAGGTGCCCCTACGAGAGCAGCATGACGAACTGGCGCAGCTCTCCACTGACCCTGAGGTTGGCCCGTCGGTGATTCCCTTCGCAACGATCGACCCGCGGGCTGATCCCAATGCCACCGAGCTGTGGCGCGCCATTGACGATCTGAGGTTTCGCGGGGTCAAGCTCTATCCCCGTTTAGGCTTTGCGCCGAATGACCCGGTCCTGATGCAGCATGTCTATCCGCGCTTGCAGGACAAGAACCTGCCGGTAATGTCGCATTGTTCGCGAGGCGGTGTTCAGGGGCGGCATCTTTCCGACTATTGGGCCGACCGCTATACGGAACCAGAGGCGTTTATCCCGGTAATGCGAGATTTTCCCAACCTGCGGATTTGTCTGGCACATTTTGGTGGGCAGCGAGACTGGCATGCCTATGTCAATCCCGATCACACCGACTCATTAGACGATGCATTCAACCGGAATTGGCTGAGATCCATTCGCGACTTGATCGGCAGCGGAGACTACGATGGCCTGTGGACGGATATCTCCTACACTCTTTTCCAATTCGAAGACTATGCGCCGTTCCTGCGGCTTTTCCTGATGGGTGAGGATGAGGAAAGCGAACGCCTGCGGTCGCGCGTTTTGTTCGGGTCGGATTACTACATGACCCGGCAAGAGGCGCTGTCGGAAAAGGCGGTCTGTATCCGGTTGCGCAACGTTCTGGGCGAAGAGATCTTTCGCCAAATCGCCGAGGAAAACCCGGCAAAATGGCTGGGAGAGACCTGAGAGACACCCATACCCTTATTGCCGCTGGACCAACTGGTCCCAATTCGCTAATCGGCATGGACTGATAGCGAAAACAGGAGCCCCCATGTCCGGACACGGCACGCCCATCCCGATGACCTCGCATCCCTGCGGCCCGTTGAACGGAACGGCTGAGGTGCCCGGCGACAAGTCGATCTCGCACCGGTCGCTGATCCTTGGCGCGATGGCGGTTGGGGAAACCAAGATCTCGGGCCTGCTTGAGGGCGAAGATGTTCTGGACACCGCCAAGGCCATGCGTGCCTTTGGGGCCGAAGTGACTGACCATGGCGGCGGTGAATGGACCGTGCATGGTGTCGGTGTTGGAGGCTTTGCCGAACCCGATCAGGTGATCGACTGCGGCAACTCAGGTACCGGCGTGCGCCTGATCATGGGCGCGATGGCGACGTCGCCGATCACGGCGACCTTCACGGGCGATGCCAGCCTGAACAAGCGCCCGATGGCGCGGGTCACCGATCCGCTTGCGCTGTTCGGCGCGCAGTCGGTTGGCCGTTCGGGCGGGCGCCTGCCGATGACCATCGTGGGCGCAGCGGATCCGACCCCGGTCCGCTATGAGGTTCCGGTTCCTTCGGCTCAGGTGAAGTCGGCCGTTCTACTGGCGGGCCTGAACGCCCCCGGCAAGACCGTTGTGGTCGAGAAAGAAGCCACCCGTGACCATTCGGAACGGATGCTGGCCGGTTTCGGGGCCGAGATCACCGTTGAAGATACGGATGAAGGTCGGGTGATCACGCTGACCGGTCGACCTGAACTGAAACCTCAGGTCATTGCCGTCCCGCGTGACCCGTCGAGCGCGGCTTTCCCGGTTTGCGCGGCGCTGATCACCCCCGGTTCGGACGTGCTTGTGCCCGGCATCGGCCTGAACCCGACCCGCGCGGGCCTGTTCACAACACTGCGTGAGATGGGTGCAGACCTGACCTATGAAAACGAACGCGAAGAGGGCGGTGAGCCCGTTGCCGATCTGCGCGCGAAATACTCGCCCAACATGAAGGGGATCGAGGTCCCGGCTGAGCGCGCCGCCTCGATGATCGACGAATACCCGGTTCTGTCCGTGGTGGCGGCCAATGCGACCGGCACTACGATGATGGGCGGCGTGAAAGAGCTGCGCGTCAAGGAAAGCGACCGGATCGACGCGATGGCGCGCGGGTTGCGGGCCAATGGCGTGACCGTGAATGAAGGCGATGATTGGTGGTCGGTCGAAGGGCTGGGCATCGGCAACGTTCCCGGCGGCGGCACCTGCGAAAGCTTCCTGGACCACCGGATCGCAATGTCCTTCATGGTGATGGGCATGGGCGCGAAAACGCCCGTCTCGGTCGATGATGGCGGCCCGATCGCGACCTCTTTCCCGATCTTCGAGCCGCTGATGGCCTCGCTGGGTGCCAAGGTCGAACGGACATGAGCTTTACCGTCGCCATTGATGGCCCTGCGGCGGCGGGCAAGGGGACGATCTCGAAAGGCGTCGCGGCGCATTTCGGGTTTGCTCATCTGGATACGGGGCTGTTGTATCGAGCGGTGGGACGGCGCGTGTTGGACGGGGTCGACCCCGTCTCTGCGGCCCAAGCTCTGACCGCAGAAGAATTGGAGCAAGGCGATCTGCGCACGGCTGAGATCGCGCAGGTGGCGTCAAAAGTTGCTGTCATCCCTGAGGTGCGGGCCGCGCTGGTCGATTTCCAACGCGCCTTTGCCCGACGTTCGGGTGGGGCAGTATTGGATGGGCGCGATATTGGGACGGTGATCTGCCCCGAGGCTGAGGTGAAGCTGTTTGTCACTGCCAGTGCTGAGGTTCGGGCAGAACGCCGGTTTTTGGAGCTTAGCGCCAAAGGGTCTGATGTAACACGTGATCAGGTCCTGGCCGATGTGCGCGAACGGGATGCGCGCGATGCGGAGCGTAGCACCGCCCCCATGAAACCCGCCGAAGATGCCGTTCTGCTGGACACGTCCGAACTGAGCATCGACGACGCTCTGGCACAGGCTGTCGAAATCATCACACAGAAAAGACCCGCAGCGTAACTGCGGGCCGTTGTCTGAGCGGATCAGAGTTCACCGACGGCGATGCTCTTGATGTTTGCCCACTGGTCATCAGCGGTTTTGGCAGTGCCAACCACGTCTTTCAGGAAGGCTGCGCGGGTTTCGGCGTTCAGGAACAGGAACAGTTTGCCGTCCGAGATCAGGTACTGATCCGGGTCGCCGTCAAACTTCTTACCAACCGAAACACCGAACGAGCAGAAGCCGCCGTGCTGGGGCAGGTAGGCTACTGGGTTGGCCTCGAACGCCTCGCGGTTTTCGGCGGTGGCGAAGTAGTAGGACGCGCCATCATAGGTGGCTGAGTGGGTGGCAAAACCCTCGACCGGGTTGCCGCTGTTGACCAGTGCGACCAGATCTACCCCATGCGCAGCAAGCGGCGCGCCAGCCGCCGAGATGCCTTTGGAGACATTGATTTCATCCGCAGCAAAAGCCGGGGCCGACAGGGCAAGCGCAGCAACAAAAGCAGTGAAGACGAGCGATTTCATTTGGGTCATCCTTTCATTTTCAGATCCTGGCTGAGGTATCCCTCCGCCGATGTGACAAAGTTAGGACAGGATTTTTGTACGTGTAATCGCAGATAAGCCGCAAAACTGTGCAGATCGTTCAAACATCTGGATTACACGCAAAAACACTTCACACAGCTTTGTTTGGCCAGTGACCCGGTTGCTTTCTAAGGTAGGGGGGCAACTATGGGAGCGGCCTCATGATCCGACTAGCTGTGATTTTGTTCCTCATCGCCGGCAGCGTGAGCGCGCAACAGGCCGAACCGCCCGTGCCTGAGGGCGAACCTCCGATGACATATGAGCGGTTGGGCAGGATTCTCTTTGCGCTTGATCCGGAGACGCAGCCCAGCGGGCCAGGGTTCCAGATCACCATTGCGGATGTGCCGGTTCTGGTGATCACCGATGTAGTGGCCGATCGAATGCGCGCTATGGTGCCCATCAGCAGCACGGCAGATCTGTCTGTGGAGGATCTGCAACGGATGATGCAGGCCAATTTCGACAGCACGCTGGACGCGCGCTATGCGATTGCCAACGGAACCCTGTGGGCCGTGTTCATCCACCCGCTGTCGCCGCTGAAAAAGGATCAGCTGATCTCGGGCCTGGCGCAGACGGTGAACATCGCAAACACTTATGGCACTCTGTATTCGGGCGGAGCGGCTGAGTTCGGAGGGGGTGACAGCGGCGATCTGCAGCGTGCGCTGATCGATGAGCTTTTGAAAAAGGGCGAAGAGATCTGAACCTGGAACGTGGTCGAGTTTCAATTTGACACACCTCGCCGTTACCGGATTTTTATCGCCATCAAATTGGGGCTAAAAGATCAAGTGAAACCTAGTAAGCATCTGCGCAAGAAGGGTAAAATAGCCACATCGACAGGACCCTAGCCAGATGTAACAAAACTGTTATGCTCCCCTCACAAGCAATAAAGGGAAGGCCGCCGTAAACCTCCAAAAAAGGGGGAAGTAGCCACAAAATTCCCTAAGCCAACAGGGACAGACAAACATGACCAAACGTTTGCGCAAAATCACCATCGTGGGTGGTGGGACCGCGGGCTGGATGACCGCGTTGATTTTGGAGATGGTGCTGTCGCGCACCTCCGCGCCCAAGGATCGCCCACGTATCTGCCTGATCGAAAGCCCCAATATCTCGACCGTCGGTGTGGGTGAGGCAACGGTTCCGAGAATGCCGGTCACGCTGAGGCAAGCGGGCATTTCCGAGCGGGACTTTTTTCGCGAAACCAATGCCTCATTCAAGCTGGGCGTGAAGTTCTGCAATTGGAACAAGGACGCCAAGGGCAATCGCATCGACTATGTGAACCCGTTTGCCCATGGTCAGATGCTGGAGGGGTTGGAGACGGCCGAGTATTTCCTGCGTTTTGGCAACGGAGATCGGGATTTCACGCAGTCCATCTCACCGCATGATGATCTGGGACGGATGTGCAAAGGCGCGCGGCCCTTAGGGGCACCGGAGTTCGAGCAGCGCTTTGGTTACGCCTATCACCTGGACGCCGTGAAGTTCGCAGGCATGCTGACCAAGGTCTGCACCAAGCGCGGTGTTGAGCATATTCAGGATGAGGTGCAATCGGTCGAGCTGGATGAGCAGGGCAATGTCAGTCACCTGATGCTGGAGCGCAAAGGCCGTCACGACATTGAAATGGTCATTGACTGCACAGGGTTCCGAGGGCTGATCATCAATCAGGCTCTGGGTGAGCCATTCATGGATTACTCGGATTATTTGCCGAATGACCGGGCCATGGCGTTGCAGATTGAACATCCGGATCCGGAAAAGATCGAAAGCCTGACACGCTCAACCGCGCTTGGGGCAGGGTGGACATGGCGCGTGCCGCTCTTCAACCGAGTGGGCACGGGCTATGTGTTCTCATCCGCGCACCGGACGGATGATCAGGCGGCAGATGAGTATCTTGAGTGGCTGGGCGACAGCGGCAAGGGTTTGACGCCGCGCGTGATCCCGATGCGCGTTGGGCGCGTGCGTAACGCATGGGTCAAGAACTGCGTGGCAATCGGCCTGTCTGGCGGGTTCATTGAGCCTTTGGAAAGCACCGCGATTCACATGATCGACCATGCCGTGCGCTGGTTCGCCGAGCATCTGCCAACACAGGATATCGAACCGGCCTTGCGGGCGCGCTATAACCGGCAGATGGACAAGCTCTATAACGAGGTGCTGGAGTTCATCTGTCTGCACTACCGCCTCGGCAATCGCACCGATGACCAATACTGGATCGACGCGCGGACCGAAATGAAACTGCCTGACCGGTTGGCCGAGAACCTTGAACTCTGGCAGCATCGCTTGCCGATGGAGCATGATATCGAGTTCGTCTCACTGTTCGATCACCGCGTCTACCAGACGGTTCTGTTGGGCAAACAGGTCTATGATACGGGCTATGGCGAAGGAATCCGCGATCGTCTGCGTCCTTTGAAGAAACCGATCTGGTTCCATTGGTGGAAGGGTGCGCGCATGCACCTCAACGAGATTCTGCAAACAATGCCGGATCACAAAACGCTTCTGCGCGACATTCGGGGTGAACTGAAGAGGCCAGCTTTTGGCAAGGCGGCTGCAGTGAAACCCACTGTGGCCATGCCGGGCGCAAAGCCGGCTCCGGTTGTGGTTCAGAACATGCCGAACCTGGCCGAAATCCAAAGCGGTGCGAAGGACCTGCAATTGTTCTAGGGCGCTTAGGCATGGGCAGAGTAATCTTCGACACCCGCTGCGGTGCCGAGATTTAGGCTTTGCCCTTGCGTATCTGGCTGAAACAGCCTATACGCGCGCTGTCTGAACAAGGGCGGTTAACGTCCGGATGACGTATCTGAGCAGGGCCGGGTTACCTCGGCCCTTTGTGTTTGTGTAGTCAGATGCGCACCGGGTCACGCCCAAAGGCATCATGAAACAAGACCGGCGGAAACAACCGCTCGGCCAGCAAAAACGTATGTAAAGGAAAACAACGCCACATGGCTAACGCATCCATGGAGGAATTCGAAGCCCTCCTGAATGAAAGCTTCGAAATGGACACACCCGAAGAGGGTTCTGTTGTCAAAGGTAAGGTTCTGGCGATCGAAGCCGGCCAAGCCATCATCGACGTAGGCTATAAAATGGAAGGCCGCGTTGATCTGAAAGAATTTGCAAATCCCGGCGAAGCCCCTGAAATCGCTGTTGGTGACGAGGTCGAAGTTTACCTGCGCGCCGCAGAAAACGCCCGTGGCGAAGCTGTCATCTCGCGTGAGATGGCCCGCCGTGAAGAGGCGTGGGACCGTCTGGAAAAAGCATATGCCGACGACCAGCGCGTCGAAGGTGCAATCTTCGGTCGCGTCAAAGGTGGCTTCACCGTCGATCTGGGTGGCGCAGTTGCATTCCTGCCCGGCTCGCAGGTTGACGTTCGCCCCGTGCGCGATGCTGGCCCGCTGATGGGTCTGAAGCAGCCGTTCCAGATTCTGAAAATGGACCGCCGCCGTGGCAACATCGTTGTGTCGCGCCGCGCCATCCTGGAAGAATCGCGTGCCGAACAGCGTGCCGAAGTTATCGGCAACCTGTCCGAAGGTCAGACCGTCGAGGGTGTTGTCAAGAACATCACCGAATACGGTGCATTCGTTGACCTGGGCGGCGTTGACGGCCTGCTGCACGTCACCGACATGGCATGGCGCCGTGTGAACCACCCGTCCGAGATCCTGACGATCGGCGAAACCATCAAGGTTCAGGTCATCAAGATCAACAAAGAGACCCACCGCATCAGCCTGGGCATGAAGCAGCTGCAGGAAGATCCGTGGGATCTGGTTGCTGCGAAGTACCCGCTGGGCTCGGTCCATCAGGGTCGCGTTACCAACATCACCGACTACGGCGCGTTCGTCGAGCTGGAAGCCGGTGTCGAAGGTCTGGTGCACGTGTCCGAGATGTCCTGGACCAAGAAAAACGTCCACCCCGGCAAGATCGTTTCGACCAGCCAGGAAGTCGACGTCATGGTTCTGGAAATCGATGGCGCCAAGCGTCGCGTGTCTCTGGGCCTGAAGCAGACTCAGCGCAACCCATGGGAAGTGTTTGCAGAAACTCACCCCGAGGGCACCGAGGTCGAAGGCGAAGTCAAGAACATCACCGAATTCGGTCTGTTCATTGGCCTCGAAGGCGACATTGACGGCATGGTTCACCTGTCCGACCTGTCCTGGGACGAGCGTGGCGAGGATGCGATCCAGAACTACCGCAAAGGCGACATGGTTTCGGCCGTTGTCTCGGAAGTTGACGTTGAGAAAGAGCGTATCTCGCTGTCGATCAAAGCCCTGGGCGGTGACAAGTTCGCCGAAGCCGTGGGCGGCGTGAAGCGTGGTTCGGTCATCACCGTTGAAGTCACCGCGATCGAAGATGGCGGCATCGAGGTCGAGTACGAGGGCATGAAGTCGTTCATCCGTCGTTCGGACCTGTCGCGTGATCGTGCTGAGCAACGCCCTGAGCGCTTCAACACCGGCGACAAGGTCGACGTCCGCGTCACTAATGTCGACAGCAAGACCCGCCGTCTGGGTCTGTCGATCAAGGCACGCGAGATCGCCGAAGAGAAAGAGGCCGTGGAACAGTACGGTTCCTCCGACTCGGGCGCGTCGCTGGGCGATATCCTGGGTGCAGCGCTGAAATCCGGCGACTAAACCCGGTCTCTGACCCGATACAAATCAACGGCCCCGTACATGTGTGCGGGGCCGTTTTTGTTGCGAATCAACAAGTTCCCAAACTGGGCGTTAAAATGTACATACTATGTGCATGAACGGGATTTTGGGTGTTCAAGCTAAAAATCATGCGAGTTTGCCCGAAATAGCAGCTTCTACACACAGAGTTTACGTTCCCCCGAACCGGGTTTTTTTCTATACTGTCCAGAACACTAGAGATGGTAAACCGGTCGCCTGGGAGGGTAGCGCGCATGATCCGTTCTGAATTGATTCAAAAAATTGCTGATGAAAACCCGCATTTGTATCAACGCGATGTCGAGCGGATTGTGAATACAGTTTTCGAGGAAGTCACCGACGCAATGTCGCGTGGCGACCGGGTCGAGCTGCGCGGATTTGGCGCGTTCTCGGTGAAAAAGCGCGACGCCCGCGTTGGTCGCAATCCGCGCACCGGCGAGACTGTGCAGGTCGAAGAAAAATGTGTGCCGTTTTTCAAGACGGGTAAGTTGCTTAGGGACCGATTGAACGGTAAAGCCTGACCTTATGATGCGCTACATTCGATATGCTTTTCTGGGGGCACTGGGGATCATCTTGGTCTCGGTCTCCCTTGCCAACGTAGAATCCGTTGAACTCAAGCTTATGCCCGACCCTCTGGCCGAGCTGCTGGGTTTCAACCTGTCTACCTCACTACCGCTGTTTCTGGTGGTGCTGGGCGGCGTTGTGGCCGGTCTGGTCATCGGGTTCTTGTGGGAATGGATGCGCGAGCATAAGCATCGTCGCGACGCGACCGTCAAAAAAGGCGAAGTGCGCAAGCTTGAGCGCGAGGTCAAGAAGCTCAAGAAAAAGCAGAATGAAGGCAAGGACGAGGTTCTCGCCATTCTGGATGAGGCAAGCTGAGCCAAAGCAATGCCTGATGTGTCTGTCAAAATCTGCGGTTTGACCGCCCCTGATCACGTGCGCGCTGCGGTTGATGCAGGCGCGCGGTATCTGGGGTTCAACTTCTTCATCAAATCCCCTCGCTATGTCTCGCCTCAGCAAGCCGCCGAGTTGGCGACCCATGTGCCGGCGGGCGTGGCCAAGGTGGCGTTGGTGGTGAATGCCCCGGATGAGGTGCTGGACGACATCACGCAGAATGCTCCGTTAGATATCCTGCAGCTGCATGGGGGCGAGTCGATTCAGCGCGTGCAACAAATCAAGGACCGGTATGGCTTGCCGGTGATGAAGGTGATCGGGGTGGCCGATGAGGCTGACCTGGCCGCCATTGATGCATTCAGTGACGTGGCGGATCAGCTGTTGATTGACGCCAAGCCGCCAAAGAATGCCGTTTTGCCCGGCGGCAATGGCTTGGCGTTTGACTGGCGTCTGCTGGCGGGACGCAAATACTGGCGCAAGCCGTGGATGCTGGCGGGTGGCTTGACACCTGACAATGTGGCCGAGGCGATCCGCATGACGGGCGCGCGTCAGGTTGATGTCGCATCCGGCGTCGAAAGCGCGCCGGGGGTGAAAGATGCTGCCCTGATGAAGGCATTTATCGACGCGACGCAGTGATCTGATCTCGAATTCGCGCCGTATCTCTCGACGGAGGGGTACAAACATGCTGGCGGCTATAGGCGGCGTTTCTCTGAAACACTGGTACAACGCGCCAGAGTTTTTCTGGCGAGCGGGGCAGGCTTTGCGTCAGGCGCGGGGCGATCCGCTATGCTTGCATGCGGCGACTTTCCGTCAAGACGGTCTCTATTTCTCGCTCAGCGTTTGGCACGATATAGAGGCGATGCTGACCTTCGCCCAATCAGGCCCGCACCGTCGCCTGATGCAGGAGGCGAACCGCTTGGCGGATGTGAACCAGTTCCACCATTTTCCTTGCATAGGCATCCCAACGGCTGAGCAAGCGCTTGAGCTTTGGCGGCATCATACCCTGGCTGCCGAATGAGGCGTTTTGCCCATGGCAAAACCTGCCGCTACCTCCTATGAACAACGGATACGACGCGGGAGACTTCCATGGCCAACGATCTTTTCAATTCCTTCATGTCCGGCCCTGACGAACAGGGGCGTTTTGGCATTTTCGGCGGGCGATTTGTCAGCGAGACGCTGATGCCGCTGATCCTGTCGCTGGAAGAGGAATATGACAAAGCCAAGGATGATCCGACCTTCTGGGCTGAGATGGACGATCTTTGGGCGAACTATGTGGGTCGCCCGTCGCCTCTGTACTACGCCGAACGCCTGACCGAGCACCTGGGTGGGGCGAAGATTTACCTCAAACGCGATGAGCTGAACCACACCGGCGCGCATAAGATCAACAACGTGCTGGGCCAGATCATCCTGGCGCGCCGCATGGGCAAAACCCGGATCATCGCGGAAACCGGGGCCGGGCAGCACGGAGTGGCCACAGCCACCGTCTGCGCCAAGTTCGGCCTGAAATGTATCGTCTATATGGGCGCCCATGACGTGCAGCGCCAGGCTCCGAACGTGTTCCGCATGCGTCTGCTAGGGGCCGAAGTTATTCCGGTGACTTCCGGCCGTGGGACGCTGAAGGACGCGATGAACGATGCGCTGCGTGACTGGGTTACCAATGTGCGCGACACGTTCTACTGCATCGGTACCGTAGCCGGTCCGCACCCGTACCCGGCTATGGTTCGCGACTTCCAGTCGATCATTGGCAAGGAAGCTAAAGAGCAGATGATGAAGGCCGAGGGCCGTCTGCCAGACACGATCATCGCTGCCATTGGCGGTGGCTCAAACGCGATGGGCCTGTTCTACCCGTTCCTCGACGACAAAGATGTCAACATCATCGGCGTCGAAGCGGGTGGCAAAGGTGTGAACGAGAAGATGGAGCATTGCGCCTCATTGACCGGTGGTCGTCCGGGTGTGCTGCATGGCAACCGGACCTATCTGCTGCAGGACGATGACGGCCAGATCCTCGAAGGCTATTCGATCTCGGCCGGTCTGGATTATCCGGGCATCGGGCCCGAGCATTCCTGGCTGAACGATATCGGTCGTGCGAACTACGTCGCCATCACTGACAAAGAGGCGCTTGAGGCGTTCCAGCTCTGCTGTGCCACCGAAGGCATCATCCCGGCGCTGGAGCCCAGCCACGCGCTGGCCCATGTGATGAAGATCGCACCGGATCTGCCGAAGGATCACCTGATCTGCATGAATATGTGCGGACGTGGCGACAAGGATGTGCAGACTGTGGCGAAATATCTGAACTTCGACATGTCGGATACTGAGGGCCGCACGGCAGACTAATATTCGGTCAAGCGAATGGCGCCGGCCCCAGAAAGGGCCGGTTTTTCTTTAGCCTTCTTGCAGGACGGTTTCGAAACCTTCGAACTGCGGGGAACCTATCAGGGCGGATTGGGTCTTGCTGTTCCCTGCATTTTTATGTGCGTCGCGGAACTGTTCCTACTTGGTCCAGGCTTCGAAATCTTCGCGGCTGTCCCAGATCACATGGCTGGAATACAGGCGGGATCCGTCGCCTTCAGGCCCTTTGAGTAGGCGGAATTCCTGAAACCCTTTCAGCTCGTTCAAACGGCTCTGTCGTTCCTTCCAGACGTTTTCAAAATCGGCTTCACTGCCGGGCCGGACCTTGAAACGGTTCATTGCAATAAAGCTCATGGCTTTCCCCATTCTGTCGTGTTTCAGGCTGGCGAAACGAAATGTCGGCGGGCTGTTGGCATAGAGAGTATTCCCCGTCCGCCCTTAATTGGCGCGCGCTGCGTGTTGGCGCAGGATGTCCAGCGGCACGATCTCAAGTGCCCGCTGATGCGTGGCCTCAAGATGCACCTTGGGCGCACAGCCTTCGTCATGCGCCTGAAGGAAACGACCGGCACAGAGACACCAGCTGTCCCCGGGGTTGAGGCCCGGAAAGTTGAACTCGGGTCGAGGGGTGCTGAGGTCGTTGCCAACGTATTTCGAATAGGCCAGAAACTCAGCCGTCATGACGGCGCAGACGGTGTGACTGCCCTGATCCTCGATGCAGGTGTTGCAGGCCCCATCGCGGAAGAACCCGGTCAAAGGGTCTTTCGAACAATCGGCCAGGACGCCGCCGAGAACATTGATGCTGTCTTCTTTCTGCATGAGGCTCACCCTACAGGCTTTGCGCGATACTGCGGAACATTTCGACATTCTGTTCGTTGACGCCCGGATCACGGAATTTGCGATCCGCACCGGTTGTCATGATCAGAACGCCACGAGGCTGGTCGAAATACATATATTGACCATAGACCCCGCGGGCCAGAAATTCTCCTTCATGCGCGCCAATAGGGATCCACCACTGATAGCCGTAGCCGATTTTTCCCGGCTCGGTCGGGGCGCTGGGCCAGGTTGATTCCTTGATCCACTCTGCGGGCACCAGCTGTTCGCCGTCATGCTCTCCGCCCTGTAAGATCACCTGGCCGAAGCGCGCAAAATCGCGCGTGGTGAAATTCAGACCACCCAGTACAAAAGCCACGCCAGCCCCGTCGGTGACATAGTAGCCGTCACGTTCCAGCCCCAGGGGCTGCACGATTTTCTCGGTCATCAGCTCCGTGACGCTGCGCCCGGTGGCCCCCCGGATCACCATGCCGATGACATGGGTGTCGATCGACACATACTGCCAGCTCTCTCCGGGTTCGATGAAGCTGTCCTGTAGCGCGATGGTGAAATCATCCAACTCACCGCCAAGGGCCAGTACGCGACCCATTCGGTTGATGTCAGAGTTCGGGTCAAAATAGTCCTCGTCAAAGACCACCCCGCTGGCCATGTTCAGCACATTGCGGATGGAGGCGGTCTCATAGGCGCTGCCGGTCAGGTTGGGCGCGTATTTCACCACCGGATCATCAAGCGATGTGATCGCGCCTTCGTCCAGCAGAATCCCCAGAAGCGCCGAAAGATAGCTTTTGGCCACCGACCAGGAGATGCGACGATCGTCGGGACCTGTCCCCAGATAATATTCCTCGAACCGGATCTGACCGTCCTGCATCACCAGAAGTGAGGTGACCGCGCGATCCTCAATCCAGTCATCGGTCCCTTCGGGCAAGTCAAAGCCGGGGCCGTAAGGCAGCTCCCACGTTGGGCCGTTGCCTCGGGGCAGATCGGCGGTCAGGAAAGCCTCATCCATGTGAGAGAAATTCTGGACGATCTTCTCTTCGGAAAACAAAGAGTTCACGGCCAATAGACGTTGAATTTCTTCGCGTTTCCAGACGCCGACAACCACTGCGGCCAGGACCAATGCCAGAGTGATCCGCAACACCCATTTGAACAGAGCTTTCATGAAATGCCTCCCTCTCGGTTGGTATAGGAGCGCGAGACGCCGCATTCCGCAATCAAGACCTTACGGCACCAAGGGCGTAGGCTATTTGAACTTGTCCAACAGCTTTTGCATGGCCGAGCGGTTGTCTTCTTCGGGCACAGGCTTCGCCTCAGGTTTTGGGGCCGATTTTTCGGGCTTTGGCGAGGTGGAAGAGCGGGGCGGCGCAGTACGCAAAGCCACCGCATTCATGAACTTGCCGCCGTCACCATCCGCAAGATGGCCCGCGCCGTCTGCAACGCCGCGCAGTACGTCTTCCAGCCAGTCCCCATCGGCTTTGGCAAAGTCACCCAGAACATAGGGCGAGACCATCTCTTTCCGTCCGGGATGCCCGATGCCCAAACGCACCCGATCATAGGCCGGACTGATATGCTCATGAATGGATCGCAGCCCATTATGCCCTGCATGCCCACCGCCCGCCTTGACCCGCACTTTGCCAGGCGCAAGGTCCAGCTCGTCGTGGAAAACGGTCACGTCGGTTGAGTCGAGCTTGTAGAACCGCATCGCCTCGCCCACGGATTGACCCGAGCGATTCATGAAAGTCTGCGGCTTGATCAGAAGCACCTTTTCGTGCCCAAGACGCCCTTCTGCAATCTCGGCCTGAAACTTGGATTTCCAAGGGCTGAAACCGTGATCTTCGGCAATCCGGTCCAGCGCCATGAAGCCGATATTGTGCCGGTTGCGGGCATATTTCGATCCCGGGTTCCCCAATCCGACAAACAATTTCATGCCTCAATCCTCTTTCGCATGCCTTCAGCGCAGAGCGGTGATGGCATGAAATGGCATCCGTTTTCTAGCCCGGTGCCAAAAGAAAACGGGGCCCGATATTAGGCCCCGTTTCACAATCCGACAATTCGAGTTCGGATTTATTCTTCAGCTTCTTCCTGGCCGACGACTTCAACTTCGTCTGCGGCCACTTCTTCGCCTTCTTCGTCGTCGCTGGTCGACAGACCGGTCGGTGCCGAAACGTTGGCGATCACGAAGTCACGGTCGATGGTCGGCTTGGTGCCTGCGGGCAGGTCAACCGACGAGATGGTGACAACGTCGTTGATCTCCATGCCTGTCAGATCAACGGTGATTTTCTCAGGAATGTCGCCAGCAGTGCACATCAGTTCGACTTCCGGACGGACAACGGTCAGAACGCCGCCCTTCTTGATGCCGGGGGCCGCTTCTTCGTTGACGAATTCAACCGGGATGAACAGCGCGATCTTGGTGGTCCGACGCAGGCGCATCAGGTCCAGGTGGGTCGGCAGGTCTTTGACGACGTCACGCTGAACGTCACGGCAGATGACGCGTACGTCTTCGTGGCCTTCAACCTTCAGGTTCCACAGGGTCGACTTGAACCGGCCCGCTTTCAGGCGCTTGAACAGTTCGTTGAACGGGATCTTGATCGCCAGCGGATCTTTGTCGCCACCAAAAACAACGCCCGGAACCATGCCTTCGCGGCGGGTCTGACGAGCGGCGCCCTTGCCTGTCCCCGTCCGTTCCAGAGCTACGAGATCAGGAATCTCTCCAGCCATGATATATTCTCCAATGTTAGGGCGGGCATCCTCCAAGGCTGTATGCCCGCGTGAAGCCGCGTCCTTAGCTTGTTTCTTACGGTTTGGAAAGCGGTATTTTGCGAGGCTCTGCCTCGCGCTCCGAGGTATTTTCAAACAGAAGAAGATGCGAAGCGTCCGTTGCTTCTTCTGTTCAAAAAATACCTTGGGGTGGTCGCCGCTTCAGGACGGCGGGGGCAGCGCCCCCTAGGCCGGTTCAGCTTTGCCAGCGCCCGCCGAAATCTTCGGGTACAAGTAGGTTATGGCGACCCAGATCTGCGACGTTGCGCTCGCCGCACAGGGCCATCGTGGTATCAAGCTCCTTCTGAATGACGCCCAAGGCGGTCGTCACGCCAGATTGACCCATCGCGCCTAGCCCGTAGACGAAAGCGCGGCCGATATAGGTGCCCTTTGCCCCCAGTGCCAAAGCCTTGAGGACGTCCTGACCCGAGCGGATGCCGCTGTCCAGATGCACTTCGACATCGCCGCCGACAGCGTTCATGATCTCGGGCAGAATGCGGATTGAACTCAGCGCACCGTCCAGTTGGCGGCCCCCGTGATTCGACACAATGATAGCGTCCGCCCCAAGTTTGGCCGCCATCTTGGCATCTTCGGCGTCGAGTATGCCTTTCAGAATCACTTTGCCGCCCCATTGCTCCATCAGCTTTTCGACCTTTGCCCAGTCGAGGCTGGGGTCGAATTGCTCAGCCGTCCACGCGCCCAGGGATGAGGCGTCAGAGATACCTTCGACATGGCCGACGATGTTGCCAAACTCACGCCGCTTGGCTTGCAGCATCTCGATGCCCCAAGACCATTTCGTCATCAGGTTTGCGATGGTTTTGGGTGTGAGTTTCGGCGGAGCGGAAAGGCCGTTTTTCAGGTCTTTGTGGCGCTGTCCCAGAATCTGCAGATCCAGCGTAATCACGAGTGCGGAGCATTTGGCATCCTTGGCCCGCTGGATCAGGCGGCTGACGTAGTCTTCGTCTTTCATGGTGTAGAGCTGGAACCAAAACGGCTTGGTGGTGTATTCCGCCACATCCTCGATCGAGTTGATAGACATAGTCGAAAGTGTGAACGGCACGCCGAATTCCTCGGCAGCTTTGGCTGCCTTCATTTCCCCGTCCGCGTGTTGCATGCCGGTCAGCCCGACCGGGGCAAGCGCAACGGGAAGTGCCACGTCCTCTCCAATCATCTGCGACGCGGTCGACCGATCCGCCATATCCACAGCCACCCTTTGGCGAAGGCGGATTTTCTCGAAATCCGAGCTGTTTTCGCGAAAGGTCTGCTCGGTCCAGCTGCCGCTTTCCGCGTAGTCGTAGAACATGCGCGGCACACGGCGTTCGTAGATCCGGCGCAGGTCTTCAATCGTCGTAATCACGGGCATGTTCGGGAACCTTCCTTGAGTTGTCCCGAACTGTGTAACCGGCAAGAGGGCAGTTTCGCAACGCTATCGCGAGATCAAAAAACCGCGGCTGTCCCATGTCAGCCGCGCCTCAAAAGCAACCTGATCGTCAGGGCTTATGCGGAATGGGCACCATCCGCGAGGGACTTCACGAAATCCAGCACCTCGGCCACTGGCTTGCCCGCGCCGATCTGGCTGACGATGGCCGACCCAACAACAGCCCCATCCGCGACTGAGGCGATGGCTTGCGATTTCTCTGGCGTGTTGATGCCAAAGCCAACAATGACCGGCAGGTCGGTGGCGGATTTGATCCGGGCGACTTCAGGGCCGACATTGGTGGCCTGCGCCTCCGCCGCTCCGGTGATTCCGGTGATCGAGACGTAGTAAACAAAGCCCGAGGTGTTCTGCAGCACGCGGGGCAGGCGTTTGTCGTCGGTGGTTGGTGTCGCGAGGCGGATGAAGTTCAGACCAGCGGCTTGTGCGGGCAGGCAAAGCTCCTCGTCTTCTTCGGGCGGCAGGTCGACGACGATCAGGCCGTCGATGCCCGCATCTTTGGCATCTTCTAGAAACGCGTCGACGCCACGGCTGTAGATCGGATTGTAATAGCCCATCAGAACAATCGGGGTCGTGTCATCGGTTTCCCGGAACGCGCGCGCTAGATCGAGCGTACGCTGCAGCGTCATACCGCCATCCAAGGCGCGCTGGCCTGCAAGCTGAATCGTGGGCCCGTCCGCCATCGGATCGGTAAAGGGCAGGCCAAGCTCGATCACATCCACGCCCGCACCCGGCAATCCTTTGACGACCTCAAGCGAGGTTTCATAGTCTGGGTCTCCTGCCATCACATAGGCGACAAAGGCCTTTTTCCCCTCGGCTTTCAGAGCGGCAAACTTGGCGTCGATACGGGTCATGGCATGTCCTTGCAGTCAGGTTCGGACCTGATGTGCAGAAAGTTTTGCCGAAAATCAATCCCGCCCGAGCTGCAAAGCCTCAGAACGCGAAGTGATAGCGGAAAAGCAGGGCGTTGACGCCCGGATTATCCTCTTGCGTGCTGGCGTTGGATTTGTGGGTGATGGCCATCGACACCTTGTTGCCATTGTCCAATGTGTAACCTACGCCAAGAAGGCTGCGGATCTGAAAGCTGCCGCCCAGATCGTTCAGCTCATCAGCCTCGGAAAAGTAGCCGGGCATGACGCTGCCTTCCAGAAACCAACGATCGTTCAGAGAATAGAGACCAACCAGACCCGTGCCGATATGGGTATCGCCCGCTTCGTCGATCGACAGGGCTGCGCCCCACCCAACGCTGAACCGGGTCGCCTGATGAAACGGGCGGTGCTGATACTCTAACGCGACAAGTGCATGATCATCGGAGTCGCTGTCCGAGAAATCTGCGAAACCAGCCCCAAGAACAATGGACTGGGCATGCGCCACGCCGGCGCTTATGGCCAGAATAGCCGACAAAGCGAGGATTCTCTTCATAGGAACATTTCCGTTTGGTCTTAGATGTTCCTTTTCACGTGCTTATTCCCGATGCCTCTTTTCAATGCGCCCGCGAACACAACAGTGGAACAAAACCGTGAGACCAGCGTGAGGGTGAAGGGTGCCCATCACCCACATTGGCTTGCGCATTCACCCCGACCCGCCTAGAAGCAGCCGCGAAAAGCATCAGGAGACCGTCATGGGCTTTAAAATGGGAATCGTGGGTTTGCCGAATGTGGGCAAGTCGACCCTCTTCAACGCGCTGACCAAAACCGCAGCCGCTCAGGCCGCGAATTTCCCGTTCTGCACCATTGAACCCAATGTGGGCGACGTGGCTGTGCCTGATGACCGGTTGGACAAGCTGGCGGCGATTGCGGCCTCGAAGCAGATCATCCCGACGCGGATGACCTTTGTGGATATCGCCGGTCTGGTGAAGGGGGCGTCGAAAGGCGAAGGGCTGGGCAACCAGTTTCTGGCCAATATCCGTGAGACCGACGCTATCGCCCATGTGCTGCGCTGTTTCGAAGACGGCGATGTGACCCATGTGGACGGCCGGGTTGATCCGGTGGCCGACGCTGACACGATCGAGACCGAACTGATGCTGGCCGATCTGGAAAGCATCGAAAAGCGCCGCGCCAATCTGGTGCGCAAGCTTAAGGGCAACGATAAAGAGGCGCAGCAGCAGGACCGTCTGCTGTCTGAGGCGCAGGAGATGCTGGAAAACGGCAAGCCCGCGCGTCTTGTTGAGGTCTCGGACGAAGACACCAAGGCCTGGAAGATGCTACAGCTTCTGACGACAAAGCCTGTGCTCTACGTCTGCAACGTGTCCGAGGAAGAAGCCGCAGAGGGCAACGAGTACTCCGCCAAGGTGGCCGAAATGGCCGCCGCGCAGGGAAACGCGCACGTCATCATCAGCGCTAAGATCGAAGAAGAGATCAGCCTGTTGGAAGAGGACGAGGCTGAGATGTTCCTAAGCGAAATGGGTCTGGAAGAACCCGGCCTCGATCGTCTGATCCGCGCCGGTTACGATCTGCTCAAGTTGGAAACCTATTTCACCGTCGGCCCGAAAGAGGCCCGCGCTTGGACTATCCGCACCGGCACCGCAGCGCCGCAGGCCGCAGGCGTCATCCATGGGGACTTTGAGAAAGGCTTCATCCGCGCCGAGACCATCGCCTATGACGACTACATCGCTGCCAATGGCGAGCAGGGCGCGAAAGAGGCAGGCAAGATGCGGGCTGAGGGCAAGGGATACATCGTCAAAGATGGCGATGTGATGCATTTCCTTTTCAACACGTAAGTCAGTAGGTCACGGTAGGTTTTCAAAGCGCTTCGTTCAAGCTGCACTGGGCGATCAACCACTTACCATCTGCCTGTTGATACAAAACGTTTAGGGATGTGCCGCTGGCGGCACTTCCTTCACTAAAGCGAGCGAGACACCAGCCAATGCGGCCTTCAGCATCCGCGTGCAAGACCTCGATTGCTTTGTCCTCGCCTTCTTCTTCAACCCACTCCTTATGCGTCGTCTCGATTGCCGGCCGACCAATGGCTGCCGGGCCATAAGGCGAATAGAGTTCCGCATTGTCCGTAAAGTACGACGCACATCCTGCTGCATCCTTGGACCGGTAACTTTGAACGTATCCGTCAAACACTTGTTGAAAAAGGTCTTTGGCTTCCATTTTGAACCTCGCCAATTTGCAATCCTTTTCAATATAAGTCTCCGTGAACCTGCGCGACAACGACGCAATTCCGTCCCATCGACGGACGAGCAGACGGCGCTCTTTCTTTAGGCTACAACGGCTTGAGTGACCTCGAGCCTCAAAGTGGACGACCAGCGCATGATCGAAATCCGAGACCTCCAACTCCTCAGCGCGCTTGCGCGGCATCGGCATTTTGCCAAAGCGGCTGAGGAGTGCGGGATTTCTCAGCCCGCCTTCTCGATGCGCATCCGCAATCTTGAGGACCGCTTGGGCGTCTCGATAGTCCGGCGCGCCAATCGGTTTCAGGGCCTGACCGAAGAGGGTGAGATGATCGTCCTGCGGGCGCGGCGCATTTTGGATGATGCCAAGGCATTGGAGCAGCAGGTGCAGGCCGCAAAGGGCGAGATCACCGGCACGTTGATGCTGGGTGTGATCCCGACCGCCATCGCCTTTACCGGACGACTGACGAAACATTTGCGTAAGGCGCATCCGCGGATCGTGACCCGGATCGAGACCATGTCAGCCTCAGCCATTCAGCATCGGCTGGACGAAGGCAGCTTGGATGCGGGCGTGACCTATGGCGACAGTATCGGCACCGATTTGCGGCAGGTGCAGCCTCTTTACGAGGAGACTTATGTCCTCCTGGCCCCTGCGCATATGGTGGAGGATACGGGACCGATCCCTTGGGCCAAGGTTGCAGATTTCCCCCTTAGCCTGCTTGTACCGCAAATGCAGAACCGGCGTATTCTGGATCGGATCTTTCTGGATCAGGGGCTGCACCCGGATGTAGTGGCTGAAACCAGCGGCTTTACCGCCTCGATGGTGATGGCGCGCGAGGGGTTGGCGGCCACTGTGGTTCCGCGTGTTCTGCTGCGATCTCTGGGTGATCTGAAGGGGACCAAAGTGCTGCCCTTGATTGACCCAGTGGTCAGCAAACCGATTTGCCTGGCGACCCTGACCCGAGATCCGGAATTGCCAACGGTCGAGGCCCTGAGGGCGGTTGTGACGTCTTTGCGGTGATAAGGTGTCGTTATCGTGCGATTGCATATGACGATTTGACGATATCCTCATCTGATGAAACACGGAGCCTCAATCGGAGGGCATCATGGCACCATTAGATACCAAGCCATCAGGCGCACCCAAGGGCGTTTGGAAGTCAGGTAAAGGCAAAGGGCGGCACACGCCCAAAGGCCGTCAGTTTACAGATGAGGCACAGGCGGAGATTGCGCGCCTGCTAGGGGATCGCCCCCGTCGCCGCGATCTGCTGATCGAATTTCTACATTTGATTCAGGATGCGCACGGCCATATCAGCGCCGACCACATCGCCGCCTTGGCGGTCGAGATGCGCATCGGTCAGGCCGAGATCTATGAAACCGCGACCTTCTATGCCCATTTCGATGTGGTGAAAGAGGACGAGACGCCGCCGCCTGCGTTGACGATCCGCGTCTGTGATTCTCTGTCCTGCGAGATGGCCGGTGCCCAGCAGCTGCAGAAGGCGCTGGAAGATGGCTTGGATCCGGCTGAGGTCCGCGTTGTCCGCGCGCCGTGCATGGGACGCTGTGACACCGCTCCGGTGCTTGAGATCGGTCACAACCATATCGACCACGCGACCCCCGAAAAGGTGCAGGCTGCAATTGCAGCGGGTGACACCCATGCGCATCTGCCTGACTACGAAACCTTCGCGGCCTATGAGGCCGAAGGCGGTTATGACAAGCTGAAAGAGCTGCGCGCCGGTGGCGATTGGGAAAAGGTGCAGGAAGACGTCCTATCCTCGGGCCTGCGTGGCCTGGGCGGTGCGGGCTTCCCGTCGGGCAAGAAATGGGGCTTTGTTCGCATGAATGAAGGCCCGCGCTATCTGGCCGTGAACGGCGATGAGGGCGAACCCGGCACATTCAAAGATCGCTACTATCTGGAACGCACGCCGCATGTCTTCCTGGAAGGTATGCTGATCGCCGCATGGGCCGTCGAGGCCGAGACCTGCTTCATCTACATGCGCGACGAATACCCCGCCGTGCTGGAAATCCTGCGTCGCGAGATTGCTGCGTTGGAGCAGGCAGGGATTGTCGAAGAAGGCTACATCGACCTGCGCCGGGGTGCTGGTGCTTACATCTGCGGTGAAGAATCCGCGATGATCGAGTCGATCGAAGGCAAGAAGGGCCTGCCGCGCCACCGTCCTCCGTTTGTGGCGCAGGTTGGTGTGTTCAACCGCCCGACCTTGGTTCACAACGTTGAGACGCTGTACTGGGTTTCAAAAATCTGCCGCGAAGGGCCTCAGATCCTGAGTTCGGTTGAAAAGAATGGCCGCAAGGGCCTGCGCAGCTACTCGATCTCGGGTCGTGTGGCGAAGCCGGGTGTTTGCCTGCTGCCCGCCGGTTCGACCATTTTGGACGTGATCGATGCTGCCGGTGGTATGGCCGAAGGGCAGACCTTCAAAGCCTATCAGCCGGGCGGTCCTTCGTCGGGCCTGCTGCCCGCGTCGATGGATGATATCCCGCTGGATTTCGACACGTTGCAACCGCATGGCACCTTCATCGGCTCGGCGGCCGTGGTGGTTCTGTCCGATCAGGATACCGCCCGCGATGCAGCGCTGAACATGCTGCGCTTTTTCGAAGATGAAAGCTGCGGCCAGTGTACGCCCTGCCGTGCCGGCTGCGAAAAGGCGGTGAAACTGATGCAAGCCGACAAATGGGACACCGATCTGCTGGAAGACCTGTGTCAGGTCATGGGCGACGCCTCGATCTGCGGTCTGGGGCAGGCGGCTCCGAACCCGATCCGCCTTGTCATGAAACATTTCGCCGACGAAATCTGAAGGGAGACAGAGCCATGCTAGACGCAAGCCCAACCAAGACCGTCACGTTCAACCTGAACGGCGAAGATGTCACCGTGCCCGAGGGCTGGACCATCTGGGAAGCCGCCAAGGGGCAGGGGTTCACCATCCCGCATCTGTGCCACAAACCGCAGCCGGGTTATCGCCCGGACGGCAACTGCCGCGCCTGTATGGTTGAGGTGGAAGGCGAGCGCACGCTGGTCGCCTCGTGCATCCGCCCTGCCGCAGACGGTATGGTGGTGAAGACCGACAGCGACCGCGCCGAGAAATCGCGCGCCATGGTTATGGAACTGCTGGTCGCCGATCAGCCCGAAGAGGCACATGACGCCTCCAGCCACTTCTGGGACATGGCCAAGCTGAACGATGTCAGCGAGAGCCGTTTCCCGGCGAAAGAGGCCGAAAAGATCCCGCTGCTGGATGACAGCCACGTTGCGATGCGCGTCAATCTGGACGCCTGCATCAACTGTAACCTCTGCGTCCGTGC
Organism: Ruegeria sp. AG1; assembly: GCF_056541705.1. Lineage (NCBI taxonomy): Bacteria > Pseudomonadati > Pseudomonadota > Alphaproteobacteria > Rhodobacterales > Roseobacteraceae > Ruegeria > Ruegeria sp. AG1. Next base: position 212,715 of record NZ_JBQFYU010000005.1, on the reverse strand, counting down.
CTGCCGTGAAGTGCAGGTGAATGACGTGATTGGCATGGCCGGTCGCGGCCATACGGCTCAGGTGGTGTTCGACCAGAACGACCCGATGGGCGATTCGACCTGTGTGGCCTGTGGTGAGTGCGTTCAGGCTTGCCCCACCGGTGCGCTGATGCCCGCCACCGTGCTGGACGACCAGGAGAAGGGTGACAGCAAGGATTATGATAGCGAAACCGAAAGCGTCTGCCCGTTCTGCGGCGTAGGCTGCAAGGTCTCGCTGAAGGTCAAGGACGGCAAGGTCAAATATGTCGAGGGCATCAACGGCCCCGCTAACGAAGGCCGCTTGTGTGTCAAAGGCCGCTTTGGTTTCGACTACATCCACCACCCGCACCGCCTGACCACGCCGCTGATCCGTCGTGAGGACGCGCCTGAAAAAGGTTTGAACGTCGATCCGGGCAATCTGGATACTCATTTCCGCGAAGCGACCTGGGAAGAGGCGATGGATCTGGCCGCCACCAAGCTGATGGCCCTGCGCGAAGACGACCCGCGCAGCGTTGCGGGCTTTGGCTCGGCCAAATGCACTAACGAAGAAGCGTATCTCTTCCAGAAGTTCATCCGTCAGGGCTTCCGTCACAACAACGTCGATCATTGCACCCGTCTGTGCCACGCGTCGTCGGTTGCGGCCCTGATCGAGAACGTGGGCTCGGGCGCGGTGACCGCGACTTTCAACGAGATCGAAAACGCGGATGTGGCGATCATCATCGGCTCGAACCCGATCGAGAACCACCCCGTTGCAGCGACCTACTTCAAGCAGTTCGCCAAACGCGGCGGCAAGCTGATCGTGATGGACCCGCGCGGCGTCGGTATGCGCAAGTTTGCCGATGAAATGCTGCAGTTCCGTCCGGGGGCTGATGTCTCGATGCTCAACGCGATTATGAACGTGATCGTCGAGGAAGAGCTCTATGACAGCCAGTACATCCATCGCTGGACCGAGAACTGGGAAGCTGAGAAAGAGCATCTGCGCCAGTTCACGCCCGAGGCAATGTCGCCGATCTGTGGTATCGAACCCGAGCAGCTACGCCGCGTCGCGCGCACCTTTGCGCAGGCCAAGGCCGGCCTGATCTTCTGGGGTATGGGCGTCAGCCAGCACATTCACGGGACCGACAACTCTCGTTGCCTGATCAGCCTTGCGTTGATGACCGGCAATGTGGGCAAACCCGGCGCGGGTCTGCACCCTCTGCGGGGTCAGAACAACGTGCAGGGGGCCTCGGACGCCGGTCTGATCCCGATGTTCCTGCCGGACTATCAGTCGGTCATGGACGATGACATCCGAGCCAAGTTCAACAGTGTTTGGAATGACGAGCGTGACTTCTCGAACGAGAAGGGCCTGACCGTCACCGAGATCATTGATCAGGCCTATGCGGGCAACATCAAGGGGATGTATATCCAGGGCGAAAACCCGGCCATGTCCGACCCCGATGTTGGTCACGCCCGCGACGCTCTGGCCAAGTTGGAGCTGATGATCGTGCAGGATATCTTCCTGACGGAAACGGCGAACTACGCCGATATCATCCTGCCTGCCTCGGCGCTCTATGAGAAGAACGGCACCGTGTCGAACACCAACCGTCAGGTCCAGCGTGTACGTCCGGCCGTGACCCCTCCGGGTGAGGCGCGCGAGGATTGGAAGATCACCGTTGAGCTTGGGCAGCGGATCGGGCTGAACTGGGACTACACCGACGTGTCGCAGGTGTTCAACGAGATGAAGTTGACAATGAACTCGCTCAACAACATCACGTGGGAGCGTCTGGAGACCGAGACCATCACCTATCCGTCCCTGTCCGAGACAGACCCGGGTCAGGCGATCGTGTTCGGTGACGGCTTCCCACGTGCGGACGGCAAGGCCCGGTTCACTCCGGCCAGCGTCATCCCGCCGGATGAGGCCCCGGATGACGAATACCCGATGATCGCCACCACCGGTCGTCAGCTGGAGCATTGGCACACTGGGTCGATGACTCGTCGCGCTAATGTTCTGGACGCGGTTGAGCCTGAGGCGAACTGTTCGATGAACCCGCGGACACTGAAACTGATGGGGATTGAACCGGGCGAGATGATCCGCCTGACCACGCGTCGTGGCTCCATCGAGATCATGGTTCGTGCTGACCGTGCGATTGCCGAAGATATGGTGTTCATCCCGTTTGCCTATGTCGAGGCTGCGGCGAATATCCTGACCAACTCGGCCATCGACCCCTATGGCAAAATCCCCGAGTTCAAGTTCTCGGCAATCCGGGTCGAAAAGATCGAAGACGCCATCGCGGCAGAGTAAACTCCATTCCAGACGCTCGGAAAAGGCGGCCCATTGGGTCGCCTTTTTCACGTCTTGACAGCGGCTTACACGCGGCCAACCCTGTCACCGTCATTCATGATGGAGTTGCCGATGCCCCGCCGTTTCGTCGATTTGTCCGTTCCGCTGGAAACCGGGATCGTGTCAGACCCGCCGATCATGCTGCCTGAGATCGAGTACCTGACCCATGACCAAACGGCCGAGCAGGTCATGTCCTTCTTTCCCGGCCTGCAAAAGGATGACCTGCCGGGCGGTGAGGGTTGGGCAATCGAACGATTGCAAATCGCGACCCATAACGGGACCCATCTGGATGCGCCCTATCATCATCATTCGACAATGAACAAAGGTGAGCGGGCGATCACCATCGATGAGGTGCCGCTGGAGTGGTGCATGAACCCCGGCGTTAAACTAGATTTTCGCGATTTCGAGGATGGTTATGTGGTCACAGCAGCGGATGTCGAAGCCGAGCTGAAACGGATCGGTCATACGCTGAAACCGTTGGATATCGTAGTCGTCAACACCTCTGCCGGGACGCAATATGGCCAGCCCGACTATCTGATGAAGGGCTGCGGCATGGGGTGGGAAGCAACCCTTTATCTGACTGAACGCGGCGTGCGCGTCACAGGCACGGATGCCTGGAGTTGGGACGCGCCCTTCCCGTTGACCGCACAGGAATATGCGGAAACTAAAGATGCCTCGATCATCTGGGAGGGGCACCGCGCCTCGATGGAGATAGGCTATTGCCACATGGAGAAGCTAACCAATCTCGAAACACTGCCCGCAATGGGGTTTGAGATTTCTTGTTTTCCCTTCAAGATCAAAGGTGCGTCTGCTGGGTTCATCCGCGCCGTCGCGATCTTTGAGGACCCTGAGGAGTGAAAATCACCAACATGTCGCAAGATACACAACCTCTTGGCGGCCATGATGGCCCGTATAATGCACCGATCGAAATCCACGGCTTTGCTTTGCAGCCGGACTGGGTCGACTACAACGGGCATATGAACGTCGGCTATTATGGCGTGGCGTTCGACATGGCTTTTGAACGTCTGCTGGTCGATCATCTAGGCTTGGGTGAGCCACAGGTCGCCGCGATGGGGCAGGGGCCATATGTGCTGCAGTCGCATATGCAGTTCCTGCGCGAGGTCACTCCGGACATGACGATAAACTTTCGGTTTCGGCTTCTAGATGCAGATCAGAAACGAGGGCACTATTTCGGGCAGATGGTCTCAATGCCGGATGAAACGGTGTGTGCCACGCAAGAGGTGCTGTTCATGAATGTCAGCCACGCGACGGGGCGGTCTGCGCCTTACCCGGATTGGGCGGTCAGGCGGCTGGCGCGGATGGTCGCCGATCACAAGGCGCTTCCCGCGGCACCACAAATCGGCCAGCCGATTGGTATTCGCCGAAAGTAGTCTGTTAGTAATCGCGCTCGAAAAACAGCCCGATCCCGGTTTCTCCGCGCCCGTCAACAGTGCCCCGGACAGTGAAGCTGTCTGTGACGTCCAGGTTCAGGTTTACCTCGGTATCGCCGTCTGTGTTGACGGTGAAGTCCGTGTACAGATTGTCCCCAAGATATGCTCCTGCGCCAAAGCGACCCGCGCCGCCTTCGGTCGCACCGATATCCACCGTGTCAACACCGGTCGAGTCGCGCAGGCCCTTGGTCGCATCGCCGCCAGCCCCGCTGAGTTGCGCCAGAGAGGCCGCCATCTGTGCGATGACAAAAGGTGAGAGTTCCGAGAACCGGTTGCCAAACAACAGCATGGCCAGCGCCTCTTCGGTCGGGCGTTCGGGGTCTGAGAAAACATTGACTTCGGGCGAATCCAGAGGCCCGGCGATCTCGATCGTTGCGGTCCCGTCTGATGTGCTGCTCGAAGATTCGAACTCGATATAGGGCGTCAGGTCCCCTTGCAGTGTGACGATCCCTTTGGTCAGAGTCAGCCTGCGTCCCAGAATATCCAGATTGCCGCGCAGCAGTTCGATCTGGCCCGAAGGGACAACGGATGTCGTGGTGCCACCGATTGAGATATTCCCACCCAGTTCCGCATTCACGCCGCGCCCCCTTACAAAAACGGCTTTGGGGGCCAGCAGACTGATATCCAGCGCAATGCGCGAGTTGCTTTTGCTTTGCTCTTCCGTGGCGATCAGTTGCGCCCGTTCGCGGGTGACATAGCCCAGACGGCTTTCGTTGATATGCTGTATTTCGGGGATCGGAGCTGCCCCGACGGCGCCTGATGCGGCAGCGAGGTTAATGTTGGTTTCGCCAAATGTGATCTGCCCCGCCAAGCTGCTATTCCCTGTCAAAGCGCCCGCCAACACGATCTGACCGTTCAGCGTGGTCTCGTAGAGCAGCTGGTCGGTCAGCACGAGGTTGTTCAATGTCGTCGTGATCTGAGCGTTGAACGGCGGGGTCAGGTCGACGGGTCCGCTGACGGTGAACCCGCCACCTGCACGCATGGCCCCGTTAATAGATATCGTGGCGCGGCCTTGGGCCAGATCGACCGACCCGCCAATTCCAGTGATCGTTTGTCCAGCAGTCGGTATCGCAAAGGACGTGCCCGAGGTTGTGATCGTCCCCGACAGTGCCTCCAGCCCGGGTTGGCCCTTGAGCGCCAGATTGTAACGGGCTGAGCCTTCGATCTTGTTGGGCGTGATGAACGCATTGGCGATACCCAGATTTATCCCACCTTGGGCGGTTACGTCTGCCAGGCCCGTACCCTCATCAAACGTGCCGGACAGCTCGGTGCTGAGATCCGCGGGCCCTGTCGCGTTTGACGAAATCGTCCAGACTCCATTGTCGCGTTTCGCAGTGCCTTCGGCCGACATTGTTCCAGGGAAGTCCGGTACAAAGCGTTCGATCCGGTTGAACTTGGCCTCGTAGTCCAGATCTGCCGAGCCATCCGTCTCAACCGTTCCGACAACGTTTACATACGAGCTGTCAGGTCCTTGCAGACGTGCGGTGCCTTCGAGCCCTGACTGAGTAGGCGCGACGTTGCCATCCAATTTCAAAGGACCAGACAACGTAGTGGATAGGCGGCTGAGGTCATCCAGCATCGCCGAAAAGTTCAGCCCGCCTGATTCACGATCAAGCTGGCCCGAGGCATTTGCCGTCAGCGCCGTCCCGTTTAGCCGGAAGGTGCGGATGTTCATACCGGCGTCAGTGTTTTCGGTATCCACGTTCAGAGTCGTGCGACCCGAAACCAGCGCGTCCAACTGTTCGATCCCAATGCGGATGTCATTGGCCTCGACCGTGCCCTGCACATCGAACAGCTTGCTGCCCATAGCGCCTTTGCCCTGCATATCGGCCTTCACAGACCCGGCCAGATCACGCCCCGCAAGGCCTGAGAACAGCGATAGGTCGGGCACGTTCGCCTTGGCCTGCCCGTCAACGGCCAGATCACCGGTGGGATCCGTGATCGTCGCGGCGGCCTCGGCCGTCAGAGCGCGGCCGTTGATCGTAGCCTGACGAATCTCGATCTGCTCTTGCGACAGTGCTCCATCGAACTCGATTGAGGTCTGCCCGGCCAGAAGTGGGTCCAGATCATCCATCCCGGTCTTGATATCCCGCGCGTTCACGCTGGCCGTACCGTCAAACTCCAGCGTTTGGACTGTGCCTTTGCCGTTCAGACTGGCCTGTACCGAACCGCCCAGATCACGCTTGGCGAGGCCCGAGAAAACCGACAAGTCCCGCGCGCTGACCGTGGCTTGCCCGTCAATGGACAGGTTCCCATCGGGCGTGGTCACAGTTCCTGCAGCCTGTGCCCGGGCGGCATCTGCGATCAATGTGAAGTCCCGGATTGTCACACCGTCCGAGCCGCGTTTTGCATCCAGCGTGATCGTGGTCTCGCCCGTGATCACCGGGTCGATGTCGTCTCGTCCCGTGGACAGATCGCGACCTTTGACGGTGACTTTCCCGTCAAAACTGCGCTCCAGCGGAGAGCCGCTGCCTTCGACGGTGGCCGAGACCTCGCCGCCGAGGTCAAGCTTGGCCAGATCCGAGAACCGCGAAAGGTCGGAGGCGTCGAGCCTCGCCGACCCGTCGATGTTCAGGCCGCTGGTCAGCCCGCTGATCAGCGCGTCGAGATCAAGTGTGTAGTCTGCCCCGATCAATTCGAACCCGGATAGGTTCAGCGTCTCGTCGCTGCCATATTCAAACACGCCGTCCAGCGTGATCCGGTCGCCTATCGCAGTGTTCAGAGCCGGATCTGACAGATCCAGACCGTCAAGCGCGGCTTGAAGGTCACCATCCAGGCTGAGGGCATCTCCTTGTTCCAAGCTCCCCTGCGCCGCAATTTGCGCGCGCCGCAGGCTGATCTGGTCTGTAGTCAGGCCATTGGCCGTCAGGCTCAGGTCCCACAGATTGCCGTTCTGCTGGTCGAACAGGGCCGAGATTTGAGCTGCCTCGATCGACGTACCCCCACCTGACACGGGTAAAACCACTTTGTCGCCCTCAGGTGGGGTGATGCGGCCCTGCAGAGCGGCCAGTTGCAAGGTGCCGCCCGAGGCCAGTTCCAACTGGCCTTCCAGTTTCAGCGCCTGAGACGTGAATTCCAGATCACTGATGTTCAGCGCGCCTTCCGGCTGGGTCTGGCCATCGACAAACAGTCGCGTGTCGGTGCCAAAGAATACATCCATATCGCTGGCGACGAAGGGCGTCAGGTCACCGCCCAGATCGGCGGTGAACGCGATCCCATCCGCTGCACCGCTTTCGGCGGCACGCAGACGCACCTGCCCGGACACGCGCGGCTGGCTGTCACTGCTGAGACTGATATCGGCGGTAAAGTCCGTCACCGGGCCAGAGCCTTTGGCCGTCAAGCCGATAGGTGGGCTGTCGGGGATTTTCAGCGCGGTTGAGATGAGGCCGCCAGAGGCTTCGACAACGCTGAGATCCAGGTCAATTTGGCTACTGGAATTCTGGAAGCCGGCTTTGAGGGTGATTTCGTCTCCGGCACGGTCCAGACGGGTGATGTCGAGGCTGGTATCCAATGTTCCATCGGCCAGCGACAGGTTGCCGGTGACGTTCAGGTCAGCGGCAACGCCGATCAAGGGCTCGCCCAAGGCCAATTCATCAATCCGAAGCTCTCCGATTTCGATGGCAACAGGCAGTTCGGGCAGTTGGAACGGCGTGGTCTCGGCCGAAGGGGGCGGGGCCTCCTCGGTCGTGGTGCCAGGGGCACGGGCGATGTCGATTTCCTGTGCGGTCAACGCGTTGACCGAGAACCGCCCCCGGATCAGCGCCAGACGGTTCCAGTCTAATTCCGCATCCTTGATGGTCAGCCAGACGCCTTCATCATCGGCCACCGTGATCTCGGCAATGGTGGCACGGGAACTCAGCGCGCCCTGTAGGCCCGTGACGGTGACGTTCTGGTCATCACCCGAAAGCGTATCCTGCAGGAACCGCTCGATCATGCTGCCGCCTTCGTCCTCTTGGGCGTGCAGGGCTGGGGGCACAAAGGTCAGCGTGCCGATCAGCAGCGGATATGCGAGGTAGCGTTTCAAAATGCCTGTCCAATCCCGATATAGAATTGCAGCCCGTTGCCGGTGTCGCCCTGAACCGGGTAGGCCAGATCAAAACGTAAGGGTCCGAATCCCCCCAGATCATAACGCACACCCAGACCGGCACCGGCGTGATTTTCGGCATCGCTGCCAATGAACGACGATGTATCCACGGTACCGTAGTCATAGAACCCGACCAGTGACAGGCTTTCCGTGACTTTGCCGCGTACCTCGCCGGAAAAGCCGAGAAACGATTTTCCGCCTGCGATGCCGGTTCCCACCGGAATACCCAGGCTTTCGAAAGGCTGCCCGCGAACGGTTCCAGCACCGCCCGAGAAGAACAGGAAGTCCGGCGTTACCCCATCTGCTGATGGGCCAATGACAGACCCAATTTGAACGCGCCCGGCAAGGACCAGTTTTCCGCCAGTACCCAGACTGGTGTAGGCCCGTCCGTCTCCGAAGAGGCGAATGCCACTTTCGGTTCCGGAGAACCCTGCGAAGGGAGTGGCCTGCGCGTCCAGATAAAACCCGCGTGTCGCGCTGATCTTGCTATCGCGCTCGTCCCATTCTGACCGAAAGGGGATTATGAAGTATCGGAATTTTCGCCCATCTCCGTAGGCGTCATCGGCATCCGACCACTGAAAACCGACAGACGCTTCGGCATAGAGCCTGTCTGAAAACGTGCGCCGCGCACCATAAGCCAATGAGGCCACGGTAACGTTGTAGTTTTCCGTGTTGCGTCGTTCCAACAGAGCGTTCCAGAACGTATTGTCGTCGGGTCCTAGTCGGTCGGGTTGGTCCAGTCTTAAACCGATCCGCCCGTCCAAATCCTCGGCCCCGCCAATGTTGCGCAGGGCGGCTTCAAATCGTAGCCGCTCGGCCCGGCGAAAAACGTTACGGTGAGTCCATGTGGCCGTCACATCCAACCCATCGCGAGAGGCCAGTTCGACCCCAAAGGTCAGGCGGCGTTTGGGCAGGTCTTCGAAGGTGGCATCGAAATCCAGCGTTCCATCGGGGTTGGGGGTCTCGCGTTCTGTGATCGAGACTACGCTGAAGGTACCGGTCCGGCGCAGGCGCGTGCCGACTTTCTGGATTTTGGCGGGAGAGTAGACCTCGCCGCTTGGGAAGCCTGCGATATCTTCGATGGAGCGGTGTTTGACGTCAGTGTCGCCCTTGATGAACATTCTGCCGAAAGTCAGGCGACGCCCCGGATCCAGATCAATCTGTGCGTCCAGCTGCGCCTGTGCATGGCGGGCGATGATGGTTTGGTTCGCAAGTTCGGCTTTTGCGTGACCGGCATCTCTCCACCCCTGCACCCCGGCCGAGGTTGCCTGTTGGATTGCCCCTGTAGTGGCAAGTTTGCCCGGCGCGAACTCTTCCGGCAGCACTGTGTCCGGGGCCACGGGCTGTACGATTGCTTTGCCGAACCGGAAGCTTGGGCCAGTTTCTACGGTGATCACGGCGCGGTTGATTTGCGCGGGAACGCTCAGGGTGCTGAGGTCCGCGGCCTCTTTGCCGTCGAGTTTGATGCTGACCACGGGGCTGAAATAGCCCTCGTCGTAAAGAATCTGAACAATGGTGCGATAGTCTGACAGGGCGGCTGAGAGGATTTCCAAGGGGGTGTCCAGACCACGGGAGTCGGCGGTCGTGACGGACGAAGTCTCCTCAATGCGTTCTCTTAACTCTTTTGAGGCCCCCGGAGCGACGAGATTGGTTTCAAGGGCCAACAGGCCGGTTGGGGCCAAAGCTGTCATTGCGGCCAAAAGCCAACCCGTCAGACGGCGTTGCGGTCTGCTGCCCTGCATCAAATGGCTCCAACTGCCTCAACTCGAATACTATTCGACCGCGCTGTCGGATCGCGGTCGATTAAATTCATGTTAGAGCATTTGAGGCCGTTCAGGAAAAGGCTTTTGATGTGTGGCGAGTGAATAAGGTCCGCAGTTGTGTTGCGTCAGGGTCGACGGCTTGGGGCGGCTCCCGCCCGGTTTGGTCGCATCGTAGATGCGCCCGAACCGGTTGGGCCGGGCAGCGCGCGGGGCGCGCTGCGGTTGCGGCTAGTCAGGCGACGGTCATCAGGCGGGCGACGTCCAGCATACGCGCGGAGAAGCCCCATTCATTGTCGTACCAGCCAAAGACACGGACCTGGTTCGCGCCGACCATGCGCGTCTCTGGTCCAGCGATGACCAGCGACTCGGGCCGGGCGCGCAGATCAGAGGAGACCAGCGGCATATCTGTCCATCCGAGAACCGGCGACGCGCTGACCTGATCGCGCAGGGCCTTTTCGAAGGCCTCTGCGTCAAGGCTGCGGTCCAGCGTGACGACCAGGTCGATGGCCGAAACACTGGCCGTTGGCACCCGTACCGCCGCGCCCGAGATGCGCCCGGCCAAATGCGGCAGAACGACGTCGATCAGGTGGATCGCGCTTGACGTCGTTGGGACCATCGACAGCGCGCCTGCGCGCGAGCGGGCAAGGTCACCGCGCGGGGCATCCACCATCGGTTGGCTGTTTGTATAGCAGTGGATGGTCGTCATGTGGCCCGTAGTGATCCCGCCGATGTCATCCAGAACCCGGACAAGAGGCGCCAGCCCGTTGGTGGTGCAGGACGCGTTCGAGACGACATGAGCGCTGCCCAGTTGATCCTCATTGGCGCCAAGGACCACGGTCACCTCGGCGGCTGGAGAGGGGCCGGAGATCAGCACTTTGCCCGCCCCGGCGGCCAATCCACGCTGTGCCACGTCGGATGTCCGCGCGATACCGGTGCAATCCAGTAGGACATCCACGCCCGACAGGTCGATATTTGCAAGATCAGAGCTGTGGGTCATGAGGATAGCCTGCCCATCCACGACCAGCGCGCTGTTTCCCTCAGAGACCTCTCCGGCATAGGGGCCGAAGGTGCTGTCGTATTTGAACAGGTAGGCGCAGGTTGCCAGCGGCGCGATGTCGTTGATCAGCACCAGCTCGATATCTGATCCTTGCGGCAAGGCCAGAACCTGCCGCAGGATCGTGCGGCCAATACGGCCGAATCCATTGATCGCGAGTTTCATGCGCAAGCTATGGCAGGCGTCTCAGGCGACCTCAATGAAAGTATTGTACCAATTTCAGTTGCAGCTGACCTGCGAGAAAAACTGGCCCGAGATGTTTTGATACATGCTGGCCACGATGGGTCTGCAGCCAGTGGCCTGCTGAATTGCAGCAATGGCCTGCAGGGTCCGCAGGCGCGGTGGCGGGCCGAACGGGTTGAGGTTGTTGTTGTCCCGCGTGGCGCGATAGATCACTGGTTCTTCGGCGACTTGGGTGACCGCCCAAGTGCGGCTGAGAACCACGACGGACTTGGTCTCTTCCTTGGCGATGGCAGGGGCGCTTGGCGCGACGGTCAAAGTGGCAACCGCGGCCAGGGCCAGAAGGGGCAGGCGCAGGGTCATAGTGCAAACTCCTACTTTCAAATGAGAATTTCCCTGATTTCACCAGATTTAGGCGCTGCTGTGAACCCTTTTGGGTCAAATTCGCAGAACCTTTGCGCGTTTCAGGCGCTCAATTTGGATTTTCTGAAGGTGCAACCGCTCGGGGCTTGGCCCGGCCCGCGCTGGGGTATATCCTTGAGGACAAATTGATTTCAGTCATGTGAGGCACATATGAAAGCCCGGATTTCTTTGGTTTTGGCAGCTGTAGTTCTGACGGTTGGGGCGGTTCAGGCCAAACCTCTGTCACGAATTATTGCGGAAATGGGCCTCAGCCCGCAGGATTTCGAAGTGCTGAGCGCGGCCTCGACCGCGTTGTTGACCAGCGGTGCTCCGTCCGTTGGACAAGAACGCGCATGGACCAATGATGCAACTGGTTCGAAAGGCACCGTGCGTATCGCTGCGGTACAGGGGAACTGTGTCTCGTTGCAGCATTCCGTTGAACCCGGCGGAGATGAGCAGAACCGGCAGATTCGAACGCGCAGGTGCAAGGACGCCAGTGGGAACTGGTTGCTGACGCCCTGATTCGCTTCAATAGCCCCTGCCTCGGTCGATCTCGTGCAGCAGCGGCTTGCCCGAGGTCAGCCGTTCGAAATTCCTGGCCACGTCTGCAAGTGCATCCCCCAGATGCCAGCCCGAGACATGGGGCGTGATCGTCACGCCGGGATGCTGCCAAAGAGGACTGTCCTGCGGTAAAGGCTCCTGAGAAGTAACATCCAGAACGGCATGGCCGGGTGTGCCTGCGTCCAATGCAGCGATCAATGCGGTCTCGTCAATCAGATCGCCGCGCCCTGCGTTCAGCAGATGGCTGCCGGGCTTCATCGCCGCCAATATGTCGGCACCAAACAGTCCAACGGTTTGCGGGGTCGAGGGTAAGATGGCGCATACGTAGTCGCACAGACCAAGCAGTTCAGGCAGGGCATCCTGACCGTGCAAGCAGGTCACGCCGTCAATTTGCTTGGGTGACCGGCTCCATCCCATGACCTGGAAGCCAAGGCCTTTCAGCATGAGGGCCGTGCGCGTGCCGATCGTACCAAGCCCCAGTACACCGACCTTTGTCTCTGACGTGATGCGCGGCGCTTTGGGGGACCATTCAGACCGGCGCTGGGCGGCTTCGTAGTCTCCTAAATGGCGTTGGGCGCGCAGGATATGGGCCAGAAACCACTCGGCGATTTCTTGTGCCGGAGCGTCCGGCCTCAGGCGTGCGACGCGGATATGATCGGGCAATTTGGCGTTGCCTACGATGGTTTCCACGCCAGCGCCCAGTTTCTGCACCAGTTTGAGGTTGGGCAGGCGCTCAATATGCGCATCCTGCAGCGTGCTGACCGCCACCATGGTGATTTCAGCTGGATTCCCGATCGTGTCTGGGGTGCGGACATCAGCTTCGGGCGACTGGTGCAGGACCTCTTTGGCCAAATCCGCATCGCTTATCCAGTTGGACAGGCCGGTTTCGATCAAAAGTGCCATGGGTGCCTCATGTATTGGAAATAGATGGAGGTGACGTTCCGTCACGGAACTGGACAGGGTCCGGGCAGCTAAGCCATTCTTCAGGCGAAGGTAAAGCCCGAACCGATGGGCAACGGAGGAGCGTTCATGAACATGTCATTCGGTCTGCGCGAGGAAAACCGCGCCCTTTTGCAGCGTGTCGCAGATATGATCCGCGATGAGATCATGCCGCTGGAAGAGGAATATCAGGCCGAAATCGGCAAGGGCGACCGTTGGCAATATACAGACCGTCAGGCGGAAATCCTTGAGGGGTTGAAAGCCAAGGCCAAGGCCGCCGGGCTTTGGAATTTTTGGCTGACCGACAGCGAAAAGGGCTTTGGTCTGACAACGGTCGAATACGCTTATTTCGCCGAAGAGATGGGCAAGACACCCCTTGGGGCCGAGGTATTTAACTGCTCGGCCCCCGACACCGGAAACATGGAGGTGTTCGAGCGTTACGGCACCGAGAAGATGAAAGAGCAATGGCTGAAGCCTCTGCTCGAAGGTCAGATCCGCTCGGCCTATTTGATGACCGAGCCGGACGTGGCCTCATCTGACGCGACAAATGTGTCGATGTCCTGTGTGCGGGACGGGGATGACTATGTTCTCAATGGTGAGAAATGGTGGTCCTCGGGTGCAGGTGATCCGCGCTGCAAGGTTTACATCGTGATGGTCAAAACAGGGGGCGAAGATCAGCCGAAGCATCAGCGCCAGTCCATGATCGTGGTGCCGGCTGACGCGCCGGGGATCGAGATCCTGCGGCCCATGGAGGTCTATGGCCACGACGATGCACCCCACGGACATATGCACATCCGGTTCACCAACGTCCGCATCCCCGCGGAAAACATCTTGCTGGGTGAAGGTCGTGGGTTCGAAATCGCGCAAGGCCGGTTGGGACCGGGCCGCATTCACCACTGCATGCGCGCCATCGGGCAGGCCGAAAGCGCACTTGAGCAGATGTGCAAACGGTCGCTGCAGCGCGAGGCGTTCGGCAAGAAGCTGGCGCAGCTTGGGGCTAACTACGACATCATCGCGGAATGCCGGATGGATATCGAAATGGCCCGTCTGCTGTGCCTTAAGGCAGCGTGGTATATGGATCAGGGTGACGCGCGGGCGGCGGCGCCGTGGATCAGCCAGATCAAGGTGATTGCGCCTCAGGTCGCTTTGAAAGTGATTGACGAGGCGGTGCAGATGTTCGGGGCGCAGGGGATCAGTCAGGATACCCCGCTGGCCAATGCCTGGACCCATGTCCGGACATTGCGCCTTGCCGATGGGCCGGACGCGGTACATCGCCGTCAGGTCGCGCGTGCGGAGCTTAGGAAATACACTCAGGAAAAGGTCTGACGCCCCGGATGGCTACCTATGATTTCGAAGATCTCTCCTATTTTCATCAGCGAGAGGACGGGGCTTTTGTTGGCAACGACCCGGCGCGCGGTCCTTGGTCGGCGGAGCATTGTCACGCAGGGCCGGTGGCCGGCCTGATCGTGCGTGCCGCTGAAACCGAGGTCGGGCCCGAGAAGATGCTGACCCGCTTGACCGTCGATCTGCTGCGCCCTTTGCCCTTGGCCGGGCTGCGCGTTGCGGCCGAAACCACGCGCCATACCAGAACGCTCGGGACCACACGAGTGACGGTGCATGATCTGGACGACACTCTGTGCGCAACCGCAACCACGATGCATGTGGTGCGCCGGGACTTGGGCGATGTGCCCAATGTCGAAACGCGGCCATTGCGGTTCGAAGATGCGGCCGAAGGCCCTTTCCCGATCGGAGAGGTGCGCCATGACCTGCCCGGTTTCGCACATTTTAGCGATATCAGATACGGGGCGGGGTACAAGCAGGGAGTGGGGCCGAAAACCGTGTGGATGCGGACCCCGAACCTGTTGGAGGGTGAGGTGCAGTCTCCGATCCAATCGCTCTGTGCCTTGGGGGATTGCGGCAATGGCATCTCATGGAATGCCCCAACGGCTGAGATGGGCTTCATGAACACTGATCTGACCATCAACATCCACCGGGAGCCCACCTCGGATTGGATGGCCTCTCAATCAGTTTCGCATTGGCAGTCCTCAGGGATTGGGATGTCTCAGTCGGTGTTGTATGACAGGCAGGGACCCGTTGGGACGGCCTTACAAACGATTGTTCTGTTCCCGCCCAAGTGATCGGTCGGCCAGTTTCTGCATCGAGACCGGAAATCGCATTGCCGATGCGTACTTCGACGCCTATCTTGCCCTTATGCGATGGTTGTTCCCATTCCTGACCTGCTGCCTGCCGATCCCGGCCTTGGCCCACCCGCATGTCTTCATTGACACGGGGTTGGAGTTCATCGTGGACGAGGCCGGACAACTAACCCATGTCCGCGTGACCTGGGCCTATGACGAGCTGTTCTCGCTGCTGCAACTGGAGGACATGAGGTTGGATCAGGATGGCGACGGCGCGCTGACCGATAGTGAGCAGCAGTTCCTGACCGGTTTTGATGCGCAATGGATGGAAGGCTATAACGGTGATCTGGTTGTGACCGCCGCCGGTGCCCCGGTTGCCTTGTCTGGCCCGTTGGAGCCGTATGCCACGACCGAGGATGGCCGCATCGTCACCACTCATCTGCGCGCCGTCGAAGGCGGATCTGTTCCGGCCGAGGCGATTTCGGCAAAAGCCTTCGATGAAACCTATTACACCGCCTATGACGTCACCCGCCCTGTCACTGTGTCCGGCCCGGCGACTTGTCTGCTCGAACGGATTGATCCGGATATCGACGGCCAATTGGCGCAGATGCAGGCCTTTCTGCTGACCCTGGATGCAGAATACGACCTTGAGGAAAACGATATCCCGCTTGTCGGCGAAAGCTTTGCGACCGAGATTTTGATTTCATGTCCAAATACCTGATTGTTCCCGTCGCTCTCGCATGTGGCCTGCTTTTGTGGTTCTGGGGCAGCGGCGGGTTTGACAGCCTTGCTGCCTGGGCGGCTGGCGAACAGCGAGAATTTCAGAACCAGATCGCGCGTGCCCTTCGGGCGGCCCGAGCCGAACAACCTCAGGCGGTGGCAACTTTGCTGACAGTTTGTTTCGCCTACGGGTTCTTTCACGCCATCGGTCCTGGCCACGGCAAGGTCCTGATCGGAGGCTACGGTCTGGGCCGTCAGGTTGCCTTCTGGCGCTTGTCGGCGATCAGCGTGCTGTCGAGCTTCGGGCAGGCCGTAACGGCGGTTGTTCTGGTCTATGCCGGGGTTCTGATATTCCAGCTCTCGCGCGAGACACTGGTAGGCACGACCGAGCAGGTTATGGCGCCAATCAGCTATGCGGCCATCGCGGCCATTGGTTTGTGGTTGGTCTATCGCGGGATGCGCAGTTTCGCGCGACGGTCTCGCAGCGATGCCGCGCAGGGGCATTCTCACGAGCATGAGCATCACCACGACCACCACCATGAGGAACGCGACCACCACCATCATCACCACGATGAGGTCTGCTCGGATTGCGGCCATCGCCACGGTCCCAGCGCGGAAGAGGTCGCCAACGTCGGGTCACTGCGTGAGGCGCTCGTGCTGATCGCGGGTATCGCCGCGCGCCCCTGTACCGGGGCCTTGTTCGTGCTGATCCTGACCTGGCAGATGGGAATCGCCATGGTCGGAGTTGCCGGAGCTTTCGCGATGGCGCTGGGCACCGCGACTGTCACAACGCTGGTCGGCTGGACGTCCTTTGGCCTGCGCGGCGGGTTGCTTGCCTCTGCCTCGGCCACGCGATTTGCGTCGATACTGGCCCCGACCATCGAACTGGTGGCAGGGCTAGTGATTGTCGTGATTGCCAGCGGCCTGTTGTTGCGCGCGATTTAAAGCGATCTAGAAAACCGGATCAGGGTAACTGACCCGTGCCAGATACAGCCCTTGCGGCGGGCAAACCGGCCCGCAGGCGGCGCGATCTTCGGCCTCTAGCGCGTCGCGCACATCCTCGGGTGACCACGACCCCGCGCCAACACGTTCAAGCGTTCCCACAAAGCTGCGCACCTGATTGTGCAGGAATGACCGCGCCCGAACGTGAAAATGCACCTCGGGGCCGGAGAAACCCTGCACCTGCTCCACCCGCAACTCATCCAGAGTTTTCACCGGGCTGGCCGCCTGACAGATCGAGGATCGGAAAGTGGTGAAATCATGCCGCCCGATCAACATATCCGCACCCGCCTGCATGGCCTCGACATCCAGCTGATGATTGATCTGCCAAACCTGCCCTTTGTCATGGGTCGCAGGCGCGCGGCGCATCAGGATGCGGAACAGGTATTGACGTTCAACCGCCGTAAAGCGCGCGTGCCAGTCATCAGCGACCCGCGCAGCCTGAACAATCGCCACCGGCTGCGGCTTAAGGTGATAGTTCAACGCCTCGGACAGACGGAACGGATCCCACTCCTTGACCAGATCGCAATGCGCCACTTGCCCCAGCGCATGCACACCCGCATCGGTGCGCCCGGCGGCAGCAATGGTGTGATCACCCGGCTGGATGCGGGACAGGGCGTGCTCAATGGCCCTTTGCACCGAGGGCAGCTCTTTCTGGCGTTGCCATCCGGCAAACGGCTCCCCTTGGTATTCGACTTTCAAAGCATATCTGGGCATGGGCCGCTGGTAGCGCGCGACGCGCAAACGGGCAAGGGGGCGAAAGCGCTGGCATGTCCGGCAGCGGCTACCTATCTTGGGCGAAACGATTATTGCGGGGCGACAATTTGGTCATCTCATCCCTGGCAGACAGTCTTGTGCGCAGCGTCGAATCCATCGGCGACAGCGTGTCCGAGACGTTTTTCGAGCCGGTCATCCGTCTGGGCGTCACCGGTCTGGCGCGCTCCGGCAAGACGGTTTTCATCACGTCGCTGGTGGCAAACCTGCTGGACCGGGGCCGCATGAGCGGCCTGGTTGCGCAGCAAGAGGGGCGCATCAACGCGGCCTACCTGCAACCGCAGCCAGACGACACGGTCCCGCGGTTCGACTACGAATCCCATCTCTCCGACCTGACTGGCCCACAGCCGCACTGGCCCGAAAGCACCCGCGCGGTGTCCGAGTTGCGCCTGTCCTTCAAAGCCCGACCGGCCGGGTTGCTGGCAGGGCTTCAGGGACCGCGCACCGTACATCTGGACATCGTGGACTATCCCGGCGAGTGGCTTCTGGACCTCGCGTTGCTGGACAAATCCTACGCCGACTGGTCGCAGGAGACGCTGTCGCGCATCGAAAACCGCCCCGAAGCGGCCGAGTTTCTGGCGCAGGCTCGTGGCACCGATCTGACGGCAACGCATGACGAGCCGACCGCGCAGGCTCTGGCCGCTGCGTTCACGACCTATCTGAACACCGCGCGGGACGCTGGTTTCTACGACTGCACGCCGGGTCGTTTTTTGTTGCCGGGCGATCTGGCAGGCTCTCCGGTTCTGACTTTTGCGCCTTTGCCTGTGTCCGAACCCTCGCGCCGTCGCACCCTGCAGCGCGAGATGGAGCGGCGCTATGAGGCTTATAAATCTCAAGTGGTGAAGCCCTTCTTCCGCGATCATTTCTCACGCATCGACCGTCAGGTTGTGCTGGTCGATGCGTTGGGCGCAATCCACAAAGGCCCGCAAGCGGTCGAGGATATGCGCCGCGCCATGGGCGATATCCTCTCGGCCTTCCGTCCGGGGCGCAACGCGTGGCTCAGCCAGTTGTTGCTGGGCAAACGGGTTGAACGCATTCTGTTTGCAGCCACCAAAGCCGACCATCTGCACCACACGCAACACCCGCGCCTGACCGCGATCATGGAGGCCCTGACCCGTGAAGCACGGGATCGGGCGAGCTTCGCTGGTGCTGAAACGGCAGCCCTGTCGCTGGCCTCGCTGCGCGCCACGACCGAAGAAATGCGCAACCACAACGGAACGGAATTGCCCTGCGTTCGGGGAACACTATTTAACAGTGGCAAACAAGCTGCCTTCTACCCCGGAGAGCTGCCGAATGATCCATCCCATCTGCTCGGCCCGGCCCGAAACGGGGCCGAGGCGTGGCTTGGCGATGATTATGGTTTCATGGCTTTCGCCCCGGCCCAGTTGACGCTACGCCCGGGCGACGGCCCGCCGCATATCCGGTTGGACCGCGCCGCGCAGTTCCTGATCGGAGACCGGCTGTGACGGTTACCCTCCGCCCCGCCCGCAGCACCGATGCCGGTGCAACCGGGGAAATCTTGCACGGGTTTTCGCGTGAGAATGACTGGATTCCCGACCTCCACAGTTGCGCTGAGACCATCGCATTTTGCGGCCGTATGATTGATCAAAGCTGGGTTACTGTTGCCGAGGTCTCGGACACAGTGGTTGGATTTTTGGCCCTGAACGGAACGGATGTGCATTCCCTGTACTTGACGCCTGCTGCGCGCGGGCAGGGGATCGGCAAGCGGTTGCTCGATCATGCGAAGGCGCAGCACTCGCGGCTGACGCTGTTTGCATTTCAGGCCAACACCGGCGCTTGCAGGTTCTATGAACGCAACGGCTTTGCCGAGGTCGCCCGAAGCGACGGGGCGGACAACGATGAAAACCTGCCTGACATCAAATATGTCTGGCGTAGTGAAGGGGCAGAGAATGGCTAAAGGCCCGGTCCTGATCGACCTCGAAACAGACGAACCCGCCGCCGACGTGGCCAAGGCCCCTCCGGTGCCTGATCTGGCGGTACCTCAAGGGCAGGCTATGCAAAGCGCGGCGCGATTTGCCGCCCGCAAACCCTCAGCCTTGGCGCGTTGGTTCTGGGGGTTGGCGCTGGCGGTAGTCGGGGCTGCGATTTCGGTCGCCGCATGGGATTTCGCGACCTCGCTGATCGCACGCGCGCCCATTCTGGGCTGGGTTGTCACCGGTTTGATCGCAGCTTTGGTCCTTGTTGCGCTGATCATCGCCGTCCGGGAACTGGCTGCAATTGGCCGCCTGTCCCGCGTTGACGGATTGCGCCGCGCAGCGGATGAGGCCTTGGCGGATGCTGATCTGACCAAGGCGCGCGCGGTCACGACCCGCCTGATTGCCTTCTACAAAGGCCGGGATGAGACCAAATGGGGCCGTGATCGGCTGTCCGAACGTATGTCAGAACAATTCGACGCCTCTGGCCTGTTGGCTTTGGCCGAGGATGAACTGCTGGCCCCGTTGGACGCCGCCGCAAGCCGTGAGGTTGAGGCAGCAGCCCGGCAGGTGGCTACGGTCACGGCCTTGGTGCCCCTGGCCCTTGCGGATGTGGTCACGGCCCTTGCGGCCTCGTTGCGAATGATCCGGCGGGTGGCCGAGATTTATGGTGGGCGGGCCGGGTTTCTGGGAAGCTGGCGCCTGACGCGCGCCGTTTTCGTGCATCTCGTGGCGACCGGTGCGGTGGCCGTCGGCGACGATCTGCTGGAGCCTGTTCTGGGTGGATCGGTCCTCAGTAAACTGTCGCGACGCTTTGGCGAAGGGTTGGTGAACGGTGCCCTTAGCGCCCGCGTCGGGGTGGCCGCGATGGAAGTGTGTCGACCCTTGCCCTTCTCAGATCGTCACAAACCGTCGGTCCGCACAATGATCAAAAGGGCGTTGCAGGGGCTGTTCAGTAAGACTTGATCTGACGCAAGGCGGGATGGCATGCAATTCGTCACAGTGAATGTGACAGAAAGCGAGCCATGACAGATCACGGTCACAGCCAGCAGGAAATCGAACAGAGAATAAGTGACCCGCCCGGGCGGGGCGTTTTGCGTGACATCGTCTACGGCGGCATCGATGGCTCGGTCACCACATTCGCGATTGTCGCAGGCGTTGTAGGCGCCGGGTTGTCCTCGTTCGTAATTGTTGCTCTGGGCTTGGCCAATGTGCTGGCCGACGGGTTTTCGATGGCCGTTGGCAACTATTCGGGCACCAAGGCCGAACTGGACAATATCAAACGCATTCGAGCAATCGAAAAGCGTCACATCGCGCTCTACCCGGATGGCGAGCGCGATGAGGTGCGCGAGATCCTTGCGCAGAAGGGTTTGTCCGGACAGGTGTTGGAGGATGCGACAGAGGCTATCACCGCGGACCGCGAAAACTGGATCAACCTGATGATCGAGGGCGAATACGGGCTTGGCAGCGTCGATCCGCATCCGGTGAAGGCTGCGATGGCCACGTTTCTGGCCTTTCTGGTGGCCGGGATGGTTCCTCTGCTGCCGTTTCTGCTGGCTCTGGACAACGCTTTCACTCTCTCTGTCTGCATGACCATGGGGGTGTTTTTTGCCATCGGAGCGCTGAAAAGCCGGTGGTCGCTGACTCCGTGGTGGCGCTCGGGGCTGGAGACGTTTGCCATCGGCGGTGCAGCGGCCATGATTGCCTATTTCGTGGGGTCGTTGTTTCACCCTTAGCCCGATGATGTAGCGCCATTCGTCGCATAGGGCGGAGCCTCTGGACCATCGGGCATGGGCGGCTTATAAGCGCCCCCATGCATGACCAGATGGCCATCATTATTCGAATTATATCCCCGGCGCTCTGACCCTTTGAGACGCCGGGCAAAGGTGTTTGAGACTTCGCACCGACCGCTTCGATCCTAGTACGACCAGATCATCCAAAGGACGCCCCCAATGTGCGCCGACACGATCCAGACACCCGACTACAAAGACACGCTGAACCTACCCAAGACCGAATTCCCCATGCGCGCTGGATTGCCCAAGCGCGAACCCGCATGGCTGGAGCGTTGGGAAAAGATCGGCGTCTACGACCGCCTGCGCGAGAAAGAAGGCCGTAAGCCTTTCACCCTGCATGACGGCCCACCCTACGCGAACGGTCACCTCCATATCGGCCACGCGCTGAACAAGACGATCAAGGACATGATCGTGCGATCGCATCAGATGATGGGTTTCGACGCGCGCTATGTGCCCGGTTGGGACTGTCACGGTCTGCCCATCGAATGGAAGATCGAGGAACAGTACCGCAAGAAGGGCAAGAACAAGGACGAGGTGAACATCGTCGACTTCCGTCAGGAGTGCCGCAAGTTCGCAGAAGGCTGGATCGACATCCAGCGCGAAGAGTTCAAGCGCCTGGGCATCACTGGCAACTGGCCCGATCCCTACATCACGATGGACTACCATGCCGAGGCGGTGATCGCCGACGAGTTTATGAAGTTCCTGATGAACGGCACGCTCTATCAGGGTTCGAAGCCGGTTATGTGGTCGCCCATCGAAAAGACCGCTCTGGCCGAGGCCGAGGTTGAGTATCACGACAAGGAAAGCTTCACCATCTGGGTGAAGTTCAAGGTCGTGAATGCCGGTGATTTGAATGACGCATTTGTTGTGATCTGGACCACGACCCCTTGGACCATGCCGTCTAACAAGGCGGTCGTCTATGGCAAAGACATCTCGTACGGCCTCTACGAAGTCACCGGCGCGCCCGAGGAATGCTGGGCCAGTGTGGGTAACAAGTTCCTGCTGGCCGACAATCTGGCCGCCGATGTGCTGGGCCGCGCGCGTCTGAACGACGACCAGTGGACCCGTGTCCGCGATGTGACCAGTGATGAGCTGGCAGGTGTGCAACTGACCCACCCGCTGGCCGGGGCCGAAGGCGGCAATGGCGAATGGGATGACATCCGCGACTTCCGCGCCGCTGAGTTCGTGACCGATACCGAAGGGACCGGTTTCGTCCACTGTGCACCGTCGCACGGTATGGAGGAATTTGAGCTCTACCGCGATCTGGGCATGCTCGAGCAGGTCATCACTTATAACGTGATGGACGACGGCTCGTTCCGCGCTGATCTGCCGTTCTTTGGCGGCAAATACATTCTGTCGCGCAAGGGCGGTGAGGGTGACGCGAACAAAGCGGTCATCGACAAGCTGGTCGAGGTCGGAGGGCTGCTGGCGCGCGGCAAGATCAAGCACAGCTATCCGCATTCGTGGCGCTCGAAAGCGCCGATCATCTATCGCAACACGCCGCAGTGGTTTGCCTCGGTCGACCGCAAGCTGGACGATGGCATGGGCGAGATGGGTGATACCATCCGAGAACGTGCCCTGCGGTCGATCGACGAGCTGGTGAAATGGACGCCGCAGACCGGCCGTAACCGTCTGTATTCGATGATCGAGGCGCGCCCGGATTGGGTTCTGTCGCGTCAGCGCGCCTGGGGTGTGCCGCTGACCTGCTTTACCAAGAAGGGTGCTTTGCCAACCGACGCAGATTACCTGCTGCGCAATGCCGATCTGAACGCGCGCATCAAGGCGGCGTTCGAGAAAGACGGCGCGGATATCTGGTACACCGACGGGTTCAAAGAGAAGATCCTCGACGGCATCGCCAATCCGGATGACTACGATCAGGTCTTCGACGTGTTGGACGTGTGGTTCGACTCTGGGTCCACCCATGCCTTCGTTCTGCGCGACCGTGAGGACGGCACCGAAGATGGCATCGCCGATGTCTACATGGAAGGCACCGACCAGCACCGCGGTTGGTTCCATTCGTCGATGCTGCAGGCCTGCGGCACCAAAGGCCGTGCGCCCTACCGCAACGTGGTGACCCATGGTTTCACGCTGGATGCCAAGGGCAACAAGATGTCCAAGTCTCTGGGCAACACCATCGTGCCGGAGGAGGTCGTCAAGCAATATGGCGCCGATATCCTGCGTCTGTGGGTGGCTCAGACCGACTATACCGCCGACCAGCGGATCGGGCCGGAAATCCTGAAAGGCACCGCCGACAGCTATCGCCGTCTGCGCAACACGATGCGGTTCATGCTGGGATCATTGGCCGACTTCACCGAGGCCGACCGTGTCTCGCCCGAGGATATGCCGCGTCTGGAACGCTGGGTCCTCAGCCGTTTGGCCGATCTGGATGAGCAGGTCCGAAAAGGCTATGCGGAGTTCGATTTCCAGGGCGTGTTCAGCGCGGTCTTCACCTTTGCTACGGTTGATTTGTCGTCCTTCTACTTCGACGTCCGCAAGGACGCGCTCTATTGCGACGGCGACAGCCTGCGTCGCCGCGCGGCCCGTACCGTGCTGGATATCCTGTTCCATCGCCTGACCACATGGCTGGCACCGGTTCTGGTCTTCACCATGGAAGAGGTCTGGTTGGAGCGGTTCCCCGGCGACGACAGCTCGGTCCATCTGGTGGATTTCCCGGAGACCCCCGTAGATTGGCGTGATGCCGAGCTTGAAGAGGCCGTTTCCAAGGTCCGCCGCGTGCGTCGCGCTGTGACGGCAGCGCTAGAGGTTCAGCGTCAGGATAAGGTGATCGGATCCAGCCTGGAGGCTGCTCCGATTGTGCATGTCGAAGATCAGGACACTGTTGCGCTGTTGGCGAGTTTTGATGTGGATGATCTTTGCATCACCTCGGGCTTGACGGTCTCCAAGGATCCGGCCCCGGCCGAAGCCTTCCGCGTGCCCGAGATTGAAGGCGTTGGTGTGGTATTCGAAAAGGCGGAAGGCGACAAATGCCAGCGGTGCTGGAAGATTCTGCCCGACGTGGGACGGCATAGTCATGCGGGCGTCTGTGGGCGCTGCGATGAAGCACTGAGCTGAAGTACCTGTTGAGTGCGGTGGACGGAGTCTTTTGCGAGGCTCTGCCTCGCGCTCCGAGGTATTTAATAAACAGAAGAAGAGGCGGGCGCGGCGCGTTATGGGTTGCGCTTTGCCTGCAAAGGCTGGCAGCCTTCGCTCATGCCGATGATTGCAGTACGGACCCAATTTGGGTGTCTTGGGGTTGAGGAACAGGACGGGGCGATTACGCGTCTTGTCTGGGGCGGCGTGAGCGACGGGCCCGAGACACCTTTGTTGCGTGAAGCGGCGGCACAGTTGAAGGCATATGATGACGGGCGGCTTGAGCGGTTTGATCTGCCTTACCACGTCGTGGGGTCTGCGTTTCAGCGGCAGGTCTGTGATTTGATGTACGCGATTCCGCTTGGCGAAACTCGCACCTATGGGGATATCGCCAGGGAGCTGGGGCAGCCGCCTCAGCCGGTGGGGCAGGCCTGTGGGGCGAACCCGATCCCTGTCATCATTCCGTGCCATCGTGTTCTGGCGGCCAATGGGTTGGGCGGGTTCTCAGGCGATGGCGGGGTTGAGACCAAAGTGGCCCTGTTGCTGCACGAAAAGGCGGCGGGTCTGTTGATCTGATCGGTGAAAACCTGTTGCATTCCAACGTCTCGAGCCTCACCTTGTTTCAAAAGGAGAGTTCGAAGGATCCCATTGAATGACCGACCAAGCAGAACGCGCCGCAGAAAAGAAAGCCATCATAGACCGACTGATGTCTCTGGAGGCGCAGGAACTGGCTACGGCCCAGGCGCATTACGACGCCTTTCTGAAAGATGCCCAACTGGATGATCGAGAGGGGCATGACAAGGATGATATCGCAGCCTCGCGCGAGAATGCGGACCTTGCAGCGGCGTTCGACGCGCCGGTACATGCGCATCATGCCAAGATCGACGTGATCGGAAACACCAATTTCGGTATCACTGATACGGTTCAGCCCGGCGCGGTCATCAAGTTCAACAATCGCCGTTTTGTTGTTTGCGTCTCAACCACTCGGTTTGATGTGGACGGCAAGACCTATATGGGTATCTCAACCCAGAGCCCGATTTATCTGGCCATGATTGGCCTGCAGGCTGGCGACGTCTTCACCCATAACGGGACCGAGTTTGAGGTTCAGGACGTTTTGTAATCCGCGCTTTTGCGTTGCGGAATGACCTGCTGCGCAATGCCTGCGAAGACCAGGTACAGGCTGGTCACAACCAGCCCCCAATGCGCCCAGCTTTCCGGGTGGAAATCAACCCAGGCCGCCCAACCGGCAAAGAAGGTCCAGGCCAGTGCCATGGGCAGGGTCACGCTGCGCCAACGCTCGGTGCGGACGGGGTGGACGAATTTCAGCGGCAGGAACATGGCGATGGCCAAAAGGGTTACCAGAACGAGGCTGACCCAGAAGTTCGGCTCGAGCGCGAAGATCACGATGACAAACATGTTCCAGCATCCAGGGAAGCCAGAGAACGAGTTGTCCTTGGTCTTCATCCGCGTGTCGGCAAAGTACATGGCGCTGGCGAATGTTATGACGATAATCGCAAACCATCCGGTCCAGCCATCCATCAAGCCGGATTTGAACAGCGCATAAGCCGGTATGAACACATAGGTCAGGTAATCGATGATGAGATCCAATAGGACACCATCAAACTCGGGTGCGTTTTTCTTGACGTGATAGTGGCGGGCCAAGGGGCCGTCGATGCCGTCGACGATGAAGGACACCACAAGCCACAGATACATCAGGCTCCATTTTTCATCCACGGCCGCCAGCATGGCGAGCATTGCGAAAACGGCTCCGGTTGCGGTGAAAAGATGAACGGCAAGCGCTTTGAATCTAAGTGTCATGCCCGTGTCATGAAGGATGTGAGGAGCAGATGCAAAGCAAAAAGACAGTTTGGTTGCAAGGACACTGACGACGGTATGCTTTTGAAGCTCAGGCCTTTGGGTGGGCGCGGTTGTAGACCTCCATCAGGCGGGCGGTATCGACGGCCGTATAGGTCTGGGTAGTGGAGAGCGAGGCGTGGCCCAGGAGCTCTTGAATAGCGCGCAAGTCCCCACCGGCTGAGAGCAGATGCGTGGCAAAACTGTGCCGCATGGCATGGGGCGTCGCGGTTGCGGGCAGGCCGAGTTGCATCCGGGCCTTCGACATAACCTCTTGGATCGCGCGCGGATTGAGCGTTCCGCCCCGGACACCGCGAAACAGGGCAAGGTTGTCCGATTTCGGGTGCGGGCAGAGTTGGAGATAGTGGTCCACCGCTTCGCGCGCGGCAGGAAGGACAGGGACGATCCTCTCTTTGTCGCCTTTGCCTGTTATGCGCAGGGTTGCCGGCAGGGGGGCATCTGCACCGGTCAGAGACAGCGCCTCAGAAATGCGCAATCCGCAGCCGTAGAGTAGCGTGACAACGGCCACATCACGGGCTGAGACCCAGTCATTGCTGGATTGCAACTCAACCGTTTCGATCATGGCGCGGGCTGCGTCCTCGGCCAGAGGGCGGGGGAGCTTTTTGGTGAATTTCGGCGCGCGGGTTGAAAGGACGGCAGTCGGTTCGAACCCTTCACGCTCGGCCAGCCAACGGTAGAAGCTTTTGACGGCTGAGAGTTTTCGGGCCAGCGATCGCGCGCCCACGCCGCTTTGGCGTTGATCGGCCATCCAGGCACGCATGTCCGAAACGGTGATGCGTTCGAGCGCGGCGATGCCCTGACGGTCTCCGTGGTGTAGGGTCATGAACGACAGGAAATCGGAGACATCCCCGCGATAGGCGGTTTGGGTATTTTGAGACCGCCCCGCCAGCGCACCCAGACTCTCCAACCAGTGTTGGAGCGCGTCCCGGCAGGCTGGCGAAATCAGGCTCACGACAGCCAGTGGCGCATCGAGCGTTCGAAAACGCCAGCAAAGAACGATAACAGATCGGTGCCAAGTTGCGGCGTGAAATGCCTCGGGTCCGAGGCTCCCATGACTATCAGACCGGGCAGGCGACCGGATCCGAGATCTAGCTTCAGGCAGGCCTCGGATCTGAGTTGAGCGGCAAGAGTGCCAAATACCCTTTGATTGGGCCTATCGATTTCGCGCAAGATGACGTCGCGCGCAGGACCGCCGCGATCATAGGTGAGGTATTGTTCGACAAAGCCGGGTTCGACAACGGTCAGCGTGCCGCCCAGCTTGTCGATGGCGGGATCGTCCATAAGGGCGGTGGTTTCAAGCACTAGTGTGATGCGCTGGACCCGCAGGATTTCGGCGACATCCTGGCCGAGGACGCGCAGGAAGTCTTCGAACTCTACCGGTTCCAGAAGACGCAGAATGGCGCGGTGGACCTGATTGGTCCCGGCCAGGTTTTCGTAGGCTGCGGCGATGACGGACCGGTGCGTGTCTTCCAAGCGGTCAAGTCTGGCCTCGAGCCGTTGCATGGCGATGCCGCGCAGGTCGATGACGTTGTCGCCTCGGGCCTGTTCATTGGCGTCCACCAGTGCCTGCATCAGATCTTTGTCATCCAGCAAAGCATCAGGCTTGGCCAGAATCGCGGCTCGGAGGTTGTCCTCGAGTTTTGGGTTGCTGCTCATGTCCCGTCCGGTCGTTTTTTGTTTTGGCGGCTTATAGCACGGCCAACCGGAATTACCTTGGGAAAAATGCACGTCTGGGTGGATTTCGTTTTGCGCTGTGTCCGGAGCGCTCCCGCCTGTTTGGCGCTGATCAGAGATCAGCTCCGCACAGTTGGGCCGGGCGCGGTGCCTGTCGGCACCGCGCGGTCGTGCAAAGGGTCAGAGGATTTTCTGACCGGTTTTGGCCCAGTCGGCCAGGAAGGTTTCTAGGCCTTTGTCAGTCAGCGGGTGGTCGGCCAGTTTCTTAATGACGGCGGGCGGTGCGGTGATCACGTCGGCACCAATGCGCGCGCTGTCGGTCACGTGGTTCACGGTACGGATCGAGGCGGCGAGGATTTCGGTCTCAAACCCGTAGTTGTCATAGATCTGACGGATATCGGCGATCAGATCCATGCCGTCGAGGTTGATGTCGTCCAAGCGACCGATGAAGGGCGAGATGAAGGTCGCGCCTGCCTTGGCGGCCAACAGCGCCTGATTGGCCGAGAAGCACAGGGTCACGTTGACCATCTGGCCTTCGTCGCTAAGGGTTTTGCAGGTTTTCAGACCGGCCCATGTCAGCGGGACTTTCACGGTGATGTTCGGCGCGATCTGGGCCAGCTTGCGGCCTTCGGCGATCATGTCGTCGGCCTCGGTGGCGACAACTTCGGCGGATACGGGGCCGTCGACCAGATCACAGATCTCTTTGGTGACTTCCAGAATGTCGCGGCCTGATTTCAGGATCAGCGAAGGGTTGGTGGTGACGCCGTCCACCATGCCCAGGTCGTTCAGTTCGGCAATGGCGTCGATCTCGGCGGTGTCTACGAAGAATTTCATGCGGGCAGTCCTTTGATGGGTTGGCCTTGGTCGCGGATGGCTTTACCTCAAAGAGACCCCTGCTGGAACCCCCTGCATAGGATATGCTGTGAGCGCTAACGGATTTTTCGACGAAGGAGAGCTGGTTGCGGTGTTGACCACGCAACCTCTGGACCGGACGTTGGACTACAAAGCGCCCGAAGGTGGCTGCTTTCTGGGTGCGTTTGTCGAGGTGCCTTTGGGTCCACGAAAAGTACTGGGCGTGGTCTGGGGGCCGGGGCAGGGCGGGTTCGATCTGGCCAAGGCGCGGTCCGTGATCCGGGTGCTTGAGGTTGCGCCCATGCGTGAAGAGATGCGGGTGTTTCTAGGGAAAGTGGCGGATTACACGCTGACACCGATGCCTGCGATGCTGCGCCTTGCGACCCGCGCGCCGGGCTTGGGAGATCCGCCCTCGATGCGTAAGGTCTACCGGCTAGGGACTGTCGAGCCTGATCGGATGACCGATGCCCGCACCCGGGTGCTTGAGGCGTTGAAGGAATATGGCGGGCTGGCCTTCACCTTGAAGGAACTGGCCGAGCAGGCCGGGGTAACGACCTCTGTCGTCAAAGGCTTGGTCAAACTGGGCGCTGTTCGGGAAGAGGACAGCCCGCGCGATTTGCCTTATCCCTTTCTCGATCCCGAGTTGCCCGGCAAAGACCTGACCGAGGATCAGGCGGCGGCCGTGGCGCGGCTCCAGGCGGGCCAGCGGACGGGCACCTACGGCACAACGCTGCTGAAAGGCGTGACAGGTTCGGGCAAGACCGAGGTCTACCTGGAGGCCGTCGCCGAAGCAATGCGCATGGGACGCCAGGCGCTGGTTCTTCTGCCCGAGATTGCGCTGACGGCCGAATTCCTGACCCGCGTCGAGGCTCGGTTTGGTGCCCGTCCGGCCGAGTGGCACTCAGGGGCCACGATGACCGAACGCCGCCGGGTCTGGCGGATGGTCGGGCAGGGTGATGCGCAACTGGTGGTGGGCGCGCGCTCGGCCCTGTTCCTGCCATTTCGTGATTTGGGCTTGGTTGTGGTCGATGAGGAACACGATACCTCGTACAAACAGGAAGACGGTGTACACTACAGCGCGCGGGACATGGCCGTTCTGCGCTCGGCCATTTGCGGTGGGCGGGTGATTCTGGCCAGCGCGACGCCCTCGTTGGAAAGCTGGGCCAATGCCGAGGCGGGCAAGTATGAGCGGCTGGATCTGACCTCGCGCTTCGGGGCGGCGGTTCTGCCCGAGATGAAGCCGATCGATATGCGCGCCGAGCAGATGCAGACAGGGACGTGGATTTCCCCGTCCTTGCGGCAGGCAGTATGGCAACGGATCGAAAAGGGCGAACAGTCAATGCTGTTCATCAACCGCCGGGGCTATGCGCCGGTGACCTTGTGCCGAGCCTGCGGAGAGCAGATCGCCTGCGATCACTGTGACGCGCGGATGGTGGAACATCGATTCCTCAAGCGCTTGATGTGCCATCAATGCGGCGAGACCAAGCCGATGCCCGAGGCATGCCCCTCTTGCGGGGTCGAAGGGAAACTGGCCCCGGTTGGGCCGGGGATCGAACGGCTGGCGGAAGAGGCCGAGGCGACGTTCCCCGAGGCCAAGATCGCAATGCTCAGTTCCGACCTGTTCGGCTCGGCCCGCGCGTTGAAGGCCAAGATTGAAGAGATCGCCGAAGGGGATGCAGATATCGTCATCGGCACGCAGCTGGTGGCCAAGGGGCATAACTTTCCCAAGCTGACGCTGGTGGGCGTCATTGATGCCGATCTCAGCCTGCATGGCGCGGATTTGCGCGCGGCTGAGCGGACGTTCCAACTGATGCGACAGGTGGCGGGGCGTGCGGGGCGCGCAAACAAGCCGGGGCAGGCGCTGTTGCAAACGTTTCAGCCCGAGCATCCGGTCATCCGGGCCATTCTGTCGGGTGATGAGGAAGGCTTCTGGAAGGCCGAGGCTGCCGGTCGCCAAGCCGCTGGTGTGCCGCCTTATGGGCGCATGGCGGGGATCGTGCTGTCTGGTCCCGAGGTCGCTCCGGTCTTCGATATCGGCAATGCAATGGCGCGCAATGATGCGCCGTTGCGCGAGATTGGCGCTCAGGTCTTTGGTCCAGCGCCTGCGCCGATTGCCCGGATCCGAGGCAGGCATCGCGTGCGCCTTTTGGTCAAGGCCCCCAAGGGCGCGCCCATTCAGGACGCCATCGCCCGCTGGATCGCGCCTCTGCGCCTGAAAGGGGATATCCGCCTGACCGTCGATATCGACCCGCAGAACTTTTACTGACCTCTGCACAGGCGCAGAGCGGATGTGCGCTGGGATCTCTCCTCTCGCCAAAGCGCAAAAATCGGCGTAGAGGGAGTCGCATGTTGAAACCCATGCCACTTTCCGAGGCGCAAAGCCTGCCGTTCTGGCGTCGCCCGATCACGCTGCTGTTCATGATGGCGCTGACTATGCCCATTGCATTCAATGGATGGAGCGCGCTTTTGAACAACTTTGTCATCGAAGTGGCGAATTTCGATGGCGCGGATATCGGCTTGTTGCACACCGTGCGGGAAATACCGGGTTTTCTAGCCGTAGGTGTGATCGCTGTGATCATATTTGTGCGGGAACAGGTGCTGGCCATGATCTCGCTGATGATGTTGGGAGTGGCGACGGCGGTGACTGCGTGGTTCCCAAGCCTTGGCGGGCTGTTGTTCGTAACGCTCTTCAGCTCGATCGGCTTTCACTACTACGAGACGGTCAACCAGTCGCTGCAGTTGCAATGGCTGCCGAAGGACCGCGCGCCGCAGATTCTGGGATGGCTTGTGGCAATGGGCTCGGCGGCCACGGCGGTGGTCTATGGGCTGATCGTCCTGACATGGGACCGGTTCGACCTGTCCTATAACTTCGTCTTCATGATGGCGGGCGGTGCGACGGCGCTGTTGGCTCTGTTCTGCCTGTTGGCCTATCCGCAATTCGACGCGCCGACGCCTCAGACCAAGAAGCTGATCCTGCGCAAACGCTATTGGCTGTATTACGCGCTGCAATTCATGGCAGGCGCGCGCCGTCAGATCTTTGTGGTGTTCGCGGGCTTCATGATGGTTGAGAAATTTGGATTCGAGGTGCACGAACTGACCAGCCTGTATCTGATCAACCTCGTGATCAATATGGCCGCGGCTCCGATGCTGGGCAAAGCGGTGTCCAAATTTGGCGAGCGCCGGACATTGATCTTCGAATATGCCGGACTAGCCATTGTTTTCGCAGCATATGGCGGCATCTACTGGTTTGGGTGGGGCGTGGTTCTGGCGGCGACCCTCTATGTGATCGACCATGTGCTGTTCGCGCTGGCTTTGGCCTTGAAAACCTACTTCCAGAAAATCGCCGATCCCGCCGATATCGCACCGACGGCCGCTGTGGCGTTTACCATCAACCATATCGCGGCGGTGTTCCTTCCCGCGCTGCTTGGGTTGCTTTGGGTGGCCTCACCCGGCGCAGTGTTTGCGCTGGCGGCGGCGATGGCGATGATCTCGCTAGCCCTGTCTCTGTTGATCCCGCGCCATCCCGAGCCGGGAAATGAGACCATCCTGACCAAATACGCGCCGGCACCCGCCGAATAGGCGCAAGAGCTTGACCTTGGTGGGCCCAAGCCCTAGGCGCTGTCCTGACCCAGACAGGAGGCCCCCATGCCCACATTCACCGCTCTTACCACGCTGACCGGCAAGAAACCCGCCGAAGGCCTTGGCGAAGCGATGGAGCGTCTGGATCCCGAACCCACTGGCGTTGGAGTATTTGAGGTCGAAGATGGCTCGGGTCTGTGGGAAGTTGGCGGGTATTTCACCAAAGCCCCCGATGAGACGGCGCTGGCCGTACTGGCCGCGGCCTTTGAGGCCAAGCCCTTTGTGGTGTCCGAGCTGCCCGAAACCGATTGGGTTGCCCATGTGCGCCGTGAACTGGCCCCGGTCGAGGCGGGCCGTTTCTTTGTCTATGGCAGCCACGACGCCGACAAGCTGCCCGAAGGTCGGATCCCCCTGTTGATCGAGGCCGCGATGGCCTTTGGTACCGGCCACCACGGAACGACTCTGGGCTGTCTAAAGGCGCTTGATCAGTTGCTGGACGAAGGGTTCTCGGCCAGCAAGGTCGCCGATATCGGGTGTGGGACTGCCGTGCTGGCCATGGCAGCTGCGCGTGTTTGGGAAGGGGACATCATCGCCAGTGACATTGATCAGGTTGCCGTCGATGTGGCCGAAGCGAACCTGAAGGCCAATGGCATGTCCGGTCAGGTTCACTGTGTCGAGGCCGCTGGCTTCGATCACCCGGACCTGAACGCGCACGCGCCCTATGATTTGATTTTCGCCAACATCCTGAAGGGTCCGCTGGTCGCTCTGTCGCCGGAAATCTCGGCGAATCTGCGGGCGGAGGGCTATGCAATCCTGTCGGGAATCCTGAACGAACAGTCCGATGATGTGGTGAATGTTTATTCCCACAATGGCTTCAATCTGCATCATCGAGGTGAGATTGGTGAATGGACGACGCTAATCTTAAGTAAACAGGGCTAAATCAGGGCTATTTACAGGAGTTTTCTAGAGTCGCGCCACGTTTTTGTCGCAATCTATGCTTACCCTTTTTTAATCATTTTGATGGGGGGCGGTTTTATGGAGGCTGCCATGGCGGGAAAACAACTGGAATTTGATCAGCGCGTTCAGCGTCTGAACAAGAAGCACTCGAAGCTTAGCAAAGGCTATCGCGCGACGATGCGCAAAGATGGCTTGGTAGTGATGAAGCCGCAAAGGGTCCGCTCTGCGGTTCCGGCCAAAGTTCTGCTGTTTACTCTGCTGGCAGTTTTCGCGTTTAAAGCGTTTCTTTTGTCCAGCCTCGGCCCCTCAGGATATCAATACCGCATCGACAGCCTGAAAGAGGGCACACAGGTCGAACAGGCAGGCGCCTGGATCATGCAGATCGACCCGGTTTCACAGTTCCTCTCGGTTCAGCTCAACAAAGTTCTCTACTAAGCACAAGCTGAAACAGAAAACACCGCGGCCTTTCGGCTCGCGGTGTTTCTTTGCGCCCCTACAGGGAGGAGAAAGGGGCGTATCGCGAGTGGGTCGTCTTACCGGCGGCCTTCGGCGATGACGTCGATGTCGCCGCGGCACAGGCCGATATCATCCAGTTCGCGGTCGCTCAGACCGGTCAGCACGTTGCGTGTTACGCGGGCGTCATTCCAATCGACGGCGGCATGTGCAACCGATGTGAAAAATGCGCCGATACGGCCAACGAGGCCGAATGAGCCAGTGGTGGCGATGCGGGTCGAGTCCAGTGCAGCCATATCCTGTTTCCTTCTGGTTTGTGTGAACATTTGATCTTGCGATCTGAGCGGCATCTAGTGTCGAAGATTTGCCCGCGCAATAGCATTTTTTGCATGTGTCCTATGCAGTTTTTGCAACGCTTGCTGAATCTGTAAGCACCTTAAAAACATGATTAAAACGGGTTCATAAAAGTGTCGATTTCAGACTTTTCGAAGTCGCAAACCGTCCTTCGTGTCGCGCGCAGGATGGCGGTGTCGTTTTCAGACTTAGGGTCAATTCGCTTGGAAAATGTTCACGCTTCGTGCTATCCGTTGAAAAAAGATCACAAAACCCGAGCGGGCTGAGGCGAAGCATGCGAATTCTGGGCATTGATCCGGGGCTTAGGACCCTGGGATGGGGCGTTATCGAATCAAACGGCAGCCGGTTGAGCCACGTTTCGAACGGTTTGTGCAAATCTGACGGGGATGATCTGGGCGAGCGGCTGCTGTCTCTTCACAATCAGATTGTCGAGGTCATCGCCGAATACAGGCCCGACCAAGCTGCGATTGAGCAGACTTTCGTGAACAAGGACGGTGCCGGAACGCTTAAACTCGGTCAGGCGCGAGGTGTTGCTTTGCTGACGCTGGCACAGGCCGGGCTGCCTGTGGGGGAATATGCGCCGAACCGGGTCAAGAAAACCGTCGTTGGCGTTGGGCATGCCGAGAAAGAGCAGGTCCTGCACATGGTCAAGCTGCAGCTGCCGGGCTGTCTGCCCAAGGGCGCGGATGCGGCGGATGCATTGGCGATCGCGATCTGTCATGCGTATTACGGCAAGACACAACAGCCGCGTGTGAAAGAGGTGAGGGCATGATCGGTAAACTGACAGGGCGTCTGGACTATCGCGCGGCGGACCACGTCCTGATCGACGTACGAGGCGTTGGCTACATCGTCTATTGCTCTGACCGGACCATGGCTGCGTTGCCGGGTGTGGGTGAGGCGGTCTCGATCTACACCGACATGGTCGTGCGTGAGGACCTGATGCAGCTTTACGGATTCCTCTCACTGATTGAGAAGGAATGGCATCGACTGCTGTGTTCGGTTCAGGGCGTTGGGGCCAAGGTCTCGCTGGCCATTCTCAGCGCGTTGGGGCCGGATGGGGTAAGCCGCGCGATTGCTCTGGGCGATTGGGGCGCGGTGAAGGCTGCCAAGGGGGTCGGTCCGAAGACCGCTCAGCGCATCGTGCTGGACCTGAAGGACAAGGCTCCGGGCGTTATGGCGATGGGCGGCACCGTGACCGAGGCGATGGACGGCCCAGCGTTGGAAGTTGTTGAGACCGTCGAGCCGCAACCAGTGCCGAAGCGGACCGCAAAACCGGCCTCGGGGTCGGCGGCGGCCTCTGCGGGGGCGTTATCGGCCTTGTCGAATTTGGGGTATGGCCCATCCGAGGCGGCCTCGGCGGTGGCGGAGGCGGCGGCCAATCTGCCCGACGCGGGCGAGGCTGAGTTGATCCGCGCGGCGCTTAAGCTGCTGGCTCCGAAAGGGTGATTGAATGGTAGACGCCGATCCCACGCTGCGGCCGGACCCTCTGCCCGAGGACAATGATCGCGCCCTACGCCCGCAGGGGCTGGATGAGTTCATCGGTCAGGCCGAGGCGCGCGCAAACCTGCGCATCTTCATCCAATCCGCCAAGCAGCGCGGCGAGGCGATGGATCATACGCTGTTCCATGGTCCTCCGGGTTTGGGGAAAACCACGCTGGCACAAATCATGGCGCGCGAGTTGGGCGTGAATTTCCGTATGACCTCTGGTCCGGTTCTTGCCAAGGCGGGCGACCTGGCGGCAATCCTGACCAATCTGGAAGCGCGCGATGTGCTTTTCATCGACGAAATCCATCGCTTGAACCCGGCGGTTGAGGAAGTTCTCTATCCTGCAATGGAAGATTTTGAGCTGGATTTGGTGATTGGCGAAGGTCCAGCAGCGCGAACCGTTCGGATTGAATTGCAGCCGTTTACGCTGGTTGGAGCCACTACGCGGATGGGTCTGCTGACTACGCCGCTGCGCGACCGTTTTGGTATCCCGACCCGGTTGCAATTCTACACGGTCGATGAGTTGCACGAGATTGTCACCCGCAACGCGCGCAAACTCGGCGCGCCAGCAGACGACGACGGCGCGCGTGAGATTGCGCGCAGGTCGCGTGGGACGCCTCGGATCGCAGGGCGGCTGCTGCGGCGCGTGGTGGATTTCGCGATCGTCGAGGGCGACGGGCGGATTACGCGCGAATTGGCCGATGGCGCGCTGACACGTTTGGGCGTGGACCATCTTGGGTTGGACGGAGCCGATCGCCGGTATCTGAAACTGGTCGCTGAGAACTATGGCGGTGGTCCTGTTGGGATTGAGACGATGTCGGCGGCCTTGTCGGAAAGTCGCGACTCGCTTGAGGAGGTGATCGAGCCATATCTGTTGCAGCAGGGGCTGATCCAACGCACGCCACGCGGAAGGATGTTGGCACAAAAGGCGTGGACGCATTTGGGCATGGCTGCACCAAAGGGTCAGAGCGATCTGTTTGGTTGAAGGCAGCACCCAGAGATTTTAAGCCTTCAATGAGAGCATTTTAAAAAATGAAAGGCTGGGCGTGACACCGGACGAGATCGAGGCGCTGTTTACGCGCGAAAGCGGAGAGTTCCTGTTTGCGCGGTGGGGTCGCCCCATCGTACCGATCGTTTTCGGTGTCGAGGATGAGACGCTGGCAACCGTCAAAGGCGCGTTCGAGGCGGTGGTGACGCTGGCCGGTCACAAGATGGCCGAAACGGACCCTGAACTGGGCGCCAATTGCATGGTCTTTTTCTTCCGCGACTGGCAGGAACTGCTGGAGGTTCCGGATCTGGATCGCCTTATCCCCGATCTGGCGCCTTTGGTTGAGCGTCTGGTCGCGGCGGATGCCAATCAGTACCGGATCTTCCGGTTCGAAGAAGATGGCGCGATCCGCGCGGCCTTTGTATTTCTCCGCATGGACAAAGAACTGTCCAAAGTCCCGGCCGAGACTCTGGCGCTTAGTCAAGTGGTGCAGACCATTCTGCTGTGGTCGGATACGGCGTTTCGAAAGCAATCGCCTCTGGCTGTGGCGGGTGAGGCGACAATCCTGCGCCCGGATATTGCGGGCCTGATCCGAGCCGCTTACGATCCGATCTTGCCGGGGGCGGCGCAGGATGCCTCGCACGCGTTACGCCTGTTTGCCCGATTGGAGCCTCCGCAATGAAGCACATCTTTCCAGTTCGCGTTTACTATGAAGACACCGACATGGGCGGGGTCGTCTATCACGCGAACTACCTGCGCTACATCGAACGGGCGCGCTCGGACTGGGTGCGCCGTTTGGGCAATGACCAGAACGCCATGCGGGATGACGGGATCGTTTGGGTCGTACGGCGAGTCGAGGCGGACTACCTGTCGCCCGCCAAGTTTGATGACGAGTTGATTGTCGAAACAGAAGTAACCGAGATTTCCGGCGTGCGCCTGACCATGGCGCAACTGGTGAAACGGGGTGAGACCGATATTTTTCGTGCCTCGGTTACAGCGGTGTGCATCAACAAAGACGGCAAACCAATCCGCCTTCCGGCAGAGATTCGCGCATTGATGTAACATTTTCGCAGCCTGGGGTGGTTCTGTTGGCTTTTCAACCCCAACTGCGTTAGCGTTTGGCAAAACAAGGCCAAACAAACGGCCATCAGGCAAAAAAGAGCAGGTTCATGGAAGCTGAAACGCTGGCGCTGGCGCAGGAGATCGATTTCTCCATGTGGGGGCTGTATGCCCGCGCGACCTTTATCGTAAAACTGGTGATGCTGATGCTGATCGCGGCGTCGATTTGGTCCTGGGGCATCATCATTCAGAAACTCATCAACTATCGCGCGGCCCGGCGCGAAGCGCAGAAATTTGATGAGAGCTTCTGGTCTGGCAACCCGCTGGATGAGTTGTTTGAGCAGATCGGCTCGCAGCCCGATGGCAGTTCCGAGAAGATATTTGCGGCCGGCATGATCGAGTGGCGCAGGTCGCATCGCACGGATGGAGGTTTGATCGCCGGGGCGACGGCTCGGATCGACCGGTCGATGGATGTGGCAATCGCAAAAGAGGCTGAGACACTGCAGAAGGGTCTGCCGATCTTGGCGACTGTTGGCTCAACTGCGCCGTTCATTGGTCTGTTCGGCACGGTCTGGGGCATCATGAATGCGTTTATCGAGATTGCCGAGCAGCAGAATACCAACCTCGCCGTTGTGGCGCCCGGCATTGCCGAGGCGTTGCTTGCCACCGGTCTGGGCCTGCTGGCCGCGATCCCGGCGGTGATTTTCTACAACAAGCTCAGCGCGGATAGTGACCGGATCGTTGGAGGCTATGAGGCCTTTGCCGATGAATTCGCCACCATCCTGTCGCGCCAGTTGGATAGCTGACCATGGGGGCAGCGGTTCAGCAAAGCTCGGGCGGGAACGGACGTAGGCGCGGACGCCGGCGCGGTCGCGCCCAGCCGATGGCTGAGATCAACGTCACGCCCTTTGTCGACGTCATGCTGGTGCTGTTGATCATCTTCATGGTCGCTGCACCTCTGCTGACCGTTGGCGTGCCGGTCGATCTGCCCAAGACTGCCGCAAGCGCTTTGCCTGGCGATAGTGAGGAACCGCTGACCGTCACGCTGACCGCCGATGGCCGTATTCAGATCCAGACTACGGACATCGCGCGCGAAGAGCTGATTGGACGGCTGCGCGCCATCGCGGCAGAACGCAGCAGTGACCGTGTCTTCCTGCGGGCGGATGGGGCGATCCCCTACGCGCAGGTGATGCAGGTTATGGGCGCGCTGAATGCGGGCGGGTTTTCGAATGTGGGTCTGGTGACGGATACCGGCGGGCCGACGCTGGACGATGGGTAAAGGTGGGGTCGCGCGGTGGATACCGGCACCAAGATTTCAGCGATTGCGCATGTCAGCCTGATCGGCTGGGCGTTGTTCGGCGGCACCTTCCGGTCCGAGCCGCTGCCGACACAAGTGCAGGATGTTTCCGTGATTTCGGCTGAGCAATTCGCAGCGCTCACCGCGCAGCGCGATGAGCCTGAGCTGCCGGAGTCTCCGGGTACTCTGGAGCAACCCGAGGCGCCAGAGCCTGAGGTCAGCACCCCTGAGGTGACCCCGGAAGAACAGCCGCGCCCCGAGCCCGTGACGCCCGCAGAGCCGGAGCCTGAGACCGTCCCCGAAACGGTCGAGGTTCCGCCTGAGCCTGAGTTGCCCGAAGAACCTCCGACATTGACGGAACCGGAAACGGCCGCCTTGCCGGTGCCGCCGGGACCTGAAGCACAACCCAGCCCGGCTGAGCGTGTCGCCCCCGAGGCTATCGCGCCGCCTCCGCCCGAAGCTGAGCCGG
Source organism: Ruegeria sp. AG1 (assembly GCF_056541705.1). NCBI lineage: Bacteria > Pseudomonadati > Pseudomonadota > Alphaproteobacteria > Rhodobacterales > Roseobacteraceae > Ruegeria > Ruegeria sp. AG1. The sequence goes on along the minus strand of NZ_JBQFYU010000005.1, from coordinate 173,453 downwards.
AAGAGGTGGAAACACCTCCGGTTTCACTGGACGAAGGCGCTGAGACTCAGCAAGAACAACAAGATCAGACGGCCCCGGAAGAAGCCGCGCCCGAGATCGTGACCGAGGCCGAAGAGACCGACGAGCCAGCGCCTCTGACCTCGCCGCGTCCGCGTGTGCGGCCCAACCGTCCTGAACCCGCGCCTGAGGTTGCAGAAACCCCCGAACCGGCCCCGGAAACGCCCACGCCAGCGCCTGCGCCGGACAATAGCGACGCCATCAATGACGCGCTGTCCGAGGCATTGGCGGGCGGCACTGAACCCTCCGGCCCGCCCCTCACCAGCGGTGAAAAGGACGCGATGCGCGTTGCGGTCTCGCGGTGCTGGAATGTCGGATCGCTGTCGACCGATGCGCTGAACGTAGTGGTGACGGTTGCGTTCTCGCTCAATCGAGATGGCACGATTATCGACGAGAGCATTCGCTTGCTGAATAGCTCTGGCGGTGCTTCGGATGCCGAAAATAAAGCCTATCAGGCGGCCCGACGCGCAATTTTGCGCTGTGGCGCGCGTGGATATGATCTGCCTGCTGACAAATACGATCACTGGCAGGATATTGAGATTACATTCAATCCCGAGAGGATGCGGATCAAATGATGAAACTTCTGACCAGCCTCTTTCTTGGGCTGACCCTGGTGTCAGCTCCGGTTTACGCTCAGAACAGCCCCCTGCGGTTGGAAATTGATGAAGGCATCATCGAGCCGATGCCCTTTGCGGTTCCCAACTTCGTACCCGACGGCCCGGCGGCGACGCAGTTCGCTAACGATATCTCGCGTGTTGTTGCGGCGGATCTGACCGGAACGGGGTTGTTTCGCGAAATCTCCTCGGAAGCGTTCATCAGCCGGGTCAGCAGTTTCGACGCTCCAGTCCAGTTTGCCGATTGGAAAGCGATCAACGCGCAGGCTTTGGTGACAGGGGCTGTGAATGTCTCGGGCAAGCGGCTGACGGTTCGGTTCCGGGTCTGGGATGTGTTCTCGGGGCAAGAACTTGGTAACGGTCTGCAGCTGGCGGGCACCACGGATGGCTGGCGGCGCATGGCGCACAAGGTTGCTGATCAGGTTTATAGCCGTATCACCGGTGAAGGCGCCTATTTCGATAGCCGCGTTGCTTTTGTATCTGAAAGTGGCCCTAAGAACCAGCGCCTCAAGCGTTTGGCAATCATGGATTATGATGGGGCCAACGTTCAGTATATGACGGATAGCGCGGCCATCGTTCTGGCCCCGCGCTTTTCACCGACAGGCGAGCAACTGCTCTATACCAGCTACGAAAGCGGCAGCCCGCGGATCTACATTCTGGATGTCGGTCGTGTGCAGCGGCGCGAGCTGCGGACGCAGGACGGCACTATGAGCTTTTCTCCGCGTTTTTCGCCGGACGGGCGGTCGATCGTGTATTCGCTGATTCAGGGTGGCAACACCGATCTGTGGCGGATGGATCTGGCCTCGGGTCAGAGTACGCGCCTGACCAACACGCCTGCGATTGAAACCGCGCCCAGCTATTCACCGGATGGCAGCCAGATTGTGTTTGAAAGCGATCGCTCGGGCACGCCGCAGCTTTATGTGATGGCGGCAAACGGAGGCGAAGCGACGCGGATCAGCTTTGGTCAGGGGCGGTATGGTACGCCGGTCTGGTCGCCGCGTGGTGATTTGATTGCCTTCACCAAGCAGAACAAAGGTCGATTCCATATCGGCGTGATGCGCACCGATGGCAGCGAGGAACGCCTGCTGACATCGTCCTTCCTCGACGAAGGCCCGACCTGGTCGCCAAACGGTCGCGTCATCATGTTCACCCGTGAAACGCAAGGCGCAAGCGGTCGGGCGACGCTCTATTCCGTGGATATCTCGGGTCGGAACCTGCGCCCCGTGCGGACGCCGGATGGTGGCAGCGATCCGTCCTGGGGGCCATTGCAGAATTGATCGCCGCCACTGCGCGGCAAAGTTCACAAGAAACAGTCGCTGTGATAGACAGGCGGCAACAAACAAAACAACGAGGCACTTGAGATGAACGTATTGGGCAAAATCCTGGCCTTGGGCGCGCTGAGCGTGGTCGCGGCCTGTACCAACAATGATCCTTCGGCTTTGGGTGGCAGCGGCGCTGGTGGTAGCGGCTCGATCGTTGCGGGTTCTCCTAGTGATCCGCGCTCGCCCGCGTATTTCCAGCAGACGGTCGGGGATCGTGTTCTGTTCGCGGTTGATCAGTCCACCCTGTCGCCGCAGGCGCAGACCGTTTTGCAAGGGCAGGCGGAATGGCTGCTGGCCAACCCGGATTACGTGGCAACCATCGAAGGTCACGCGGATGAGCAGGGCACGCGGGAATACAACCTTGCGCTGGGCGCACGCCGGGCCAATGCGGCGCGTGAATACCTGATTTCGCGTGGGGTCGCAGGCAATCGTCTGACGACGGTCAGCTTCGGCAAAGAACGCCCGATCGAGATTTGCAGCACCGAAGATTGCTATTCCAAAAACCGCCGCGCGGTGACGGTGCTGACTGGTTCAACCTTGGGGTAAGACGATGAGAGTTGCAGGATGGGTTCTGGCCGCAGTTGTGGCAACAGCGGGCGTGGCGCAAGCGCAGGATCAGCAGACCCTGGCGGATATCCGGCAGGAGCTGACCGTGCTTCATGTCGAGATACAGCGCCTCAAGCGTGAGTTTTCGACCACCGGCTCTCCCGCGCCAAACCTGTCTGGCAGCTCGATCCTTGAACGTGTGGATGCGATTGAGGCAGAATTGCAGCGCCTGACCCGTCAGACCGAGCAACTGAACCAGCGCGTCCAGAACATCGTGACCGACGGCACCAACCGGATCGGAGATCTTGAATTCCGATTGGTCGAGCTGGAAGGCGGCGATCTATCGACACTGGGTGAGACCTCGACTTTGGGTGGCGAAGGGGAATCCACCGCTGCGGTAACACCCGCGCCGACGGAGCCGAACACTTCGGACCAGGGCGAGCTGGCCGTTGGCGAGCGAGCGGATTTCGACGATGCGTCGCAGGCGCTGGCCGATGGTGACTTCCAGACAGCTGCCACGATGTTCGCGCAATTTGACACCTCTTATCCCGGCAGCCCGCTTGCGCCGGAGGCGCATTTGAACCGTGGCAAAGCGCTCGAAGGGCTCGGGGATACGCGCGAGGCCGCACGTGCATTCCTCGCCAGCTTCACCGGAGATTCCGAAGGTGCCGTGGCCCCCGAGGCGCTGTTTGAACTTGGCGCAGCTTTGGGTCGTTTGGGACAGACCGATCAAGCCTGTATCACCTTGTCCGAGGTTGGCGTGCGCTTCCCGTCCTCGGGTCAAGCCTCAAGTGCGGTGCAGGAAATGGCCTCCTTGGGGTGTTCTTGACCCCGCCACTCGACACACTGACATCCGATCTGCGCGCCCGGTTGCCTGAACGTTTGCCGGAGCGTCTGGGCATCGCGGTCTCGGGCGGAGGGGACTCGGTTGCCCTGATGCACCTTTTGCACCGCATTGCGTCGGAGGAGGGGGTGGAACTGTTCGCCGCCACGGTTGACCACGGTTTGCGCGCCGAGTCGGCGGGTGAGGCCCGAACGGTTGCAAAACAGGCCGCCACGCTGGGTATGCCTCATGATACCTTGCATTGGCAGGGGTGGGACGGTGCAGGCAATCTGCAAGATCACGCCCGGCAGGCGCGGTATGCCTTGCTGACTGAGTGGGCAAAGCGCAACAACATCAGCGCGATTGCGTTGGGTCATACGGCGGATGATCAGGCCGAAACACTTCTTATGCGACTGGCCCGTTCAGCCGGCGTCACGGGGTTGTCGGGTATGCCAAGCGCTCGGACCCGCGATGGGATCGACCTGTTGCGCCCCATGCTGGGGATCACTCGGGACCGGCTGCGGGCCTATTTGATCGAGATTGGCACGCATTGGGTCGAGGACCCCTCGAATCAGGATACCAGCTTTGATCGGATCAAGGCGCGGCAAGCCGTGTCGGATTTAAAGCCGCTAGGCATATCGGCCGAAACCCTGACGCGTGTCGCCGACAACCTCACACAAGCGCGTGAGGCGCTGGAACGCTATGCGCAGGTCTCCGCCCAACGGGTTGCCGCCGTCGATGCCGGGGCCGTTGTGCTGGATCGCGAGGGCTTTGCGGCGCTGCCCGAAGAAATCCGCCGACGGGTTCTGGTTGGCGCGGTGTCGTGGATCGCGGGCCCCGGCTACCCGCCGCGCCAATCGACTGTGGATCAGGCGTTGCAGGCCATTCTGAACGGGGGTCCCGCCGCAATTGGGGGCTGTTTGCTGTTTTCAAAGGCAGAAAAACAGTGGATCTGCAGGGAATTCAACGCGGTTGACGGCCTGACCGCGACAATCACGGCTACATGGGACGCGCGTTGGGTGCTGTCCGGCCCCGATATTCCGGGGTCTGAGATTCGGGCTTTGGGTGAAAACGGCCTGCAGATGCTGCCAGACTGGCGTGCCACGGGGCGTCCACGGCTTGCTTTGCAAGCGTCTCCGGCGGTTTGGAGGGGCGACACTCTTGAGGCCGCACCCCTAGCCGGATTCGCCAATGGCTGGCGCGCTGATCTGGCCCCTGATTGGCCCGAGTTTCACGCATCTTTTTTATCGCATTGAACCTCAGCCAATCCTCTCTATTTTAAGAAGCAACCCGGCAGGTCCTTGTCTGCCGAAATCTTTTAGGAGAATTTCCTTGGGCAACGCTCGTAATATCGCCTTCTGGGTCGTTCTGTTCCTGCTGATCCTTGCACTGTTCAACCTGTTCAGCGGACCGGGCGGGACACTTCAGGGCAATGAACGCACCTATTCCGACTTTGTCAGCGCCGTTCAAAGCGGTGAGGTCAAGAACGTCACGCTGGATGGTGAGCAAATTCGCTACACCACACAAAGCGGCGCGAATTACACCACGATCAAACCCGGTGACGCCGAGGTGACGAAACTGCTGATCGATGAACAGATCCCGGTCGAAGCGGTCAAGCAGCAGCAATCAGGCTTCCAATCTTTCCTGATCACTCTGCTGCCCTTCCTGCTGCTGATCGGCGTTTGGGTCTATTTCATGAACCGGATGCAGGGTGGCGGCAAAGGCGGCGCGATGGGCTTTGGCAAGTCCAAGGCCAAGATGCTGACCGAAAAGCACGGCCGTGTGACCTTTGATGACGTTGCTGGCATCGACGAAGCCAAGGAAGAGCTGGAAGAGATCGTTGAGTTCCTGCGCAACCCGCAGAAGTTCAGCCGTCTGGGTGGCAAGATCCCCAAGGGCGCACTGCTGGTCGGCCCTCCGGGAACTGGTAAAACGCTGCTGGCCCGCGCGATTGCAGGTGAGGCGGGTGTGCCGTTCTTCACCATCTCGGGTTCTGACTTCGTTGAAATGTTTGTGGGTGTCGGTGCGAGCCGTGTCCGTGACATGTTCGAACAGGCCAAGAAGAACGCGCCTTGTATCGTGTTTATCGACGAAATCGACGCTGTTGGTCGCCATCGTGGTGCCGGCTATGGCGGTGGTAACGATGAGCGTGAACAGACCCTCAACCAGTTGCTGGTCGAGATGGACGGTTTTGAGGCCAACGAAGGTGTGATCATCCTGGCCGCGACCAACCGTAAAGACGTTCTGGACCCCGCTCTGCTGCGTCCCGGACGTTTCGACCGGAACGTGACTGTTGGGAACCCCGACATCAAAGGCCGCGAGAAGATCTTGGGCGTGCATGCGCGCAAGACGCCTCTGGGCCCTGATGTTGATCTGCGCATCATCGCGCGCGGTACTCCGGGCTTTTCGGGTGCGGATCTGGCGAACCTCGTAAACGAGGCCGCGCTGATGGCTGCACGCGTCGGCCGCCGCTTTGTCACCATGGAGGATTTTGAGAACGCCAAGGACAAGGTGATGATGGGGGCTGAGCGCCGCTCGATGGTGCTGACCCAGGATCAAAAGGAAAAGACCGCGTATCACGAGGCTGGCCATGCTGTTGTTGGTCTGGAACTGCCGATGTGCGATCCGGTCTACAAGGCGACGATTATCCCGCGTGGTGGCGCGTTGGGTATGGTTGTCTCACTGCCCGAAATGGATCGTTTGAACTATCACCGTGATGAGTGTGAGCAGAAGCTGGCCATGACCATGGCGGGCAAGGCGGCCGAAGTCATCAAATATGGCGAAGACCATGTTTCTAATGGTCCGGCGGGCGACATCATGCAGGCCAGCCAGTTGGCGCGCGCGATGGTAATGCGCTGGGGTATGTCTGATAAGGTTGGCAACATTGACTATGCCGAAGCCCATGAAGGCTACTCGGGCAACACCGCTGGGTTCTCGGTCTCTGCCCATACCAAAGAGCTGATCGAGGAAGAGGTGAAGCGTCTGATCCAGCAGGGCTATGAGCGCGCCCACCAGATTCTGACCGACAAGAGTGAGGAATGGGAGCGTCTGGCGCAGGGCCTGTTGGAATACGAGACCCTCACCGGTGACGAGATCAAGCGGGTCATGAATGGCGATGCGCCGACCGAAGGCGATGACGAGGGCGACAGCCCGGATCAGGGCAGCGCACCCAGCGTCACGGCCATTCCAAAGACCAAGCCCAAGAAATCTCCACCCGAAGGTGGGATGGAGCCGGAACCAACCGCATAAAAACGAAAAACCCGAGGTGCAGACCTCGGGTTTTTTCTTTTCATCCGCCGACTGCTGGTCATTATGCGGGCAAATGGATGAAGAAGGAAAACCCCATGCCGTTCCTGCGTGAAACCGAATACTCTGCCGAGGTCGTCTGGTTGGGGCGCGTCCCGGTCGGTCAGTCACTGCGCGCTCAGCCCGTTGAGGCGTTGGAGTTTGGCTTTGACGGGGTGCAGGGTGAACGGCACGAGGGCCTCAACCGGGCTTCCTGCGTGCGTGTCAGCAATGTCTACCCGAAAGGAACCGAGATTCGGAATGTCCGTCAGGTGTCGATTCTGTCCGCCGAGGAGCTGTCCGAGATTGCCGCCGCGATGGAGATGGACCATCTTGATCCGTCCTATCTGGGGGCCTCGATCGTGCTGAAGGGCATCCCTGATTTTTCTCATATCCCGCCGTCTTCCCGCCTTCGGTCCGAGGCGGATTTGACGATCACGGTCGATATGGAAAACGCACCTTGTGTCCTACCCGGACGTGAGATCGAGGCGGATCACAGCGGCTACGGTGCCGCCTTCAAACCGTCCGCGCAGGGGCGGCGGGGGATCACGGGATGGGTCGAACGGCCCGGAGCTCTGCATATCGGCGATCGTTTGAAGCTGTTTGTTCCCGATCAGCCGCTCTGGCAGCCATAGCACTCATTCGTTTCCGATTGGAAACACTTGAAATCGGGCGACGCCGTTTCGCGGCACGAATATGTCGGAATCCTTAGCCACTGCTTGGGTATGCAACTGTATGGGTTTGTCAGCACCGACGCGCCGCGTCGGTTTTGCACGGCATTCAATCAGGGACCCTGCCCAATGAGCTACAAATCTGACATCGAAATCGCGCGCGAAGCGAACAAGAAGCCGATTCAGGAAATCGGCGCAAAGATCGGTATCGAATCCGCCGATCTGCTGCCTTACGGCCACGACAAAGCGAAGGTCAGCCAGGACTTCATCAACTCGGTCCAGGACCGCGAAGATGGCAAGCTGATCCTGGTCACCGCGATCAACCCGACCCCTGCGGGTGAAGGCAAGACCACCACCACCGTGGGTCTAGGCGATGGCCTGAACCGCATCGGCAAAAACGCGATGATCTGTATCCGTGAAGCGTCGCTTGGCCCGAACTTCGGCATGAAGGGCGGCGCTGCAGGTGGCGGTTATGCTCAGGTTGTTCCGATGGAAGAGATGAACCTGCACTTCACAGGTGACTTCCACGCGATCACTTCGGCGCACTCGCTGCTGTCGGCGATGATCGACAACCACATCTACTGGGGCAACGAAGCTGAAATCGACGTCCGTCGCGTAGCATGGCGTCGTGTAGTCGACATGAACGACCGCGCTCTGCGTCAGATCACTGCCTCGCTGGGTGGCGTGTCGAACGGTTTCCCGCGTGAAGCGGGCTTTGACATCACCGTTGCATCCGAAGTCATGGCGATCCTCTGCCTGGCAAACGACCTGAAAGACCTAGAAAAGCGTCTAGGCGACATCATCGTTGCTTACCGCCGTGACAAGACCCCGGTTTACTGCCGCGACATCAAGGCAGAAGGCGCAATGACCGTTCTGCTGAAGGACGCAATGCAGCCGAACCTGGTGCAGACGCTGGAAAACAACCCGGCCTTCGTCCACGGCGGCCCGTTCGCGAATATCGCACACGGCTGTAACTCGGTCATCGCGACCAAAACCGCTCTGAAAGTTGCTGACTACGTCGTGACCGAAGCGGGCTTTGGCGCCGACCTGGGTGCCGAGAAGTTCATGAACATCAAGTGCCGCAAAGCCGGTATCGCACCGTCGGCCGTTGTTTTGGTCGCCACCGTGCGCGCGATGAAGATGAACGGCGGCGTTGCCAAGGCCGACCTGGGTGCCGAAAACGTCGACGCGGTTCAGTCTGGCTGCGCCAACCTCGGCCGCCACATCGAGAACGTAAAGTCCTTTGGTGTGCCGGTTGTTGTCGCGATCAACCACTTCGTCACCGATACCGACGCCGAAGTTGAAGCGGTCAAGAGCTACTGCGCCGATCATGGTGTTGAGGCGGTTCTGTCGCGTCACTGGGAACTGGGCTCGGAAGGTTCGGCGCCTCTGGCCGAGAAAGTAGTTGAAATCGTTGAAGGTGGCACAGCGAACTTCGCGCCGATCTACCCCGACGATATGCCTCTGTTTGAGAAAGTCGAAACCATCGCCAAGCGCATCTACCGCGCGGACGAGGTTCTGGCCGACAACAAGATCCGCAACCAGCTGAAGGAATGGGAAGCCGCCGGATATGGCAACCTGCCGGTCTGCATGGCGAAAACCCAGTACTCCTTCTCGACCGACCCGACCCTGCGTGGCGCACCTACTGGGCACTCGGTTCCGGTACGTGAAGTTCGCCTGTCCGCAGGTGCTGGCTTCATCGTAGTTGTCTGCGGTGAGATTATGACCATGCCGGGTCTGCCGCGCAAACCTGCCGCTGAGACAATCCGTCTCAACGAAGAAGGTCAGATTGAGGGCTTGTTCTAAGCCGATTTTTGAACCATCTCGTGGTCCGGGGATTACACCCCGGGCCATGAGGAGATCACGATGCCCACTCTGACACCGCCGCAAGACTGTGAGACGATGCAGGACTTGCGCGTTCAGATCGACAAGCTGGACCGCCAACTGATCGAGATGTTGGTGACGCGCGCGGATTATATCGATCGCGCCTCGCAGTTGAAGCCAGGCGAAGGCCTTCCGGCCCGAATCCCGGACCGTGTCGAAGAGGTGGTGCAACGTGTGCGTGCAAGCTCGGATCAGTTGGGGATGGACCCGGATCTGGCCGAAAAGCTCTGGCGCATTTTGATTGACTGGTCGATTGCCCGCGAAGAGCGCGTGATTGGCCCTGACTAAACACCCGGGCGCCAAGCGCCCGATCCGTTTTTGGAAAGAAGGGATCACAGGATGGTAGCCCAGGTTATCGACGGCAAAGCCTTTGCGGCGAAAGTGCGCGCGCAAGTGGCCGATCAGGTTGCAAAGCTGAAAGAAGAAAACGGCATCACGCCCGGTCTGGCAGTCGTTCTGGTGGGCGAAGACCCTGCAAGCCAGGTCTATGTGCGCTCAAAGGGTAAGCAGACCGTTGAGGTCGGCATGAACTCGTATGAGCACAAGCTGGACGCCGGCACCTCGGAAGAGGACCTGCTGGCGCTGATCGACAAGCTTAACAACGATCCTGCGGTTCATGGTATTCTGGTGCAGCTGCCTCTGCCCAAGCACCTTAACGAAGACCTGGTGATCAACTCGATTGATCCGGCCAAAGACGTCGATGGCTTCCACATCTCGAATGTGGGCCTGCTGGGTACCGGTCAGAAGTCGATGGTTCCCTGCACCCCTCTGGGCTGTCTGATGATGCTTCGCGACTATCACGGCTCGCTGTCGGGTATGGATGCGGTTGTAATTGGCCGCTCGAACATCGTGGGCAAGCCGATGGCGCAACTGCTTCTGGGTGACAGCTGCACCGTAACCATCGCGCATTCTCGCACCAAGGACCTGCCGGACGTCGTGCGCCGCGCCGACATCGTTGTCGCCGCCGTAGGCCGCCCCGAGATGGTTCCGGGCGATTGGATCAAAGAAGGCGCGACCGTGATCGACGTGGGCATCAACCGCATTGAGCGCGACGGCAAAAACAAGCTGGTCGGTGATGTCGACTACGCCAGCGCCGCTGAGCGTGCGGGCGCGATCACTCCGGTTCCGGGTGGCGTGGGTCCGATGACCATCGCCTGCCTGCTGGCCAACACTCTGACCGCGTGCTGCCGCGCCAACGGCCTGCCAGAGCCCGAAGGCCTTACAGCCTGATCCACGACTTCGTCGGACCGCGCTGTGCAGTCCGACCCTGACGAGACGCGGGCCGGATCAGCGGCCTGCGCCTTAACCTATGCATGAATTGTGTTTTACAGGACCTCAATTCATGATATCCGTTATTTCCCAGTCAGTTGCCGAGTAAACATCGTGACCGTCCAAGATGTCCTGACTGGGTCTTGGGCCGCTGTTCTGTAAGTATGAAGTTAAACCTCGCGCTATTGCGTTCTCATTGCACCCCACAGCGGGTGGTCGCAGGCGTTGTTTTCTTGCCTTTGCTGGCCTACGTATTTCCCCCTTTTTTGGCTGCGGATTTGCCTTTTTCCCTGCGTTTGCTGTTCTGGGTCGGCGTTATGGTGTTGGCTTTGGCCGCCATTTGGGCCGCGCGGAATGTGATTGAACGACATCAGATATTGGAGCAGCTGCCCGCGCGCGATCTGGCCTATGCGGTTGTGATTCTTGCGATGTTCACTCCGACCCTCTGGCTTTTGGCGTGGTTGCTGTTCACCTGGGGTGGTCATATGGCGCCTGAGATGGCTACTGTTGCCAGTTACGGCATATTGTTTGCCACAGGCCTGTTGCTGGTGCGTCGGGCCGAATGGCACGATGGCAAGGTCGAAGCCGAACCTGAGCTAAAGCCGATGCCACGGCTTGCGCGCCGTTTGCCCAAGAGTTTTCAGGGTGAGTTCTACCGCCTGACCGTGCGCGACCACAATGTAGACGTCGTTACATCCGAGGGGACTTTTACGATCCGCTCACGCTTTACCGATGCCATAGAAGAGATGGAGCCTGTTGCGGGCCATTGCTCGCACCGGTCGCATTGGGTGTGCGATGAGGCTGTGGCGGGTGTTGAACGGTCCGAGGGGAAGATCTTCCTGCGTCTTGTCAATAGCGATCTTGTTCCGGTCAGCCGTAAGTACCGGCCGATGCTGGAAGAGGATGGCCTGATCTGAGGTGCTGCACGACGTCCTTCCGTCTTAACGAGGCATCGGGATCATCTGCGGTTGAGCGCCCGTCAGGATTGCCAGCGCCTTTGGCTCCATCAAATCGGTCAGAACCTGATCCGAGCTGCGCAACCCGCCGGTATAGGTGCCAAAGGCCGGCAGGATCAGGCGATGCGTATCGAACAGAAAAGCCGGGCGTGTGATGCTGCGGCCACGCGCGCGCAGCGTGGCCTTTGGGTGATAGTGACCCGAAATCTCACCTTTTGCCCCGGACTGCGCGATATGGCGAAAGGTGAGCGCGTCGCAGGTCCACTCGGCCAAATGCGCGCCACCGAGCTCTACCGGGCCGGGGTCGTGATTGCCCTCGATCCAGATCCAGCGACGCCCGGCTTGCAGGGTTGCAATACGCAGCCTCTCGGGGCCGGGCAGCGACAGGGAGGCATCCAGATCATCAAAGCTGTCCCCCAAGCAGATCACGGTCGCGGCGCCCGTACGCTCCAAGTCGTTGGCCAACCTGTCCAACGTGTCCTGACTGTCATAGGGCGGCAGGATCGCGCCACCGCGCCGGGCCATGCGTTCGGACTTGCCAAGATGGAGGTCGGATACACATAGCAATTGCCGCTCTGGCCACCACAACGCGCCCGAGGGTAGGGCGCTCAGGTTCTGCCCAGCAAAGGAAAACTCAACCTTGTTCATGGAACGTTCTTCGCGCGTTTTGCGCGCCCGCGCAAGGTGGATCAGAGCGTATCCAGCCCGGCCGCCTGCAGCAATCGCGCACTTTCCTCCGCCAACAAACGTTCTTCGCCGGCCCCTTTTACCGGGACTTTTCCAACTTCTAGGAACAAAGGTGCGGCGAGAGGTGACACGCGGTCCAGCCGAACCAGATCAATCCGGTCGTCAATCCGTTCCATCATTGCCTCGATCCGGCCAAAATCGACGAGGCCGCGCATGGTTTCTTCACGGGTGATCTGCATCAAAAGGTGGTCGGGGTCGTATTTCAGCAGCGTATCGTAGAGGATATCTGACGAAAACGTGGCTTGCCGCCCGCTTTTGCGTTGCCCGCCTGTGTTGCGCTCGATCAGGCCCGCGATGGTGGCCGAGGCGCGAAAGGTGCGCTTCATGACGGCATTCCCAGCCAGCCATGTGTCCAACCCGTCGCGCAGCGCATCGATCCGAAACAGAGGTGTTGGATCGGTTACTGCGTCCAATCCCCAGATCAGGGTCGCGTAGTCGGTTGCAACAAAGCCAAGAGGGGCAAGGCTAGTCTCCTCCATCCTTTTGGTGAGGAGCAGGCCCAAGGTTTGCTGCGCGTTGCGTCCAGCGAAGCCATAGACACAAATATGCTCGCGCCCGTCGCTGGGAAAGCTCTCGACCAGCAGGCGGTTGCGTTGGGGCAGGCGAGAAACATGCCTCTGAAGCTTCAACCAGTCGGCTGTGTGTTGCGGCAGCTGAGGCCAGTCGGTCTGCGCGAACATGCGCAGGATACGGTCGCTCAGCTGCGTTGAGGTGGCGAACTTGGTCCCCGCAAAAGTGGCGATTTTGGGCTTCTTGTCGGCACGGCGGCTGACTTCGACCACAAGCTCGCGCAAGCCCTCGTAACGCACGATCTGACCGCCGATCAGGAAGGTATCGCCGGGGGTCAAAGTGGCTGCAAAACCCTCCTCAACCTCGCCCAGTGGTTTACCACCCCTGCTGCGTTTCAGGCGGACTTTCAGGGTGTCGCTGTCCTGAATGGTGCCGAGGTTCATCCGAATCCGGGCCGCGGTGCGGGGGTCCCTTAGCTGCCACAAACCGTCGGCGCGTTGCTGTAACCTTTGCCATCGATCATAGGCCCGCAGGGCATAGCCGCCGGTCGCGCAGAATTCGAGACAATCGTCAAACTCGGGTCGCGTCAATTGTGCAAACGGCCCGGCCGAGGTCATCTCGGTAAACAGTGCATCCGCATTGAACGGTCCCGCAGATGCCGCGATCAGGATATGTTGGCATAGCACGTCTCGGGGGCCTGCGCCGCGCGGCTCTCCGTCCAGGTCATGGGCTTTTGCGGCCTCAAGGGCGGCCACGCATTCGACCACCTCAAACCTGTTGGCAGGTACCAGCAGGGCTTTGGACGGCGCGTTATAGCGGTGATTTGCCCGTCCGATACGCTGCACCAGCCGCTTGACGTTCTTGGGCGCGCCGATCTGGATCACCAGATCAACATCGCCCCAGTCGATGCCTAAATCGAGAGAGCCGGTGCAGACGATGGCGCGCAGGTTACCTCGGACCATGGCGGCCTCGACCTTCTCGCGTTGCTGGCGATCCAGACTGCCGTGATGGATTCCGATGGGCAGACTGTCCTCGTTGGCAAGCCACAGATTGTGAAAGAAAATCTCAGCCTGCGCGCGGGTGTTGTGGAAGATCAGTGTCGTCTTGTGTTGGCGGATTTGGTCCAGCACCGCTGGGATCGCATAGGCCGCGCCTCCGCCCGACCATGGCGGCATCTCGGCAGTTTCCAGCATCGCGATGTTGGGATCGGGGCCAGGATCGGCTTGAATGATCTGACACGGGTCGGGGTGACGGGCCAGAAAGCGGGCAATGGCCTGAGGGTCCTCGACCGTGGCCGACAAGCCCACACGGCGCGTGTTCGGGCACAAAGTCTGGAGCCGCGCCAGCGCCAGCATCAGTTGATCCCCGCGTTTGCTTTCGGCCAAAGCGTGGATTTCATCGACGATCACACGCTGCACCCCATCAAACATGCGCGGAGCGTCCTCATATGAGGTCAGCAGAGCAAGACTCTCGGGCGTAGTCAGCAGGATATGCGGCGGGTCGGCGCGTTGGCGTTTTTTCTGCGTGGCCGAGGTATCGCCGGTGCGGTCCTCAATGCGGATGGGCAATCCGATCTCGTCCACAGGCGTGCGCAGGTTCCGTTTGATGTCCGCTGCCAGGGCCTTGAGGGGCGAGACGTAGATCGTGTGCAGCCCGCTATGCTTACCGTCCGCCAGTTCCGCCAATGAGGGCAGGAACCCCGCCATCGTTTTGCCGCCGCCCGTGGGCGCAATCAGCAAAGTGGCCGGGTCTTGCGCCCGGTCGAACATGTCCTGCTGATGAGGGTGGATGGTCCAGCCCTTGGTGCTGAACCAAGTGCCGATCCGGGCGGGAATCTGCGTCATGTGCGCAGACTACCTCTGTCATCCCGGAAATGGCACGGCGTTATTTGACGATTTTCTCGTCTTTGACGAACATATTGGCCCAGGCACGATCGATCAAATCGGGGCTCATCTGATAGGGGATGCCCTCGAACTCACAGATCGAGATCATCTGGTCGATCAGGAAGATCGGCTGGTAGTTCGCATAGATGTTGTCGATGGTCGGGTATTTCACCTTCAAAAGATGTACCAGCGCGGCCTCATCCAGAGGCATGCCACGTTTGCGGGCGACCATGGCGAAGATCTTCAGGAAGTTTTCTTGGTTCGGGCCATCAATCTTGATCTTGAAGAAGATCCGGCGCAGGGCCGCTTGGTCGAAGATCTCATTCGGGTGGAAGTTGGTTGAGAAGATGACCAGCGTGTCGAAGGGGACTTCGAACTTTTCACCCGATTGCAGACCGAGGATATCCTTGTTCTCTTCCAGCGGAACAATCCAGCGGTTGACGAGGGCCTGAGGGGGTTCGGCCTGTCGTCCAAGGTCGTCCACGATGAAGATGCCACCGGTCGATTTCAGCTGCAGCGGGGCCTGATAGGTCCTCGCGGTAGGGTTGTAGACCAAGTCCAACATGCTGAGCGACAGTTCACCACCGGTCACAACAGTTGGGCGTTCGCATTGAACATAGCGCGAATCGAACCTCTTGCGGCGGCGCAGGCTGTTGGGGTCGTCAGGCTCCTGCTCGATCGCGGTATGTACGATCGGGTCATAAACGGTGATCACCTGACCGGCATATTCGATCGCGTAGGGGACATAGACATTATCACCCAACGCGTCCCGAATACCGTTCGAGATCGAGGACTTACCATTCCCCGGAGGGCCATACATCAGGATCGACCGGCCCGCGCTGACCGCGGGACCGAGGTGATCCAGCAGGCTGTCAGGCAGCACCAGATGTCCCATCGCATTGGTCAGCTGGTCCCTTGTGACCTGAATATTGCGGATCGATTGGCGTTTGACCTGCTCGCGATACACATCCAGGGGCACGGGCATTGCACCGAAATATTCCGACTGGCTGAGCGCGTCCAACGCACGGGCCTTGCCTGCGTCGGTCAGCTGATATCCCATCTCATTGCCGCTATTGGCATTCAGGGTGCCTGTGGCCTCAAGCAATTTTTGGTCACGCGCGATGTCGATCAGTTCCTGCGTGACAGAACCGGGAAGGCAGATAGCCTCGGCCACTTCAGTCACGGTGCTGGCATTCTTGCGAAAGATCGTCTTCAGCAAGATGTCCCGCATCATCACAAGCGGGAGCTGCATTTCACCCAGACCCTTCGGGGCAGGGGGCGCCATAACTGCGGAGGTCTGCATATTCATAAGCGGGACTCGTCTGTTCTGATGTCACACCAAAAGCCCCAAAGCGGGCCAGTTGTGTGAAATCTGGCGCAGCTTTGTGGCGGGACCAAGGCAGCGACAAGGCGCGCAGATGATAGTTTACGATCCGAGAACAGTCCCAAGAATCAGATACATGGCAAGCGAACCGGACAGGGCCAGCCCCATCGGGAACTTTTTGCCCTTGTCCCAGCTTTCCCAATGTGGGGCAATCGTGCGCAGCCTCGTGTACTTGGCCAAACGGTGGGTGGCTACGGCCCCCAAAGTACAGGCCATCAGAATAGCCATGAGCAGAACCACATCTGCGAACCAGATGAACGGAGCGGCAGCGGCCAGAAACTTGGCATCGCCCGCGCCCATCGCTCCGGCGGCGTTCAGGATGATACCGGCAAGCAGAACCACGAAGATATGCAGGAATTGCCAGACATAGATCGGCAATGCGATATCAAGAGGGCCGATCTGCCCCCCAATCAGCCCCGTCGACCACGGAGGCAGCACAAATAGTCCAACGACGATATAGACCAGAACCAGCGCCGTGACGGCGTGGTTCTTGATCTTCATTTCACGCATATCCGTGAACGCGACGTAAAAGCAGATCGGCAGCACAAAGGGCAGAAACCATGCTGCCGCATAGGCCGGTATCGCCATGTGTCAGCTTTCCTCGAGCGCGCGAAGCGAGCGGACGGCTTCATCGAAATGCTGGGGATGTGTCGCAATCGCCTCGCGGAGGAGGTTCTTGCCCGTCGCCGTATCCCCTTGTTTCACCGCGGAAATTGCCATCGTGTTCAACAGCCGGGCGCGTTCAACCTGTGTCATGGGCACCACCGGTAGGCTGTAATTTCCCTGCGCCGACCGGGCCAGAACCAGATTGTTCTTCGCTGTAAACAGGCTCTTGTCCTGGCGGACGGCTTCGGTGAACAGGCGTTCGGCCTCGGCATATTGTCCGCGGGTCAGCTTGGAATAGCCCCAGTTGTTCATCACTCCACCGGGGCGCGTGGTCAGGCCCACGGCCGTTTCATAGAAGTGATCGGCGCGTTTCCATTCCTTGCGGGAATCCGCGACGACGGCTTCAAGCCGGTAGCGCTTGAACGACTCATGCGTCGGCGGGACCGAGTTCAAAACGGTGTGGGCCGTGTTCCAATCCCCATTGCGCACCAGCGCATCCGCGTATTCGACCCGGTCGACCGCATTGGCGCCGTTCATGGTCGTCACGCGTTTCCACGCGGCAGCCGCCTCGGTCGAGCGTTTGGCGCGACCCAGCGAGATCGCAAGCCCGCGCTGCAGGTCGATCCGATCGGGGTTCTTGGCGGCGGCGTTATGGAAATAGGTGACCGCCTCGTTGGGGTCGGCTGCGGTCAGAAGAACGTCATTTAGGTTGGTTTCGTCAATGACGTTTACCTCCTGAAATGTACGTTCGACCTTTTCCTCTTCGGTTTCTTTTGCACAGGCGGACAGGATCAACCCAGTGACCACGAGTGACGGAATCAAGAATTGTTGGCGCATTTTTGCGTCCTTTTACTGCTCTTGCCTCGATTACTGGATTTTGCGTAGCGAAAATTGCCCGTCGCCTAGCTGCTCCAGCGTATATTCTTGTTCTTGGTCAGTATTATTAACAGGATTTTCCATTTTTGCGATAGCTAAGCGAAGATTGTCGCGGATTGCGTCACTTTCGCCATTGTCCAACGCAAAGGCCCGGCGAAACACCTGCTCGGCTTCGGGGTATTGTCCGGTTTCCATCAGCAGAACACCGAGATTATTCCATGCGATCGGCCAGTCCGTGTCATCCTCGACTGCGCGGCGTAACAAAGTTTCCGCTTGCCCCAACCGACTGAGCCCCAGGTTTGCCGTCCCCAATGAGGTCAGAACCTGCGGCGTCATCCCTTGCTCCAACGCGGCGCGGGTAAAGCTGTCGAGGGCCAGCTCATATTCTCCGGCAGCCATGAGGCGGTTTCCTACGGTGATGTTGTCTTCGGCCTGTCCCGTCGGGTCTATGCCCGGCGCATCGAGGTCATCCGACAGGCTCCCTTCCGTGCAAGAGGCCACCATGGCGAAAACCATGATGGCCTGAAAACTCCGGCGAAGCCTAAGCAAGGCGCAGCCTTTTCCTGGAAGCATCGAAGTTAAATCATCCTCCGAAGTCAGCAATCACACCTGCAGACGGTCCGACCAGAATGACAAGCAGCGGTGGCACCGTCAGCCCCATTGTGACCAAAGTCATCTTGGTAGGCAACTTGTTTGCGGCTTCTTCCGCGCGCATCACACGTTTGTCACGCATTTCACCGGCATAGACCCGCAGAGCTTCGGCGATGGAGGTGCCGAATGTGGCGGATTGGATCATCACGGTTACAAAGGCCCGGACATCCTGGACGCCGCAGCGGGTTCCGAAATCACGCAGGACTGTATCTTTGTCTTTACCGGCCTTCATCTCGTAGGCCACGACCTCGAATTCCTGAGAAATCTCGGGGTAGGAGCTTTTCATTTCCGACGCCACTCGAACGATCGCCTGATCTAGGGATTGGCCAGCTTCGACGCAGACCAGCATCAAGTCCAACGTGTCCGGAAAGGCCGCTGTTATGGCCTGTTTTCTCTCTTCCACGCGGCGTGTGATCCAATATTTGGGGATGTAGTAGCCAATCGCGCCGGGGATCAGAACGCGGATCAACAATTGTGTTCCGGTAAATTCCTGACCGCCCGAGAACGCCGTTACCCACAACACTCCGAACAAAATGCCCAATATGCCAAGCGCGAACTGAGCAAAGTGATAGAAACGAACGGCATCTTTCGACTGGTAGCCAGCCTGCCGCATCGTCAGTTGAACGGCGGAAAGTTCCTCTTCACTTTTGGGCTCAAGAAAGGTGGCGAACTTCTCGAGCTGTTCATTCCGACCGCCGTTTCGCAGTTGGTCTTTTTTAGGTTTCTTCTCTTTCTTCGGAGCCGTTGTGCTACGTTGCAGCTTCTTTAGCGGATCTTCGGGCTGGTTCAACATCAGCAGAACGGCCACGGCAATCAACACGAAACCAAGCACGCCGACCACGATCAGGGGGCCGAACTCACCAAGGTATTGCGTTAGGACATTGTTGATGGAGGAAAGGAATTCCATTGAACTGACCTCAGACCTTGATGTTGGTAATGATCTTCATGACGATCAGGTTCAGTGTCAGCATGATGCCGACAAAGAAACACAGCGGAATGAACCACGGGTGGTCCAGTACTTCGTCATAATAGCCGGGGTCTTTGACCAGAATGAAGACGAGGCACGCTACTGGGAACCCCGACAGGAACTTTCCGGACCATTGCGCCTCGGCCGTGATTGCCTTGACCCGGCGGAACAAGCGGAAACGGGCGCGGATCACTTGTGCCAGGCCGGCCAAAATTTCAGCTAGGTTACCACCTGACTGCTGCTGAATGCCGACTGCGACAGCGAGAAAGCGCAAATCCTGCATGTCCAAGCGCTCGGCCATGTCTTTGAGCGCCTCCCCCACATCTCGACCATAGGCGCATTCATCGGCGATGATGCCCAGTTCGGTCCCAAGGGGATCCTGAACCTCGTTCGCCGCGATCTGAACCGAAGATACGAAAGGGTTACCGACCCGCAGCGAGCGGACCATCAGCTCGACCGCATCGGGAAGCTGCTCTTCGATCATGCTCATGCGTTTATTGGCTTTTCTGCTGACCCACATGAAAACAGCACCGACGCCGATGGCAATTGAAATCGCCGTACGCAAGACAGTGTCGGTTGCCGTACCAATGCTGAGAGCTACAAAAGCCGCGGCCGAAACAAGACCCATTATCATGATCAGTTGTCTTGGCGTAAACGCGATGGCAGCCTTTTGGGCCTTGTCAGCAAGCAACGAATACAGAGGGATGCTCTGCGTTTTCATATGCTGCTGCATTTCCTTGCGCAGCTGTTCCAGAACCTGCTCGCGGCCCGCGCCCTTGTCGAGCATGTCTAGGCGTCGGTTGACTCGGCTGTTCAGGCTGATGGATTTGCCGAACGCCACAAGATAGATGCCTTCCACCAGGGCAAGGACACCCACGAAGATGGCGACATAGATGAGAGCCTCCATAGGCAATTGCATGTCGTGATCTCCTACATTGTGGTTGGGTCGTAGATGGACGAGGGCAGGTCAAAGCCCCACAGGCGGAAGCGCTCAGAATAGTGGCTGCGCACGCCAGTGGCGGTGAAGTGACCGATGATTTTGTTATCGGGTGTCAGGCCAACGCGTTGGAAACGAAAGATTTCTTGCATCGAAATCACATCGCCTTCCATCCCGGTAATTTCGGTAATCGAGGTCATGCGACGCGAGCCATCCTGCAAACGGCTGGCCTGCACGATCAGGTTCACAGCGCTTGAGATCTGGCTGCGAACCGCCTTGATCGGCATTTCGATCCCCGCCATCGCGATCATGTTCTCGAGACGTGAGATACCATCCCTTGCCGAGTTTGCGTGGATTGTGGTCATTGAGCCGTCGTGGCCGGTGTTCATCGCTTGGAGCATGTCGATCACCTCGGCGCCACGAGTCTCACCCACGATGATGCGGTCGGGACGCATCCGCAGGGCGTTTTTCAGACAATCGCGAGGGCTGACCTCACCTTTTCCCTCAACGTTTGGCGGGCGGCTTTCCATCCGTCCGACGTGAGTCTGCTGCAGTTGAAGTTCCGCCGTATCCTCGATGGTCAAGATACGTTCAGCGTCGTCAATAAAACTCGAAAGCGCGTTCAGAGTGGTCGTTTTACCGGAACCCGTACCGCCCGAGACTATGATATTCAGGCGTGTCGAAACCGCGGCTTGAAGATAGGCGGCCATTTCTTCGGTGAACGCACCGAAATTGACCAGATCATCGATACCTAGCTTGTCTTTTTTGAACTTACGAATTGAGACCAGCGAGCCATCAACAGCGATCGGAGGGACCATCGCGTTGAAACGCGAGCCATCGGCCAGACGGGCGTCAACATAAGGGTTGGATTCATCAACACGACGACCCACAGCGGACACGATCTTGTCGATGATCCGCATCAGGTGTTTTTCGTCCTTAAACGTAATATCGCTGAGTTCTAGCTTACCCGCGCGTTCGACAAAAATCTGTTGCGGGCCGTTCACCAGAATATCGTTGACCGTTTCGTCGCGTAGCAAGGTTTCAAGCGGGCCTAGGCCTGTGACCTCGTCATAAAGCTCTTTGTTCAGCTGAGTGCGATCGTCTCGGTTCAAAACGATGCTTTTAGCTTCCAGAACCTCGCTGGCAATTGCGCTGATCTCGGTGCGAAGCTCGGCCTCACCCGCGTTTTCAAGGGCGGCGAGGTTCAGGTTTTCCAGTAGCTCCCGGTGCAGTTCAATCTTGATCTCACTCAGGCGCTCTTTCCGTTTTCGGTCGCGGTCGGCGCTCGTGACTTCGCCAGCTTTCTTCTGAACGGGCTTGCGTGCAACTGCCGTTGCCGTTGCCATTGGCGCTGCGGAGGCCGCTTCGGGCGCTTTGGCCGGAGTCTCGACCGGCTGCACATCAGACGCTTTCTTATATCTGGAAAACATGGCGGCTCTTCCCTTGGGTTGTGTTATGCGGCCTCGGCGTCGTTACTGCCGAGGCTGTGGAGCGACTTTGCAAGCTTGGCAATTTCGCGACGCAGAGGGTTTTTAGCGGCCGAACTAGCCAATGGCAGGCCATGATCGCCGCTTTGCATCACCGGCTTGCCCCCATCGGGCAATTGCAGGTCGATCGATATTCCGAGGCTTTCGCCCATACGTTTGATGCGCCCCTTACCGTTCAGATCGGTGAATTTCGGGGCCCGGTTTAGGGCGAAACGCAATTTGTTGAACGGCAGCTCTTCGGCCTGCAAGGCGCGTTTCAGACGCAATGCGTTCTGAGCCGAGCGCATGTCCAGTTCGATCATGGCGAAATAAACATGAGCAGCCTGAAGAACGGTTTCTGACCACAAAACCAATGTCTTGGGCATGTCCACGATCACATAGTCGAAATGCTTGCGCGCCGTATCTATCACGCGCTGGATGTCTTCGGGTGTGATCAGATCCAACGGCACCATGTCGGATGGGGCCGTCAGAACCTGCATCTTTTCTTCATAGCTTTGAAGCGCTTGAGAGAAGACCTCATCGTCCATTGATGCGGTGTCGGACAGCATCTCGAAAACGGTTTCACGGCGGGGCAGGTCCAGATAGGTCGAGACCGTGCCGTATTGCAGATCCAGGTCGATCAGACAGACAGAAGGCGCTTCCTTGTCTGAGATTGTTGCAAGTTCCCAAGCCAGATTCACAGCCAGTGTCGTGGAACCGACGCCGCCCGCCAGACCTTGTACAACGAACAGAGCGCCTTCTTTTGATTCGCCACTGGTCAGATTGGCGGCGGCCGCTTGTGCTGCAACCACAGGATCGGGCTTGTTCATTCGCTCGATCGCTTCGTTCAGTTCGCCTTCGGGAAGAGGGTAGGGGACAAATTCATCCGCGCCTTTGCGCAAAAGCTGGTGTAGCGAGGCGGGGGTCACGTCCTCGGCAATAAGCACCACTTTGATCTTCTTGTCTTTTGCCTGGGTGATGATTTCGCCCATCAACGAGAGGTTGTCTTCATCCTCACCATCAATGGCCAGGGCAACGAATTCCAGTGTTTCCGCTTCGGGTTGGCTGAAAAACGCGAGAGCTTCGGCAAAGCCAAGATCGCCCCAACGCTCACCAAGAATGGTTTCCATGTCTTCGATCAATAGATCAAAGTTCTGGACATCCCGGCTGATGGTGCAGGCCAGAATTCCCGAGTCGTTGTCTTGCGGCGTCGCGCTACTCATATACACAATCCTCGTAGAGAGGGCTTGGCATTTCTTGCGAACGAGTACGCTCGGGTAGATTTGCTGTCGCCCCAATGCGGTCAATTTTGGCCGCAGGTCACCCTATTGTTCACAATGTCGCTTGGAAGTTGGGCGAGAATTTGGCGCAAAAGAACCAATTGTAGGGAAACGGGCGACGATGTCGCCCGTTCAGATGGGATTATCCACCGCCGCCGCCAGTCGCATCGACCTGCTCGACACTCGATCCAGCCGCCGCGCTTTCGACGTATTCGCGGTAAATGATTTCGGCGTACTTGCCATCCAGAGTCTGCGGCGCGCGGTCTACAAAACCCGAAACCTCAGTCACTGTCCGGCGATTCCGGCGGTCGCGATTTGTTGTTGCAACCAGTGGACGCGTTTTGCCGAAAGAAACCACCGCCTCTAGGCGGGACCGCGAGATTCCCTGTTGGGCAAAGAAGGACACAACTGCTTGTGCCCGGCGCAAACCAAGGCTCTTGTTGTAGCTGGCAGAGCCGACCGCGTCGGTATGGCCATAAACACGGAACCGTGCTTCGGGGAATTGTTTGATCCAATCCGCCTGCTGCAACAGAATACGCTGCGCAGATGCATCGAGCTGAGAACTGTTGAAGGCAAAGTTCACTTGGCTGGGGACTTCAGCGGCGAACCGGCGGCTCAGAATCTGAGCGTATGTCAGCTCACCGTTCATGACCTGCGAGTTGTTCAACGTCGCGTTGCCAAAGGTTCCCGCATCAATTTCATACCCGGCTTCGCGAGTGCACGCGGTTACTGCAACCGAAAGACCTAAGGTGAGTATCAACGTTTTCATTGGTCCTAACCTCCTCATCAATCCAGAATATAGCCGTAGGAACTGCCAAAATCTTGCTTGGCCACTTCCGATGCGCCACCTGCGCCTGCGCGCTCGGTCCGAGCAACGCGACCGTTGATAAACAGATCAAACTCACTGGGGGGTTTTACTCGATCTGTCGGCAAAGCAAGCGTTTCCCCACGGGTCGGCGAGACCAGATGCGCGGTGATGATGATAACCAACTCACTCTGTTCGCGCTGATATTGCGCGCTCCGGAACAGGGTGCCCAGAACGGGCACGTCGCCCAACCATGGAACCTGATTGCTCAGATCCGTGAAGTCATCTTGAATCAGGCCTGCAATCGCAAAGCTTTCCCCGTCGCGCAGTTCAATGGTGGTTGAGGTCTGGCGGGTGATGAAGCTCGGGACCGAATCACCGTTGATTGTAAAGTCCGACGACGTATCAATGCTCGAAACCGCAGTGCCAAGTTCCAGGTTGATCAGATCACCATCGACCACGCGTGGAATGAAATCGATTTCAACACCGAACGCGCGGTATTCGATGGCAACAACACCGTCATCCGCAGGTACCGGGATCGGAACTTCACCACCGGCGAGGAAGGTCGCCTGTTGGCCAGAAAGTGCGGAGAGGTTCGGTTCGGCTAGAGTGCGTGCAAGCCCTTTGGTTTCCAAGGCTTCAAGGAGAAGTCTTACTTGCGTTGATCCAGCCCCAAAACCGAACAGAATGGCGCCGGTATTTTGTTGTGCGATCGGAATGTTGTTGGCCAGCGCATTACTTAAAGCACCCTGAGTGTTGAGGGTGTTGAAACCCGCCGTGACGTCACTGCCACCAAAGCCAAGCGACGTAGACAGGTTTTTGGCAACCGAACGGTTCATTTCAGCGAAACGCACCTTCAGCATGACTTGCTGAACGCCGCCAACCGACATCAGGTTTGACACCCGATCCGGGGCATAGCGTTCCGCCAGTTCCAGAGCACGCGCAAGCTTGGCTGAGCCCGAGACTGTCCCGGACAAAACGATTCCATCATTAGCTGTGCGCACTTCGATTTGCTCATTAGGCAGAATCTGCCGCAGGCGTTCTTTGAACTCTGTAATGTCTGGAGCTACGCGAACTCTAACATTGGCCAGAAGCATGCCTGCGCCATCGAACAGAGTCAGCGTCGTCAGACCGGGCGCCTTACCCAAAACATAAATCGTGCGATCTGAAAGCGACGAGATGTCGGCAATGCCGGCATTCGCGATACTCAGTTCAGCAAACGGCTCTTCACTTTCAACAACGATCGCGCGGTTTACAGGTACTTCCAGCGTTTCCACTGTGCCTTTCTTCACCACGCGAAGAGTTTCGGCCCAAGCGGCATCGCCGACTGGGCTTACAACGAGCGACAACCCCAGCAGGGTTGCGCTGATCCAGGAACGTATTTTCATGTGACCTGCCTCTCCGATCACGCCTCGTTTTTATGGGTCTTATGCCCTATAGGCGAAACACTGCGCGAAAACGGAATTTATTGCAATAATCAAGGGTTTCCGGAAGTTTCCTTATGTGGGCAATTGGCAACATAAGAATGAAAAGAGCCGCGCTCAATGCGCGGCTCAGCAGGTGTAAGGTCCTGAATAGGCGTCAGTTTGTGCAGGCGATTACATCATCTGCTATGTCACTTCCGCCGCGACGGATTCGAGTTTTACACACCGGTTGTTCTACGCGTTCTGGGACCGGGGCAGCTTCTTCCTCGACAACCCCGAGCAAAGCGCGTTGGTCGATCTCAATAACTTCGGATGACACGGTTTCGTCTTCGATTCCGACAAGGGCAAGCGTAAGGCGACCTGTGTTCTGCGCTTGAGTGAGCA
Source organism: Ruegeria sp. AG1 (assembly GCF_056541705.1). Taxonomy (NCBI): domain Bacteria; kingdom Pseudomonadati; phylum Pseudomonadota; class Alphaproteobacteria; order Rhodobacterales; family Roseobacteraceae; genus Ruegeria; species Ruegeria sp. AG1. The sequence continues at coordinate 148,106 of NZ_JBQFYU010000005.1, read as the reverse complement.
CAGCAACCTGTTCACGTGTAACCGCAACGGTGATCGTACGCGCGATGGTCGTTCCGGTTACATCTGTGCCTGCGATTTGGTCAATGGCGATCAATTCAACTCGGGGCTGAATCAGGCGAGTAATCTCGCCGTTCGCTTCGGCGGTAGTCCCGCGACGCGAACCAGTCCAGTAGACGTCAACATAGTCTCCGGGGCGCAAGAAACCGGAAACGCCCGACGCCACATCAACCCGAATCGCAAAAGCGCGCATGCCTTTGTCCAACTGAGACGTCAGGCCCGCCCCTTCACCAGGCTTGGTGATTTTGACTTCCATCAATGCTTCGTCTTTTTCCATCGTGCGAAGAACGAAACGGTCTTTGCCGCCGGAGGCTGGGAACAAAACTGCAAGGTCTGTAAAGCTGCCTTCCGGTATTGCGTTTTCTGGCCAGTCAACGACGCGTACGTCCTCTTCTGCCAAACGTTCTCCGTATTTCAGGGTTCGATTGGAAACAATAACACTGACTGTCGGGATCACTTCGACCTCGGCTTTTTCGGCTGCGGCAGCCTCGAGCGCGGCCGCTGTCGCCTGCCGCTCGCGGGCGAGTTCGTTTTGATACGCTGAGATATAGTTCCGCGCCATGTAGACAGCGCCGCCAGCCAGAGCTAGCCCGACAATCAGGACAAGTCCGAATACCGCTCGCATACATCCACCTCATATTTCTGTCTGGCTTTGCTTCCAAAGGCCAGGGGGTCAAATTTGTTCATCGTATTCGTAAGATGGAATTGTGTCGAAATGTGGGACAAATCAGACTTTTCGTGCAGATTTTTCAAGCCATGTCGCGACAGTATCTGGCCGCGAACCGCCGCAGTAACGACATGTAAAAAAAGCCAAAATCGCCATCCTTTGATGGCGACTTGTTTGATTGGTTGCGTTGCTGACTTGAGTGCGGTCAGTTGCCGCCAGCGGTGCCTTCAGTTGCTATACCGCCTCCGCCACCGGTGGATGTTCCCGTGCTAATGGTTGCGCTGCTGAGAGCTTGGCTCGTGTTCCCGCTCAGGCTAATCGTGGCTGTTTGGATGGCAAAGTAGAGAAGCGTGGCCAGACCAATAATTAGCGCAGTCAAAACGACCCAGTCGACAGTGACGGCACCCTCTTCAGAGGCTCTAAATGTCCTAAACATCTTTTTCATCTCATACCTATCGACGTCGTCTTGTATCCGCTTTGCCTTCCGAGCGAACAAATCCGAGGACGTTTCTTGCTAGCACCTGATTTCAATGTTGGCTTGCGGGAATGGCGCGAATTTGGCGAAAAAGTGATTTGTCCGCCGCATTCTTTGCCGGATTTGCACCACCACACTAAAAGTAGAGGGGCGGGAAAATATTGATTGAGTGGACACCGTATGCATTTCGTAAGGCCCCAAAAAAACGTCGCGCCGATTTCCGGCGCGACGTCAAATTTTCAAGACTAGATAGTCTTGTATTAGTTAGTGTTCTCACCAGCGGTTACGATACCACCTGCGGTGCCGTCGTTTTCACCTGTGCTGATGGTCGCGCCGGACAGGGCAGCGTTAACGTCAGTGGCCATGCCAACTGCACCGTTCGAAATCTGGGTGTAAGCAACGGTACCCAGACCGATGACTGCTGCGGTCAGAACAACCCAGTCAACTGTTACTGCGCCGTCTTCGTCTTTGCGGAAGTTCTTGATGAACTTGATCATGTTACGTCCCTCCTAAAGGATCTAAAAAAGTCTTCTAAACCTCGGCGTCTTCCAGAGCTTTCTCTCTCAGTCCGCTCCCGATCGTCTCGGTATGCATCTATGTTTGCCTGTTGTGCGTGGCAGGAATTAGGCCAAACAGGGAAAATTTTGCCCGAGGCTTAACTTTTTGGTCATAAAATGGGTAAGTCATTGAAAATATGTGCTTAAAAATGCCTTCGGTTTTTTGCGGAAACCCCAGAGCGATGCAAATTTGCGGCAAATGAGGCGAAACTGCCCCAATTTGCTTGGTTTTTCTGGCTTTACGCGAAGATTCGGGGTTCAAATCAATCAAAACGAAAACATGAGGCAGGCAAATGAATCTCCGGGACGCAGTCACATGCGCCGGCGTATTGGCGTTTCTGGTGTGCACGCCAGACACCGTGCGCGCCGATGAGGTCGAACCGCGTGGTGTCTATAAAAGGATCAAGGCGCCCCAGCCAGGTCAAAGGCCAAAGATCAACATCCAGATTTCTGCTGAAGAACATGCCTCCAGACCCTCGGCTCCGAGCACGGGATCTGAGCTTGTGGTCCCCGATATCATCAAACGTGCCAAAGTGCCGCCATCGACCACGCCCGTAGTTGCGACTAAGGCGACGCCGAAAGGCGCGTATAAAGCGTTTTGGGAGAAGATCTCGCCCGAACTGGCACAAGCCGGACCAGGTAGGCTGGATTCGGCGATCAACGCCCTGGCCGCTACAAGCGTCTCGACACCCCGTTTGCAGACTCTGCAGGGTATCGTGAACAACCAGGGGCGCGATATCCTACGCTCGACCATTGGCACTAATGTTTCGCCTGCACTGGTGCTGGCGGTTATCTCGGTGGAATCGGCTGGACGGGCCGACGCGGTCAGCTCGGCCGGGGCGCAGGGATTGATGCAGCTGATGCCCGCAACGGCCGAGCGGTTTGGCGTGCAGGACAGCTTCCAGCCCTCTCAGAATATCTCAGGTGGGGTCAAATATCTGGATTGGCTGATGGGTGAGTTCGACAATGACCCGATATTAGCGCTTGCCGGGTACAACGCCGGTGAGGGTGCTGTTCGCAAACACAGCGGTGTGCCGCCCTATGCAGAGACGCGGGACTACGTGCCCAAGGTGCTCGCGGCTTTTCAGGTCGCGCGTGCGCTCTGCGCAACGCCGCCGGTCTATGCCTCGGATGGGTGCGTATTCCAGACGTTGAACTAGGGCCTGCCTGTCGCAGCAGGCCCTGATCTTTGTTTAGTTGACGATGTTCGCCTCAGTCGCGGCGCGGATCTCGTCTTCGGTGACGCCTTCTGCGATCTCGACGATCTTCAGACCGCCTTCAACCACATCCAGAACCCCGAGGTTGGTGATGATGCGATTCACAACCTTTTTCCCGGTCAGCGGGAGGGTGCACTTTTTCAGCAGCTTGGATTTGCCGTGTTTGTTGGTGTGATCCATCACTACAATTACACGGCCGACACCAGCTACAAGATCCATCGCGCCGCCCATGCCTTTGACCAGCACGCCGGGAATCATCCAGTTGGCAAGATCGCCTTCTTCATCCACTTCCATTGCGCCCAGAACCGCGGCAGCAATCTTGCCGCCCCGGATCATCGCGAACGAGGTCGCGCTGTCGAAATATGCGGTGCGCGACAGCTCAGTGATGGTTTGCTTGCCCGCGTTGATCAGGTCGGGGTCTTCTTCACCTTCGAACGGGAAGGGGCCCATGCCCAGCATGCCGTTCTCGGATTGCAGGGTGATGTCCTTGTCGCCCACATAGTTTGCCACCAGCGTCGGAATACCGATGCCAAGGTTCACATACATGCCGTCTTCAAGCTCTTGCGCCGCACGGGCGGCCATCTGGTTCCGATCCCAAGGCATTATGCTTCCTCCTTCTTACGGGTGGTGCGCTGTTCAATGCGCTTTTCGTGATCGCCCTGAATGATCCGATGCACATAGATGCCCGGCAGGTGGATCGCATCCGGGTCCATTGAACCGCGGGGGACGATCTCTTCGACTTCGGCGATGCAGATCTTGCCGCAGGTCGCGGCAGGCACGTTGAAGTTCCGCGCGGTCTTGCGGAAGATCAGGTTGCCGGTGTCATCGGCCTTCCAGGCTTTGACAATGGCCAGATCGGCAAAGATGCCTTCTTCCAGAATGTAGGTCTCGCCATTGAAGTCTTTGTGTTCCTTGCCCTCAGCGATCACGGTGCCCACGCCGGTTTTGGTGTAGAAACCGGGGATACCTGCGCCACCTGCGCGCATCCGTTCGGCCAGAGTTCCCTGCGGATTGAATTCCAGCTCAAGCTCTCCGGCCAGATATTGGCGCATGAACTCGGCGTTTTCGCCGACGTAAGAGCTGATCATTTTCTTGACCTGCTTGGTTTGCAGCAGGATGCCGATGCCGAAATCGTCGACGCCTGCGTTGTTTGACGCAAAGGTCAGGTTCTGAGCGCCAGAGTCTTTGATCGCCTCTAGCAGCAGTTCCGGGATGCCGCAAAGGCCGAAACCGCCCGCCGCGATCATCATGCCATCCGAAAGCACTCCGTCGAGCGCGTCAGAGGCATTGGCATAGATTTTCTTCATGGAAAACTCCCCCAATGACATGGTGATGGGCAGGTTGTGCCGCCGCGTCAGGGGGAAGTCAACGAATCCAAAGGGCTGGTGGTATTTCTACCTATCCAACCCTAGCTTGCCGTTTTCTTAGTTGTTTTCTTAGCAGCGGCCTTCTTCTTTGGGGCAGCCTTCTTCTTTGTTCCCTTCTTTGCGGCGCGTTCATTGACCAATTCGATGGCCATTTCCTGCGTCACATCTTCGGGCTTGATGTCCTTGGGAATGGTGGCGTTGACCTTTTCCCACTTCACATAAGGTCCATAGCGCCCATCAAGAACTTGCATGACACCACCATCAGGGTGTTCGCCCAGCTCTTTGAGGGGGGCTGCCGCCGCGCGCCGACCACGTCCCGGATTGGCGCGTTTTTCTGCCAGCATCTCGACCGCGCGGTTCATGCCGATCTCGAACACGTCATTGGGGTCTTTGACATTGACGTAGACCGGTTTCGCCTCTTCCGGCAGTTGGTGCATGATATACGGCCCGAACCGCCCGAAGTTCGAGCTGATCATACCGCCTTCGGGATGTTCACCGATTTGGCGGGGCAGGGACAGCAGGGTCAGGGCCTTCTCAAGGTCCATGTCATCCTTGCTCCACCCACGGGGCAGAGAGGCGCGCGGGGGTTTCTTGTTCTCTGGCGTCGGCTCTCCGCGCTGGACATAGGGACCGAACCGGCCGGATTTCAGCCAGATCTCATCGCCTGCATCCTCACCGAGAAGACGTTCATCTCCTTCGGCCCCCTCGCCCGCGATGGGGCGAGTATAGGTGCATTCGGGATAGTTGCCGCAGCCAACGAACCCGCCGGTACGAGAAGTTTTAAGATGCAGTTGCCCCGTCCCACATTTCGGGCAAATGCGCGGGTCCGACCCGTCCTCACGAGGCGGATATAATTGCGGGGCCAGTGCTTCGTCGAGCTTGTCCAGCACTTCCGAGATTCGCAGCTCAGACGTTTCGCCAATCGCGGCTGAGAAATCGCGCCAGAACTTGCCCAGCAGATCCTTGTAGTCGCGATCGCCGGCGCTGACGTCATCCAGCTCTTCTTCCAGATTCGCTGTGAATTCGTAGCCCACATATTGGCGGAAGAAGTTCAGCAGAAAGATGGTGACGATCCGGCCCTTTTCCTCAGGGATCAGGCGGTTCTTGTCCTTGCGCACATATTCGCGGTCCTGAATCGTGGTCACGATTGAAGCGTAGGTCGAAGGACGACCGATCCCCAGCTCCTCCATCCGCTTGACGAGTGTGGCCTCAGTATAGCGCGGAGGCGGCTGCGTGTGGTGCTGCAGCGCCAGAACGGCTTCGTTTTCGGACAGGATTGCCTCTTTCGCGGTTTTTGCGCCTTCTGTGACCTGAGCCTCACCTGTCGCCTTTTCGAATTGGCCAATCAGAGAGTCCTTGGCAAACCGCGCAGGATCGCCCTGCATGATCTGAGGCAGGCGCTTTTCGTCGTCATCAGCCACATCGTCTCGGCCTTCTTCGTAGACGCGCATGAAGCCGTCAAACAGCACCACCTGACCGGTTGCGCGCAGGCCGACCTGACCGTCGTCGCTGCCGATTTCAACGGTTGTGCGCTCCAGGCGCGCAGCAGCCATCTGGCAAGCAATCGTGCGCTTCCAGATCAGATCATAAAGCTTGCGCTGATCTTCATCGGTCACTTTCAGTTCTTTTGCATCGCGCGTCATATCCGTCGGGCGGATACATTCGTGCGCTTCCTGCGCGTTCTTGGCCTTGTTCTTGTAGATGCGCGGGCTGTCCGGCACATATTCGGCGCCAAACCGGTCCGAGATTGCATCGCGCGTGGCGGCGACCGCTTCGGGGGCCATGTCGATGCCGTCGGTTCGCATATAAGTGATGTAGCCCGCCTCATAGAGGCGTTGCGCCACCTGCATCGCGTGCCGCGCACCCATGCCGAACTTGCGGCTGGCCTCCTGTTGCAGGGTCGAGGTCATGAAGGGCGCGCTGGGGTTGCGTGCCGCAGGTTTCGCCTCGACCGAGGTGACACTCAGCGCGCGGCTGGTGATGGCCTGAACAGCCAGCTCTGCCTGCGTCGCGTCTTTCAGATCGTGCTTGTCCAGCTTTTTGCCGGCATAGGTGACCAGGCGCGCCTCGTAGGTCTGGCCGCGTGGCGTTTCGAACAGGGCCTTGACCGACCAGTATTCGACCGGCTTGAAAGCCTCGATCTCCATCTCGCGTTCGACGATCAGCCGCAGGCAGACAGATTGAACCCGACCTGCCGATTTCGCGCCGGGCAATTTACGCCACAGAACCGGCGATAGGTTGAAGCCCACCAGATAGTCCAGCGCGCGACGGGCCAGGTAGGCCTCAACCAGCGGCATGTCGACCTCGCGCGGGTTTTGCATCGCCTGGGTGACGGCCTCTTTGGTGATCGCGTTGAAGGTCACGCGGCTGACCGGCGTATCTTTCTTGATTGAGCGCCTCTTGGTCAGCGCTTCCTGCAAGTGCCAACTGATCGCTTCCCCCTCGCGATCAGGGTCGGTTGCGAGGATTAGCGCGTTGTCTTCCTTTAGCGCATCGGCAATCGCTTTGACGTGCTTTTTGCTGTCATTGCCGACCTCCCACTTCATCTCGAATTCGTGGTCGGTATCGACCGATCCGTCCTTGGGCGGCAGGTCCCGCACATGGCCATAGGAGGCCAGAACCGTGTAGTCGGGGCCGAGATATTTATTGATTGTTTTTGCTTTGGCCGGAGATTCTACAACAACTACGGGCATTTAAGGGGAAACCTCGCTCGACGAATAGGGCGCCTGTTATGGTCGTGCAAAATGTGTGGGGCAAGGCCGGAATGTCAATGCGTTCCTTTTGCAGTGTGAAAAACCCCAATATTTCAGCGTCCTATAGGCCTTTGGGGCAGGCGAAGCCTTACAGGGTGCCGCGTGGCTTCAGCTTGCGAGCGACAAAAGCCCACCCGGTTGGCGCTGGATTCGGCCTTCAAGTTCCAGATCTACCAAAGCGGGACCAAGATCACCGGCCGAAGCGGCGATATCGCGCAGCAGTTGGTCTTCGGCGATAGGCGATGGGCCGAGTCGTTGCAGGATTTGATCGTGCAGCGCTACAGCGGGTGCCGATGTGAGCGGAGCAGGGGGCTCACTACGCGTTTGGAAGAGGTCTTCCCCCTTGGGCAGGGCTTCGATCACATCTTCCGCAGACCGGATCAAGGTCGCGCCGTCCCGAATCAACAAATTGCATCCAGAGGCTCGTGCATCGAACGGATGACCGGGTACGGCGAGAACCTCGCGCCCCTGATCCAGCGCGTCCTTTGCAGTGATCAGGCTGCCTGACTTAGCCGCGGCCTCAACCACCACGACCGCTTGCGCCAATCCTGAAATGATCCGGTTGCGGCGCGGAAAGTGGCGGGCTTGTGGTGTCATCCCCATAGGCTGCTCCGACAGACGCAGGCCGGCCTCACCGATCTTATGCGCCAGCTCTGTGTTCTCGGCCGGGTAGATAACATCGACCCCTCCGGCCATCACGGCGATTGTGCCGGTGTCCAGCGACGCCAGATGGGCCGAAGTGTCGATCCCTCGGGCAAGACCGGAGACAATGACATGGCCGAGATCCCCGAGTTCTTTCGCCAGACCACGGGCCATACGCGCGCCGAGCGAGGAACAATTGCGCGCGCCCACCATTGCGATTGCGGGTTTCTGCAGCATCGTAAGATCGCCAACAGCCCATAGAAGCGGCGGCGCGTCAGATACATCCTGGAAAGCTTTTGGAAAATCAGCGGACCCAATGCACACAAGCCGCGCTTTGGCGGCTTGTGCGGCCTTGAGTTCCGCCTCAATCACGCCGGGAGGGCAGATTTCATACCCGTTTATTCCGGCAGCGCGTGCTATTTCAGGCAGCGCGGTCAGCGCGTTCTGCGCTGAGCCATGTTCGCTTAACAGCCGACGAAACGTCGCCGGACCAACCTTGCGTGAGCGCAATAGGCGGAGCCACGAAAACCGATCCTCTTCCGTGGTGGGTGGGAGTGGGGGGTGATTGGAAGAATGCTGATCTTCGGTCATCCGATGCTCCGCCTAATTGCAGAACTGGTTTACGGGTGTCGGGGTTAACAGCCTGTAAATCGTCGAAAATTAGATGCAATTTTCCTGATGAAATCTTTAGGTGACGTTTCTAAATTATTGAATAATAATGATAAAAAAATCTCCCGAATGCGGAGATCGAAATTCCAATTGACCTCCACCCCTCTGGCGAAAAGGCGCAGCGTTAACCCTGCGCCTTTCTTAACTCAGGTGATTCCGACTCAGGCGGCGGAACCTCCAACGGTCAGTCCGTCCATCAGAACCGTTGGCTGGCCGACGCCTACCGGCACCCATTGACCATCCTTGCCGCAAGTTCCCATTCCCGGATCCAGCGCCATGTCGTTGCCCAACCCACGGATGCGGTTCAGCGCAGAGGGTCCATCCCCGATCAGCGTCGCGCCTTTGACCGGAGCGCCGATCTTGCCGTTTTCGACCCGGTAGGCCTCGGTACAGGAAAAGACGAATTTGCCGTTGGTGATGTCGACCTGACCGCCACCGAAACCCACGGCCCAGATCCCGTCCTTGATATCAGCAACCAGAGCGGCCGGGTCGGAATCGCCGCCCAGCATCACCGTATTGGTCATGCGCGGCATCGGTTTATGCGCGTAGCTCTGGCGCCGTCCATTGCCGGTAGGCGCGACGCCCATCAGGCGCGCGTTCTGGCGGTCTTGCATGTACCCAGTCAGGATACCGTCCTCGATCAGCACAGTCCGAGAGCTTGGCGTTCCCTCGTCATCCACTGTGATCGAGCCGCGCCGATCAGCAATCGTGCCATCATCCACTACGGTCACGCCCTTGGAGGCAATCTGCTGCCCCATCAGACCTGCAAAGGCCGAGCTGCCCTTGCGATTGAAATCCCCTTCCAGCCCGTGCCCGATGGCTTCGTGCAGCAGGATACCGGGCCAGCCGGGGCCTAAGGCGACTTCCATCACTCCGGCCGGGGCGGGGACAGCTTCGAGGTTGACCAGTGCGATCCGCAGGGCCTCACGCGCCTTGCTCTGCCAGTCGGCAGGGTCGATCAGCCCACTCAGCCCTACACGGCCACCGCCACCAGCCGAGCCGCTTTCACGGCGGCCATTCTGCTCGACAATGACTGAGACATTTACCCGGGTCATCGGGCGCACGTCGCGCACCAGCACGCCGTCGGGGCGCAGGATCTCGACCTCTTGCACCGCGGCGGCGATCGTGGCGCTGACTTGCACGACGCGGGGGTCCAGATCGCGAGCGAAGGCGTCGATCTCGCGCAGGGTCTCGACTTTGACCGGAAAGCTGGCGGTTTCGATGGGATCTTCATCGGTATAGAGGCGTTTGTTTGTTGCCATAGGGGCCTCGGCCAAGGTGCCCCCTCCGTCGCCAACGGCCAGCCGAGCGGTCTCGGACGCGCGTTTCAACGCGGGAATCGAAACGTCTGTCGAATGTGCATAGCCTGCTACTTCGCCCTGAACGGCCCGCAGCCCGAATCCCTCGGACGCATCGTAGGAGGCGGTCTTCAACCGACCATCGTCAAAGACCAGAGACTCAGATTTCCGCCGTTCGACAAACAATTCTCCGTCCTCGGCCCCGGCGGTCGCCGATTGCAAAATGGAGAGCGCTTCATCATGCGGGAGAGCGCTTTCAAAAGGGCGAAACGGGGCCTGAGTCATGGGTTGTGACCTTTCCGGTTTGATCCAGATCAAAAATAGCGTCTGTTTGACGCAAGCATTTTGCTTTATCTACCCGCAGGAATATGGTTTTTAACGCGGCCAAAGACAACGGGTGTGGTTTCACCGATTCATACCTTTTCGCCAGAGACGCAAAGATCAAACGATCAGGACAAGACATGAAGAATGCTTTGATGCTTTCCGGGCTTGCTACGGCCCTCTCCAGCCTTCCCGCCATGGCTCAGGAGCTTGAGATAATTGGCAAGCCGGTTGACGGTGGAATGGGCTTTCAACCCGCAGCGACCAGCCTTGCAGACGGGATTCACAGGCTGGACGCGATGATTCTGGTGATTATCACCGTGATCTGCCTGTTTGTTGCTGCGCTGCTGGTTTACTGCATCGTGCGCTACAATCAGCGCGCCAACCCGACACCGGCGCGGTTCTCGCACTATACCCCGGTTGAGATCGCCTGGACTTTAGGTCCGATCCTGATTCTGGTGTTCATCGGCGCCTTCTCTCTGCCGGTTCTGTTCAAGCAGCAGGAAATCCCCGAAGGTGACGTGGTTATCAAAGTGGTCGGCAACCAGTGGTATTGGACCTACGAATATGTTGATCACGATTTCGCATTCGACAGCTACCTGCTTGGCCACCCCGCCACGCTGGATGAGGGCGCACGCCCTGCAGATGCGGACGTAACCCCCTTCGTTCTGGATGACGCTATGCGCGCCAAACTGGCTGATGCGGGCTACAGCGACGATGAATGGCTGCTGGCCACCGATACCGCCGTTGTGGTTCCGGTCGGCAAGGTCATCGTGATGCAGGTTACCGCATCTGACGTGATCCACTCGTGGACGATCCCGTCCTTCGGAGTGAAGCAGGACGGCGTTCCCGGTCGTCTGGCCGAACTGTGGTTTGAAGCTGACAAAGAGGGCGTCTATTTCGGCCAGTGTTCCGAGCTTTGCGGCAAGGACCACGCGTATATGCCGATCACCGTCAAAGTGGTCAGCGAAGAGGCCTATGAACAGTGGCTGAATGGCGCGATCGAAGAATATGCGGGCACGCCGCAGAACTTCCAGGTGGCCTCGAACTGAGCGTAGACTGGGCGTTCGCGCCTTAGAATACTCGTTGGCTGCGCGCTAAACCGCGCAGCTTTCGCCCCAAAAGGACCCGAGATGACTGACGCAAGCATCAATGCCAGCACATCGACCGCCAAGGCATACGCGGATGAGGCCAGCTTTGGCGATTATTTCGCCCTGCTGAAGCCGCGTGTGATGTCTCTGGTCGTGTTTACGGCTCTGGTCGGCTTGCTGGCGGCTCCGGCGTCGGTGCATCCTTTCGTGGGTTTCTGCGCCATCCTGTTTATCGCCATCGGTGGCGGCGCGTCTGGTGCACTGAACATGTGGTGGGATGCGGATATCGACCGGGTGATGAAGCGGACCAAAGGCCGTCCGATTCCCGCCGGTAAGGTACAGGAAGGCGAGGCGCTGTCGCTGGGTTTGGCGCTGTCCGGCCTGTCGGTGATCATGCTGGGCCTTGCGACCAACTGGTTCGCCGGCGCGTTTCTGGGTTTCACCATTTTCTTCTACGTTGTGGTCTACACGATGTGGCTGAAGCGCTCGACGCCGCAGAACATCGTGATTGGTGGCGCGGCAGGGGCGTTCCCTCCGGTGATCGGCTGGGTTGCCGCAACCGGATCGATGACGCTTGAGCCATGGTTGATGTTCGCTCTGACCTTCATGTGGACGCCTCCGCATTTTTGGGCGCTGGCGCTTTTCATGCGCTCGGACTATGACGATGCGGGCGTGCCCATGTTGACCGTGACCCATGGTCGTCGCGCGACCCGTAAGCATATTCTCGTTTACACCGGCCTTCTGGCTTTTCTGGCCGTTGGCACCGCGTTCTCAGACATCGGTGGACCGATTTATCTGGCGGTTGCCCTGGTGCTGAACGCCCTGTTCCTGCGCGGCGCATGGCAGATCTCACGCCGCATCGAAGACGACGCGGAAGCAGACAATTTCAAGGTCGAGCGGAGCTTTTTCAAACTGTCTCTGCTGTACCTGTTCCTGCATTTTGGCGCGATTCTGGTTGAGGCGCTGCTGAAACCCTACGGCATGGGGGGCTGGTGATGAGCCTGCGCAAAAGCCACGAAATCCACCAACGTCGTTTCAGCCGAAATCTGGGTGTTGGCCTGACACTTGCGGCCTTCATCGTGATCATCTTCGGCCTCACAATCGTCAAGGTCTCGGGCACCAGCCTGGGGCAACCCGTGCAGGAGGTGCAAAACTGATGGCTCTGTCCGGTCCTCAGAAAACTGTTGTGCAAACCGTGGGTGTGGTTGTCCTGATGGGCAGCCTCGCCTGGGCGGCTGTGCCGTTTTACGACTGGTTCTGCCGTGTTACCGGATTCGGAGGCACCACCGGCGTCGCCGAAGCCGCGCCTGATGATATCCTCGACCGCAAAGTGACGGTCCGTTTCGACGCATCCAAAGCCAAGGACATGGCGTGGGAGTTCAAGCCCGTCGAGCGTGAGATGGAGGTGCGCATCGGTGAAACCGGGCTGGCCTTCTATGAGGCCTACAACCCGACTGATCGCCCGATTGCCGGACAGGCGTCCTACAACGTCGCGCCGTATTCGGCAGGTGGGTATTTCCAGAAGATCGCCTGTTTCTGCTTTGAAGAGCAGGTTCTGCAACCCGGTGAGCGGGTAGAGATGCCGGTCAGCTTCTTTGTTGACCCGGAAATGGTCGAAGACCTTGAAGCGAAATATGTGCATACGATTACTCTGTCGTATACATTCTACGAAATTGACCTGCCCGAGGGCTATGCCGCCCTTGAAACGCAGGAAGACACAAACACGAACTAACGCCTTTAGGTGAGGGACGCTGATGGCACACGCAAAAAACCATGATTATCACATTCTGGCCCCGTCGATCTGGCCGCTGATCGGCGCTGTCGGTGGCTTTGTGATGCTGTTCGGAGCCGTCCTTTGGATGCACGGTGTGACCCCGTGGCTCTTCTGGGCCGGTCTCGTTGCCGTGCTGTACACCATGTTCGCCTGGTGGTCCGAAGTTGTGGTGGAAAGCCGCCAAGGCGACCACACGCCGGTTGTGCGCATCGGTCTGCGCTATGGCTTCATCCTGTTCGTGATGTCCGAGGTGATGTTCTTCTTCGCCTGGTTCTGGTCGTTCTTCAAACATCGCATGTACCCGATGTACGACTATGCTGGCACCGAATATATCCAGCCGGATATCCACGCGGTTGACCCGTTCCACCTGCCGCTGATCAACACGCTGGTCCTGCTGCTGTCGGGCTGTGCCATTACATGGGCGCACCACGCTCTGGTCCACGACAATGACCGCAAGGCGCTGATCAACGGTCTGGCCATCGGTATCGTGCTGGGTATCCTGTTCACGGCGCTTCAGGCGTTTGAATATTACGAACTGCTGGCTCATGAGGACTGGCAGTTTGGCGGTGACCAGTTTTACTCGAACTTCTTCATGGCAACCGGTTTCCACGGCTTCCATGTGGTCATCGGTACGATTTTCCTGACAGTCTGCCTGATCCGTGCGCTGAAAGGGGACTTCACCCCCGAGAAGCACGTCGGTTTCGAGGCCGCAGCCTGGTACTGGCACTTCGTTGACGTGGTCTGGCTGTTCCTGTTCTTCGCAGTCTACATCTGGGGACAGGCGCCGCTGTTCTAAGCGACACTGTTTTTGAACTGCAAAAGCCGCTCTTCGGGGCGGCTTTTTCGCATTTTCGAGGGCAAGATTGCGCCCCATACAATTGCGTGGTTGCATTCTCGTGCCTGCCCCCCTTAACAAGACGCCGGTTCCTGCAACGAGCGATAGTCCTTCCATGCGCCGCACTCTGTTTCTGCTGATCTTCAGTCTCGCCGGTTTGGGCGTCTTGCTGTGGCTTGGTACTTGGCAGGTCCAGCGTCTGGCGTGGAAACAAGAGATTCTGTCCGAGATTGACAGCCGCATCGCGGCTGAACCGGTTCCTCTGCCGCAACAGGTGTCAGAGGATGAGGACAAATATCTGCCTGTGACGATCTCTGGTGATATGGAGCCAGGCGAGATCCACGTTCTGGTCTCGGTCAAGCAGGTCGGGGCCGGATATCGTATCATCCAGTCGTTCAGCACCGAGGATCGTACCATTCTGGTGGACCGGGGGTTTGTGCCAACCACGGCCAAGCAGACCGATCGTTTGACCGGTCCGATGGAGGTGACAGGCAACCTGCATTGGCCCGATGAGATCGACAGCTACACGCCCGATGCCGATATAGACAGCAACATCTGGTTTGCCCGCGACGTGCCCAATCTGGCTGCCGCTCTGGGGGCTGAGCCGATTCTGCTGATCGCCCGATCTCGGACCGATCCAGGCGTAACCCCACTGCCTGTCGACACGGCCGGGATTCCCAATGATCACCTGCAATATGCAATCACATGGTTTGGACTGGCCCTCGTCTGGGCCGCGATGACCGGATACTTCCTGTGGCGCAATCGCGCCCCTTCTGAGAGTGACCCGCAATGAAATACATCTCGACCCGTGGCCAAGCGCCTGAACTGAGCTTTGAAGAGGCGATGCTGACTGGACTGGCCCGTGACGGTGGCTTGTACCTACCCGCCGAAATCCCAACGCTCAGCCATGATGAGATCGCCGCCATGCCCGGCCTTTCCTACGAGGAGATCGCGTTCCGCGTGATGTGGCCCTATGTCAGCGGTTCCTTCGCAGAGGATGAGTTCAAACAGATCATCGCCCGCGCCTATGAAGGCTTCGGCCACGACGCCCGCGCGCCGATAAAGCAGTTGAACGAAAACCACTTCTTGTTGGAGCTGTTCCACGGGCCCACTCTGGCCTTCAAGGACTTCGCCATGCAGCTGATCGGTCAGCTGTTCCAGGTGGCCCTGAAGCGCCGCAATGACCGCGTGACCATCGTTGGCGCGACCAGTGGCGATACCGGCTCGGCAGCTATTGAGGCGTTTCGGGGGCTGGATGCGGTGGATGTGTTCATCCTCTATCCGCACGGACGGGTGTCTGAGGTGCAACGCCGTCAGATGACGACCCCTGCGGACAGCAATGTGCATGCTCTGGCGGTGGATGGTGATTTTGACGATTGTCAGGCCGCGTTGAAGGATATGTTCAACGATTTCGATTTCCGGGATGAGGTCAAACTGGCGGGCGTGAACTCGATCAACTTTGCCCGCGTTCTGGCGCAGATCGTCTACTACTTCTCGGCCGCTGTCAGCCTTGGCGCGCCGCATCGCAAGGTCAGCTTCACCGTGCCAACAGGCAATTTTGGGGACATCTTCGCTGGCTATCTGGCCAAACGTATGGGCCTGCCCATCGACCGTCTGGTCGCGGCGACCAACCAGAACGACATTCTGCACCGCTGTTTATCGGGTGAGGGCTATTTCAAAGGCGAGACTATCCCCTCGATCAGCCCGTCGATGGATATTCAGGTCAGCTCAAACTTCGAACGCGCCTTGTACTATGCCTATGGCGAGGATGGCAGCGCGGTCGCTCAGTTGATGGATGAGCTGAAATCCGGTGGCTTCAACGTTAGCCAAGGCGCGATGGAGGCCCTGTGCGAGAGCTTTGATTCGGGCCGCGTCTCCGAGGATGAGACGCTTGAGACGATCAAACACACTCTGGCCCATAGTGCCGAGCTGGTCTGCCCGCATTCGGCCATCGGCATCAAAGTGGCTGAGGACCACCGCGCAGCAGATGTGCCGATGATCACTCTGGCCACCGCGCACCCAGCGAAATTCCCGGCGGCGGTCGAGAAGGCGAGCGGGGAACATCCGCCTCTTCCATCCCGCATGTCTGATCTGTATGAACGTCCGGAACGGGTGACGCGGATTGCCAATGATCTGGGTGCCCTCGAGGATCATATCAGAAGGCATATCGCTGAGTGACAGTCAGACAAGACCAGCTGAAGAACGGCTTTCGTATCGTCAGTGAACATATGCCGGGGCTGCAATCGGCAGCCATCGGCATCTGGGTGACCGCCGGCGGGCGGCATGAGCGGATCGAACAGAACGGGATTGCGCATTTCCTTGAGCATATGGCGTTCAAGGGAACCGAGCGGCGTTCTTCGCTGCAAATCGCCGAGGCGATCGAGGATGTAGGTGGGTACATCAACGCCTATACCTCGCGCGAGGTGACGGCCTACTACGCCCGTGTTCTGAAGGATGACGTGGCGCTGGCGATGGACGTTATCGGTGACATCGTTCTGAACCCGGTTTTTGATCCGCGCGAGATTGAGGTTGAACGTGGCGTGATCCTGCAGGAAATCGGGCAGGCTTACGATACGCCCGACGATGTGATTTTCGATTGGCTGCAGGAACAAAGCTATCACGATCAGCCACTCGGCCGCACCATTCTTGGGCCGACCGAGCGGGTGAGTTCCTTCTCGCGAGAGGATCTTTCCGGCTTCGTAGCCGAGCATTATGGCCCCGAACAAATGATCCTGTCTGCGGCGGGCGCCGTAGATCATGACGCACTGATGAAAATGGCCGAAGAGATGTTCGGTCATCTGCAACCGCGCAAAGGTCTGATCCCCGAGGCCGCTCGGTTCACCGGTGGTGAAGCCCGGCAAGAAAAGGATCTGGAGCAGGCTCATTTTGCTCTGGCGCTGGAAAGCCCCGGCTATCGCGACGATGGGATCTATACCGCTCAGATCTATTCGACGGCGTTGGGCGGCGGCATGTCCTCACGCCTGTTCCAGGAAGTGCGTGAGTCGCGCGGGCTCTGCTACACGATCTTTGCACAGACCGGGGCTTATGCGGATACTGGGACGACCACGATTTACGCGGGAACGTCTGCCGATCAGGTCGCAGAGCTGGCAACCATCACGATAGACGAGATGAAGCGCGCCGCCGAAGACATGAGCGAAGAAGAGGTCGCTCGTGCCCGCGCGCAGATGAAAGCCGGGATGCTGATGGGTCTTGAAAGCCCCTCGAACCGGGCGGAGCGTCTGGCGCGTCTGGTGCAGATCTGGGGGCGGGTGCCTTCGTTGGAAGATACCGTCGCAAAGATTGATGCCGTCAGTACCGAGGATGTCCGGGCCTTCGCCGAACGTATGGCTGTTCAGGCTCCGGCGGCCTTGGCGCTATACGGTCCGGTCTCAGGCGCGCCATCCTTGGCAGAATTGCAGGAGAGGCGTGCGGCGTGATGCTTTTAGGCAGGCGCAAGCTGAAACTTGAAACTGCGCGGCTAAGGCTGCGCCCGCCTGTGCATTCCGACTTCAACGAATGGGCCGCTCTGCGCCGCGCCTCAGAGGAGTATTTGACCCCTTGGGAGCCGATCTGGGCGCAGGACCATTTAAGCCGCAAGTCTTTCACCAACCGGGTCTATTGGGCGCAGCGCTCGGTGGCCAGCGGAACCGCGATACCGTTGTTTCTGTTCCGCCGTTCGGATGACGTACTTGTGGGGGCGATCACGCTAGACAACATCCGCCGCGGCCCTGCGCAGGCTGGAACGCTTGGCTATTGGACCGGGCAGAGCTTTGCGCGTAACGGCTACATGCGCGAGGCCATCGGAGCGGTCGTTCACCACGCCTTCACCCGTCTTGACCTGAGCCGGATTGAGGCGGCCTGCTTGCCTGAAAACAAACCCTCTCGCGGGCTGCTTGAAAGCTCGGGTTTCAAATACGAGGGCGTGGCGCAGTCATATCTGCAGATCAACGGGCGGTGGCGGACGCATGTTCTTTACGCCAGTTTGAGGTCGGATCGGCGGGGCAGGACGGACGCAGGTTAGGGGGCTCTGCCCCGCCGCGGCAAGCCGCGCCTCCCCCGGGATATTTTTGGCCAGATGAACAAGGGGCATGACTTGGCGGAGGGATGCGCTACACTACTCCTATGCGCTGGATTGTGGCTGTATTGATATTTCTCTCGGGTGCGGCTGCGGCGCAGGAGCGGCGGCCGAGCCACTGCATCGCCATCGCCGATGCAGCACCTGGGATTGAATATCTGCACAAAGCCGCGTGGCAGGATCCGGTGCCGGAGTTTTCGGTGCGGATCAGTTATGTCGCGCATGCCTCCTTTCTGATCCAGACTGCGGGTGGGTTGAACGCGGTCACGGATTTCACCGGGTTCATCGGCAGCGCCGATCTGATCCCCGATGTCGTGACGATGAACCATGCACACAGCACCCATTGGACGGCGCATCCGGACCCTGCCATTCCCCATGTGCTGCCGGGGTGGGGTGAGTTCGGGCAGGGGATCGACCATCATCTGGATCTGGGCGAGATGATGGTTCGCAATGTCTCGACCGATATCCGGTCGTCCTATGGTGGGGTCGAGGAGAAGGGGAACTCGATTTTCGTGTTCGAGGTCGAAGGGCTGTGCATCGGTCATTTGGGACACTTGCATCACGTGCCTTCGGATGAGCAGTTTGCCGCGCTGGGGCGGTTGGATGTTGTGATGGCGGCCGTGGATGGCGGGACGACCATGCCTCTGCCCGAGATGATCTCGGTCCTCAAACGGTTGAAAAGCTCGGTAATTATTCCAATGCATTGGTTCTCCGGTTTCTCGCTGGATCGCTTTCTCGTTGATATTCGTAATGACTTCCCGGTCGTGCGCGAAGGTTTGTCTGAGCTGACCGTCTCGCTGCGCAGTTTGCCGGACCGGCCCACAGTTGTCGTGCTAGAGCCGCAATACCTGATCGATCTGGAATAGGGCTTGCCGGTCGCGCGCATGTTGGGCAAGGAAGGCGTATGGATTTGAACCCCGCAGATGCCAAGCTGGCTGACGCCATTCGCGCTGAATTGGGCGATGATGTGTTGCGTCCGGTTTCTGAACGTTACCTGGAAGAGCCGCGCAACCGTTTTGCAGGCGAAATTGGGCTGTTGGCCCTGCCGCGCAACGTGCAGGACGTGGCGGCGCTGGTACGGCTTGCCTCGGGTGCGTGCGTGCCGGTTGTGCCCTATGGCGGCGGCACGGGCTTGGTCGGCGGTCAGGTCATGAACTCTGGTCCGGCACCTTTGTTGATCTCACTGGAGCGTATGACCGCCATTCGTGCGGTTTATCCCACCGAAAACGTCCTGATTGCCGAGGCTGGGGCCGTTCTAGAGGACGTTCAGGCCGCAGCAGAGGCGGCGGACAGGCTGTTTCCCCTGTCTCTGGCCGCGCAGGGTTCGTGTCGGATCGGCGGCAACCTTGCGACCAACGCCGGGGGCGTCAACGTGCTGCGATATGGTAATGCACGTGATCTGTGTCTGGGGCTAGAGGCGGTGTTGCCCTGCGGTGAAATCTGGCATGGGCTGAGCCGGTTGAGAAAAGACAACACGGGCTATGATCTACGCAATCTGTTGATCGGGTCCGAGGGGACGCTGGGGATCATAACCGCCGCCTCCCTTAAGCTGTTTCCACGTCCGACTGAGGTAGGGACAGCGATGTTTCAAGTGGCCTCGCCCGAGGCCGCGATCGACCTGCTGGCCCTTGCGCGCGATTTGGTGGGCGAGACGGTCAGTTCGTTTGAACTGATCCACCGGCAAGGGTTGGATTTCCTGACCGAGGTGCTGCCCGATGTGCGCCAGCCATTCGATACGCCGCCCGAATGGAGCGTGCTGATTGAACTTGGATTGGCGGCCGGACAGACCGCGTCTGAGCGTTTGGAGGCGATTTTCGCCAGTGCGGAGCCTCGGGGCCTTGTCCAAGATGGCGTGATTGCCCAGAGCGAGGCGCAGCGCCGCGCGCTTTGGGCCGTGCGTGAGCGTATCCCTGAGGCCAACCGCCTGGTCGGGTCCGTCTCGAGCCATGATATATCGGTCCCGATCTCGACCATCCCCGAATTCATTCGGCAAGGTGCCGAGGTGATCGGCGCCCTGGGCCCGTTCCGTATCAACTGTTTCGGGCATTTGGGCGATGGCAACCTGCACTACAACGTCTTCCCGCCCAAGGGTCAGAGCCGCGATGCCTTTGATGGCCACCGCAAAGCGGTGAAGAACGCGGTTCACGATCTTGTTCACGCGTTTGACGGCTCGGTCAGCGCGGAACACGGGGTGGGACGGTTGAAGGTCGAGGACTTGGAGCGCTATGGCGATCCCGTCAAACTTCAGGCGATGCGAGGGATCAAGGCTGCCTTGGACCCAAAAGGGATTATGAATCCCGGAGCGATCCTGAAGGCGTAGACACGGCCCGAACGGTCCGGACCGTGTCTGATTGCTTTATGACGCGGGCAGAATGACCTTGTCGATCACGTGGATCACGCCGTTTGATGTCTCGATATCAGCCTGAACGACGTTGGCGTCATTCACCATCACGCCCGAATCCAGATCAATCGTGATATCGCCGCCCTGTACCGTGGCCGCGGTCATGTCGTCGGACAGATCGCCCGACATCACTTTGCCCGGCACCACATGGTAGGTCAGTACGGCAACCAACTGGTCTTTGTTTTCCGGCTTCAGCAGGTCGGCCACTGTCCCTTCGGGCAGGGCTGCGAATGCTTCATCCGTCGGTGCGAACACGGTGAATGGGCCTTCACCTTTCAGCGTGTCTACCAGCTCGGCGGCCTGAACGGCGGCGACGAGGGTTTCGAAGCTACCGGCTGAGACGGCGGTATCGACGATGTCTTTGCCATGACCGTCTGCCATTGCGGATGTGCCCAACAGGATCGTTGCGACGCTAGCGACTGCGAGTTTGCGGAACATTTTGTGGTCTCCCAAATTAGAAATGCTTCAAGCAGCATCAATCGGGATACGGCGATCTGCGCATACGGATCACGCGTTTTGCGCAAAGAATTGCCTTGAACCGTCGCGAAACAGCGCTAAGCCAACGCTGTTTCAAATTTCAATACAATAATATGTGAGTTTTTTCGGCTCACAGACCTTCGAATTCACATAGGACATGAACATCCATGCCCATATCCTCAAGCACTTTGCGCCCGCCCAGCTCAGGCAGATCCACAATAAACGCGCAAGAGATGATCTCGCCCCCCAACCGTTCGATCAGTTTGATGCCAGCGCCAGCGGTGCCGCCGGTTGCCAGCAGATCATCGACGACCAAGACCTTCTCGCCTGCTTGGATGGCGTCATCATGGATCTCGACGATCGCCTCGCCATATTCCAACTTGTAGTCTTGGCTGATCGTGGTGCCGGGCAGCTTGCCCTTTTTGCGGATGGGAACGAAACCGACGCTCAACTGGTGTGCAATTGCGCCGCCCAGAATAAAACCGCGCGCCTCAAGCCCGACGACCTTGTCGATCCGCTCGCCCGCATAGGGGTGCAGCATCTGATCGATGGCCATGCGAAATCCGCGCGGATCGGCAAACAGGGTGGTGACGTCGCGAAACATGATCCCTTCATGAGGGAAATCGACGATGGTTCGGATGTAATCCTTGATCGAGTTGTTTCTGGACATTAGGCACCCCTTTGGCATCAGAACACGCCGGGGTGTTTGGCCCATTGGGGTCAACCTTGCAAGGAGAGATTGCCGCCAGCGCCTATCTGCGCCGGTTCGGGACGGCCTTTGATAGCCCATAATACCGGTACAGCGTAGCGGGCAGCCACGACAGGTGAGGTTTGCGCCAATTGCGCTGGTCTCTCAAAAGAAATGCCTGAGCCGCATGAAGGTTCATTGCCAAAATCCTTTTTTTGTTGTTAGGTGCCCGATATCTACATCCTATATGCTATGTATATACATTGCATCGCGGAGAGAATCAAGTAGTTTGCGGGATTTAGGCGCGTGGCGAAGAAAGACGGTAAGGGTTCTACCAAGAAAAACAGTCAGTTGGTGTTGCGTCTAGACAAGGACGAACGTGATGCCTTTGTCGAATTGTGCAAAGAGCTAGACACGTCAGCTGCACGCGAAATCCGCCGCTTTATCCGCGGGTTCATGAAAGAACACGCAGACGATTAGGCGGGTCGCCGCAGAACAGCCGTCGCAACGCCCATACCGATCAGAGCCAGACCTCCGAACCGGGTCATCGCATTGATCACACCCGCGCGCCCGATCATGAGCCGCAGTCGATCCGCCAAAAGCGCATAGGCCAGCGCGTTCAGCCACGCGAGACCTACGAAGGTCGCAATCACAATCGCGAATTGAGGGCCCAAGGGTTCGGCTGGGCGCAGGAACTGCGGGACGAAGGCGATGAAAAAGGCGATTGATTTCGGGTTCAGGGCTGTAACCGCCGCCGCATGCCCGAAAACTCCACGTGCGGTGACGTCTCGCCCTGTTTCAAGTGGGTCCAGCCCGCCCGATGGCGCGCTGCGCAACAGTTTGATGCCCAGCCAGACCAGATATGCGGCCCCGATCCACTTCAACACAGAAAACAACGCGGCGGACGCCAAAACCAACGCGCCCAGCCCTAATAGAGAAGCTGTCATCGCGACAAGATCACCAACGGCGACTCCGGTGGCCGAGGCAACCGCCACGCTGCGCCCTTTTGATAGCGCATAGCTGAGAACCAGCAGCACGGTCGGTCCAGGGATCAGCAGCAACGCGGTCGATGCGGCCACGAAAGCCAGCCAGAGTTCTAAAGACATGGGTCATCCTGTTCCTGTTCGCCTCGCAGCAAGCCCTCCCACGGGGCAGGCGTCAAGCGGTTTCAGCCTCGCCCAGTAATTCTAAAGGCCGGATTAAGCCTGGTACATCTCTCTTGAATCCCACGCAACGATGCCCAGACTGATAAGACGGATGAATGGAGGCCCCGATGGAGCAGACTCAGAACCTGACGCACGACCACGCAGCGCGGCTGAGAAAAGGCGCGTTTGTCCTGATTGCGGTGATTGCGGCGCTCTATGTGTTGGCCGTGGTTTATATGTATGTGAAACAGCGCGATCTGCTGTTCAAACCATCCGGCGTGTTGCCTGAACCCAGCGCGGTCGGCTTGGCGGATGTCGAGGTCCTGTCGCTGCCCATGTCGGATGGCACCGACCTGACGGTTTGGTTCGCGCCTGCAGTGGCTGAGGGTGCGCCGACCGTTCTGTTTTTCCACGGGCAAAGCGGCAATCTTGGGGACCGCGCCGACCGGCTGCGCGAAATCCTGAACAGCGGCTTCGGTCTGCTCGCGCCAAGTTATCGAGGGTTCCCCGGCAGCGATGGCACTCCGTCCGAAGCCGCTTTCGTCGCTGACGGTTTGGCCCTTTATGACCAGTTAATCGTACAGGGCCAATCAGTTGTGCTCCACGGTCAGAGCCTTGGAACCGGCGTCGCGGCCGCTGTTGCTGCGCAGCGCCCCGATGCGGAACTGCTGGTCTTGGAAGCACCCTTTACCGCAACCGTTGATGTCGCGGCCGAGCGCTACCCTTGGCTGCCCGTCTCACTTCTCATGCACGACAAGTTCGCCACACGCGACATTATCGACCAGATCGAGGTGCCGACGCTGATCTTCCACGGCACCGAGGACATCGTGGTCCCGCCGCATCACGGAACAGGGCTTGCCGAAGGTAGCGAAGCGCAGTTGTTCATGATTGAGGGCGGCACCCACAACGATCTCTGGTCGCATGGCTTGTGGCAGACCGCGCAGGACAATCTGCCCCCATTGTAAGACTACAAAACCCTGCCAGCCACCGCGTCCAGCTTTGCCAGCACGGTCAGGTCGCGATCTTCCGGGGCCGTGAGGATCGCGTGGTCCAGGGCCCGGTCACACCCATGCGGGCAGGGCGTCCGGATTGGGCCCAGCAAGGCCGGTAGTCCTTTTACCAAGGCCCGGCCCTTTTCTGCATTCCCGGTGAGGGTTGCGATGATCGAGGTCACGTCTACCTCGCCATGATCGGGGTGCCAGCTGTCATAGTCAGTGACCATCGCGACCGAGGCATAGCAAAGCTCGGCCTCGCGGGCGAGTTTTGCCTCGGGCATATTGGTCATGCCGATCACATCGCAGCCCCACTGTTCGCGGTAATTCTTGGACTCGGCCAGAGTCGAAAACTGCGGCCCCTCCATCGCCAGATAGGTGCCGCCGTGATGCACGGTGATGCCAGCAGCTATTCCGGCTTCTTCGCAGGCATTCGACAAGCGCGGGCAGGTCGGATGCGCCACGCTGACATGGGCGACGCAGCCGGTTCCGAAAAAGCTTTTCTCACGTGCAAAGGTCCGATCGATGAACTGATCCACGATTACGAAATCACCGGGCGCCATATGCTCTCGGAAAGATCCGCAGGCCGAGACCGAGATCACATCCGTCACACCCAGCCTCTTTAACGCGTCGATATTGGCGCGATAAGGCACTTCGGTTGGTGAATGGATGTGTCCACGCCCATGGCGCGGCAGGAACACCATATCGACCCCTTCCAATGAGCCGGTCAAAACCTCATCGGAGGGCGCCCCCCATGGCGTATCGACCCGAACCCACTCCGCATTTTCCAGCCCGTCGATGTCGTAAATGCCTGATCCGCCGATGACGGCGATTTTTGTTTGGGTCACGTTGGGTCTCCGCTGCTCAATCCATGCGGGAAAACTCTGCGGGTCACAGACGAAATTGGCAAGTGGTCTCAGCCATTTGCACCTTTTCGCTGCGAGCCGCTCTGTAAAGCTATGCGATGGACGCATATCAGGGTCCCGTTGGGCGCGGTATCTCTTGGGTGCTTTGACAGGTAAAAGGCCCCCTTTCGCGCGAACATAAAGACCCATAGGACCGTCCCATGCCCCGAGCCATGCTGGCAAGCTTTGCCAACCGTATTGCCAAGCCCGATCTCCGTTGGGTGCCAGATGAGGGCCTGACCGTGTCGCGCCTGCGGATTGAGCTGCTGTCGGGCCTGACCGTTGCCCTGGCGCTGGTGCCCGAAGCTGTGGCCTTTGCCTTTGTCGCGGGCGTGCATCCTCTTGTGGGTCTCTACGCGGCCTTCATGGTTGGCCTGATTACCGCGCTGATCGGAGGCCGCCCCGGCATGATTTCGGGAGCGACGGGGGCTTTGGCGGTCGTGATGGTGGCGTTGGTCGCGCAGCACGGGGTCGAGTACTTGTTTGCAACCGTGGTTTTGATGGGCATTCTGCAAGTGATTGCCGGCGCGATGCATTGGGGGCGTTTCATTCGCCTTGTGCCGCATCCGGTGATGTTGGGGTTTGTGAACGGTCTGGCGATTGTGATCTTTCTGGCGCAGATGGGCCAGTTTAAGGTCCCCGGAACCATGGAAAACACCGGCCACGGGATGAGCGGGGGCGAGTGGCTTTCGGGCATGCAGCTTTATACCATGTTGGGCCTCGTCGCGCTGACAATGGCGGTGATTTGGGTCATGCCGCGGATCACGCGTATTATTCCGGCCCCTCTGGCGGGTATCCTAGTCGTTGCAGCGCTTGTGATTGGCTTTGGTCTGGACGTGCCACGCGTCGGTGATCTGGCCTCGATCGAGGGCGGCTTGCCTGCCTTCCACATCCCGATGGTACCGCTGAACTTCGAAACGCTTGAGATCATCTTGCCCTACGCGGTCATTCTGGCCGCCATTGGCCTGATTGAGTCCCTGCTGACTCTGAACCTTGTGGGTGAGATCACCAACAAACGCGGCGGAGCCTCGCAGGAATGCATCGCGCAGGGTGTCGCGAACGTCGCCACCGGCTTCTTCGGAGGCATGGGTGGCTGCGCCATGATCGGCCAGTCGATGATCAACGTGAAATCTGGCGGTCGTACCCGGATCGCAGGTATCGCGGCTGCTCTGTTCCTTCTGATCTTCATCTTGTTCGCCTCGCCGCTGATCGAGCAAATCCCGCTGGCTGCGCTGGTTGGTGTAATGTTCATGGTGGTGATCGGGACCTTCGCCTGGAACTCATTCAAGATCATGCGCAAGGTGCCTTTGATGGACGCCTTCGTGATTGTTCTGGTGACTGTAGTTACGGTGATGGAAGACCTTGCGGTTGCGGTTGTCGTCGGCGTGATCGTTTCGGCCCTGGCCTATGCATGGAATAATGCCAAGCGTATCCATGCTGTCACCCGCGACTCTGAGACGGAAAAGGGCGCGAAAGTCTATGAAATTCAGGGGCCGTTGTTCTTTGGCTCGTCGGACGGATTTGTCGAACTGTTCAACGTTCCGAACGATCCCGACGTGGTCATTGTGGATTTCGCCGAAAGCCGCGTGGTCGATCAATCCGCCCTGCAGGCCATCGAAAACGTCGCTGCAAAATACGAGGCCGCAGGCAAGCGTGTGATGCTGCGGCATCTTAGCCACGACTGCCACAAGCTGCTGAACAAAGCAGGCCACTTGATGGTCGATAGCGACGATGACCCGGATTACGGCTTGGCCGTGGACTACTCGGTCCGTACCGGCATCCTGGGCGGCCACTGAGTAATTTGCGAGGCTCTGCCTCGCGCTCCGAGATATTTGTTGGCCAGATGAATGAAGGATCCCTCTGTTTCATCTGGCTAGAAATATCTCGGGGGAGTCGCCCCGCAGGGCGGCGGGGGCAGCGCCCCTTGGGGGCAGGCCTCAATCATCAGGCCTGTTCAGTGAAAACAACTCGGTGACGACGGCATAGTCTCGGTAGCCAAGCCGCGCCAAAGGCTGGAAGGTTGTCACGTCGAATTTGCCATCCTTCAGGCAATCGTCACGCAGATGGACCCCGGTCACTTCGCCAAAGACAACGCGGTTCGCCTCACCGGGTAGAGTCGTGATCTCGGTCAGCTTGCATTCCAGCGCAGCGGGCGCATCTGCTACGCGTGAGCAGGCGATGGTTTCGCACTCGACCGCCGTCAGGCCTGCATGGGCAAATTCGTCGGTTTCCTTTGGCAGTCCGGCAGAACTGGCGTTCATCGCATCCCGGTGGGCAAAGGCTACGATGTTCACGCAGAATACGCCCGTTGCCTCAATATTGGCGATGCTATCCTTGCCGCCGTCCTGATCGTGCTTGGTTCCTGTTGTGGCAAACATCACTTGTGGCGGGGTGTAGGCAACCCCGTTGAAGAATGAGTAGGGGGCCAGGTTGTTGATCCCATTTGCGTCGCGCGACGAAATCCATCCGATGGGGCGCGGGGTGATGATGGCGTTGAACGGGTTGTGAGGCAGGCCGTGGCCGTCTTCGGGGCGATAGAACATATGGTCTCCAAGCGTTTGCCCAAGGCGTAACGAAGTGCTAGGGCGATTGCCAGCTAGGAAAAGAGGGCAGGCGTGCAGCACTTCGCGATCAGGCCGGAAGAGCCGCAGGATTGGTGGGAGGTCGAAGCCCTCTATGATCTGTGCTTTGCGCCGGGGCGTGAGGCGCTTTCCTCTTACCGTTTGCGCGATGATGTACCTCCGGTGGCGGGTTTGTCTTTGGTTGCGCGTGACGGGCAGGGAATACTGGCCGGAGCGATCCGGTTCTGGCCGATCCACGTTGGCGATCATGACGCCTTGCTGTTGGGACCTGTCGCGGTTCATCCAACGCATCAAGGCGAGGGGCTTGGCGGTTACCTTATCCACTCCGGTGTTGAAACAGGACGGGACAAGGGGTGGGATCGCGTCATGCTGGTCGGCGACGCGCCATATTATGCCCGGTTCGGTTTCACGCCGTTGACGGAGGTTGAGATGCCTCCGCCGACCAACCCCGACCGTGTTTTGGGCATGGCCCTGAACCCCGGAAAATGGGACAATATTGCCGGAGCCGTAACCCGCTGGACGCGCTGAGCTATTGAAACACCGCGCCGAAGTACCGATCTTTCAAGGAACGGAGGGTTCGGATGCAGGATGTTGTACTGATCGACAATGTTGACGCGGATGCGGAATTGGATCGCTTGGCGAAACACTACCGCTCGGCCGGTGGGGCGGGTGTCAAACTGCTCAACGCTTTGGGCGGGTCCGCGGAGTCGTTGCTGGAACAACTGCCCGAACCCCTGCGCGACGGCTTGACCGGAGCGACCGAGCAAGCCCTTTGGATGGCGATGCAGGCGGCACAAGGATCGCGTCAGGTCGTGCCAGATCAGGCGCCTTGGGTGAACACTGCCGTGACAACGGCGATGGGCGCTGCGGGCGGATTGGGTGGCCTGTCTACCGCTTTGGTTGAGCTGCCAGCGACCACGGCGATGCTATTGCGCTCAATCCAGGGGGCGGCAGCGCGCGAAGGCTTTGATCCGGCTGAAGAAAACGTGAAATTCGACTGTGTTCGGGTGTTGGCGGCTGCGGGTCCCTTGTCACACGATGACGGAGCGGATCTAGGGTTCTTTTCCGTGCGTCTGACGCTGACAGGCCCCGCGATGAAGAAACTGATTGCAGCGGTGGCTCCGAAGCTCTCGGTTGTGTTGGGTCAGAAATTGGCAGCGCAATCCGTACCAGTTCTGGGGGCGCTTGCGGGTGGTGGGACGAATTACATCTATACCCGCTACTACCAGCAGATCGCCCATGTTCACTTTGGTTTGCGCCGGTTGGCGATGGACGCGGATATCTCGCACGATGTTCTGGTTCGCAGGCTCAGCGCGCGTATGTAGCGGTTAAATTTGGTCGCTGTCGCATCATGTGGTATACTAAGTTTAACAGGCCGCGATACAAAAGCTTAACGGAAGACGCGGTATACAGGCACTGATCTGATGCGAAAGTGAGTGCGGCGCGATGAAAGTTTCTCGGGCGTCCAGTCTAGACCTCAATATGGGGCAGGTGCCGGTCCTGCCTCAGGCAGCTGCATTGTGCTATCGGCTGTCGCGGGGTCATCCTGAGGTTCTTTTGATCACCTCCCGCAAGGCGCAGCGCTGGATCATCCCGAAAGGGTGGCTGATTGATGGGTTAAGCGCCTCGGAAACTGCCGCTCAGGAGGCCTGGGAAGAGGCGGGCGTGATTGGCACATGTGTGCCGGTTAAGCTTGGCCAGTTCTCGATGGCCAAAACCTGCGCCAAGCGTGGACCGGTTCTTTGCGTGGTGGATGTTTACCCGCTGCATGTGGATCAGGTTCAGAATCAGTTTCCCGAGACAGGGCAGCGGAAACGCAAATGGAGTACGCTTCAAAAGGCCGCATCGAAAGTCAACTCGCCCGATCTTGCCGCTATTTTGCGCAAATTCGCGCCCCGGATACACTAAACTTAATACTGAGAGACTTGATATTGGAGTTTCGGTCGGTATCTATTCGCCAACCGACATTTTGGAAGGACCATGATTCAATACGCGTTGAAGTGCAGCAAGGGCCATAGTTTCGACAGCTGGTTCCAATCTGCTGAAGCCTACGACAAGCTGGCAGCCTCGGGCATGGTGACATGCGCGGTATGTGGATGTGCGCATGTTGAAAAGGCGATCATGACTCCGCGTGTCCGGCCTGCGCGGGATGCCCAGAAGACCGCGCAAATGCCAAAACCGTCATCGGATGATATCAACGTAACCAGCACCCCCACTGAAGTTGAACGTGTCTTGGCCGAACTACGCCGCAAGGTCGAAGAAAACTCGGACTATGTGGGCCATGACTTCGCCTCGGAGGCGCGCAAGATGCATCTGGGCGAGGCACCCGAGCGCTCGATCTACGGCGAGGTGAAACCGGATGAGGCGAAATCCCTGATCGAAGACGGGGTACCGGTTGCGCCACTTCCCTTTATTCCCAGCAGAAAGACAAACTGACCCATGCATATCGTGATTACCGGAGCCAATCGGGGAATTGGATGGGCTCTGGCGGAGCGATATCGCGCGCAGGGTCATGGCGTCACGGGAACTGCGCGTGATGGCAGCGCCGAGGTTCAGTTGGACGTAGCCGATCCGGCGCAGCAAGCGGCGATGGCGGACCAGCTAAAAGGGCAGCCGGTCGACCTGTTGATTTGCAATGCGGGCGTTTATCTGGACAAAAGTCACAGCATTGATGACTACCCCGCCGAGATGTGGGCGCAGAGTTTTGCGGCCAATGTCACTGGCGTTTTCTTGACTGTGCAGTCATTGCTGCCCCATCTGCGCGCGGCTGGCGGACGGATTGCGATCATGTCGTCTCAGATGGCCTCGCACACCCGCGCGCCGGGCGGCAGCTACATCTACCGCGCCTCCAAGGCGGCGGCCTTGAATCTGGGGCGTAATCTGGCGGCCGACTTAAAGGCGGATGGGATTGCAGTGGGCATTTATCACCCCGGTTGGGTGAAGACCGACATGGGTGGCGCAGCGGCGGACATCCATGTGGATCAGGCCGTCGCTGGCCTGATGGAGCGTTTCGATGCGCTGTCGCTGGACAGCACAGGTTGTTTCGAAACCTACGACGGGAAGCCTCACGCCTACTGAGTGTTCAGCGCGGCCTTGGGCAGTTCATACACTTCGCCGGGTTCGATGAAAATCACCATGATGTCGCCCCGAACTTCATGGTTGATCGGTGAGGGCGAGCTGCTGGAATCCGGAATGCCATCGGTGAAGTAAATTCTGCGAACATCACCACCGGGCAACATCACGGCCAATGTTGCGGTGCCATCATCACGGCGGCGCAGCTCGGCGTTGCAGCTTTGCAGCGGATCACCGGCTCTACCGGCGCAGGGAACCGTACCCAGCGCGTTCTGTCCATCGGTGCCAGCCACGCTGGCCTGCTGGGACAGGGCTGGGGATGCGATCACGGCAAGGACGGTTGCGAAACGAAGCATGAATAACCTCTTGGAATTGCTTTAGCGCTAGGCTGACATTGCGTTTTCGGAAAGTAAAGCGGCCCCTTGACGCAATATCTGTTATGCAGCGCCCCTTGCTCTTGGTGTCCCCCTCGCATATGAGGCTCGGGACTTTAAATCCAAGGCGCGGAGACACTTGCCCCCATGCCCGTACTCGTGATGAAATTCGGTGGCACATCGGTTGCCAATCTTGACCGCATCCGCCGCGCGGCGAAACGTATCGGCGTTGAGGTGGCAAAGGGCTATGACGTCATCGTCATCGTTTCGGCCATGTCCGGCAAAACCAACGAATTGGTGGGGTGGGTGAACGAGACCTCGCCACTGTTCGACGCCCGCGAATACGATGCTGTGGTGTCATCGGGCGAAAACGTCACCGCAGGTCTGATGGCGCTGACGTTGCAGGAGATGGAAATTCCGGCGCGCAGCTGGCAGGGCTGGCAAGTGCCTCTACTGACCAATGGTGCACATTCCTCGGCCCGGATCGAGGAAATTCCGACGGACAACCTGAACCAAAAGTTCGGCGAAGGCATGAGAGTGGCCGTGGTTGCCGGTTTCCAGGGCATCAGCCCCGAAGGCCGGATCACGACGCTGGGCCGTGGCGGTTCGGACACGACTGCTGTGGCCTTTGCTGCCGCGTTCGAGGCCGAGCGCTGTGATATCTACACGGATGTCGATGGCGTCTACACGACCGACCCGCGTATCTGCGAAAAGGCACGCAAGCTGGATCGGATTTCGTTCGAGGAAATGCTCGAACTGGCGTCGCTAGGCGCGAAAGTGCTGCAAACCCGCTCGGTCGAGCTGGCGATGCGCTATAAGGTGAAACTGCGCGTTCTTTCAAGTTTCGAAGAACAATCCGACGAGGCCGGTACGCTGGTCTGCGACGAGGAGGATATCATGGAATCCAATGTTGTGGCCGGTGTGGCCTATTCCCGTGACGAAGCCAAGATGACCGTCGTTTCCGTGGCCGACCGCCCCGGCATCGCCTCGATCATCTTCACTGCGCTCAGCGATGAGGGCGTGAATGTGGATATGATCGTCCAGAACATCTCGGACGAAGGGCGTACGGACATGACCTTCTCCTGCCCGACCGATCAGGTCGCGCGGGCTGAAAAGGCGCTGCTGGCGATCAAGGATGCGGGTGAGTTGAACTATGCCGAGCTGGTGGCCGACGAAGACGTTTGCAAGGTTTCGGTGGTGGGCATCGGCATGCGATCGCAATCGGGTGTTGCGGCCAAGATGTTCAAGGTTCTCTCGGATGAGGGGATCAACATCAAGGTCATTACAACCTCTGAGATAAAAATTTCCGTCCTCGTCGACAGGAAATACATGGAACTTGCTGTTCAGGCACTGCATGATGCCTTTGAACTGGACAAGGCGGCCTAAGCTGATCAGCCAAAGGTTTCGCCTGACGCACTAATTGGGTTGGGCCATGGCGGACGGTACGGAAACAGAATCCCGCAAGCTGCTGGTTCGGCTGCGCGAGGAAATGGCGAGCGAGGCAGCCGGTCAGGAGCGTCTCGACCGCATCACGCAGCTGATTGCCGATAGCATTCGTTGCGAGGTCTGCTCGATCTACCTGTTCCGTGACGAAGAAACACTTGAGCTTTGCGCGACCGAGGGCCTATCGCCCGAGGCGGTTCACCAGACCCGGATGCGTTTGGGCGAAGGTCTCGTGGGCCGGGTGGCCAAATCCGGCAAGGTGGTTAACACAGCGGATGCGCCCGCAGCCAAAGGGTTCCGGTTCATGCCGGAAACGGGCGAGGAGCGCTTTTCCTCATTCCTCGGGGTGCCGGTACAGCGGCTCGGTCAGAAACTGGGCGTTCTGGTGGTGCAGTCCCGTGACGCGCGTGAATTCTCCGCGGATGAGATCTATGCGCTGGAAGTGGTGGCAATGGTTCTGGCTGAGATGGCCGAACTGGGCGCGTTCGTAGGTGAAGGCGCGGCGCTGTCTCCTTTGCACCAGCAATCAGTGCAATTGACCGGCGGTCCGGCGCAGGAAGGGTCTGCCGAGGGACATGTCTGGCTGCATGAGCCGCGCGTTGTTGTGACCAACCCGATTGCCGAAGACCCGCACCGTGAAAGCGAGCGTTTGAATGAGGCGGTCGAGGAGCTGCGCGTCGGCGTCGACAAGATGCTCGAAATCTCGCAGAACGGTGACAAAGAGCAACTGAAAGTTCTGGAAGCCTACCGTATGTTCGCCAATTCCAAGGGCTGGATGCGGAGGATGGAGGAAGACATCGCCCTCGGCCTCAGCGCCGAGGCTGCGGTCGAGAAAGAGCAATCGCAGGCCCGTGCCCGTATGGGGCAGGTGACCGATCCCTATTTGCGGGAACGGCTGGCGGATTTGGATGACCTCAGCAATCGTTTGCTGCGTATCCTGACCGGACAGGGTAAGACTGACAGCGCCGATCTGCCGCCCGATCCGATCCTCATCGCCCGCAATATCGGCCCCGGAGACCTGCTGGAATACGGACGGTCTCTGAAGGGGATCGTGCTCGAGGAAGGCTCGGTCGGCAGCCACGCCACGATTGTTGCCCGCGCATTGGCGATCCCATTGGTCGTGCATGTCGGGCGGATCACGACAGAGGCTCTGAACGGCGACCACATCCTTGTTGATGGGGACAATGGCGTCGTCCATCTGCGCCCCGAAGACTCTGTGGTCAGCGCGTTTCGCGACAAGATCGCGATGCAGGCCAAAGCGCAGGAGCGCTATGCTTCGATCCGGGAAACGCCAACCGTTACGCAGGATGGCGCGCGGATCAACATGGCGATGAATGCGGGCCTGATGGCCGATCTGCCCTCGCTCGGGAACTCGGGCGCGGAAGGGGTTGGTTTGTTCCGGACCGAGCTGCAATTCCTGATCCGTAACCAGATGCCGAAACGGTCTGAGCTGGTGACCCAATACCAGAGGGTTTTGGACGCGGCCGGAGAAAAACGAGTTGTGTTCCGGACTCTCGATATCGGCTCGGATAAGGTTCTACCCTACATGAAGCACGTGGCGGAACCGAACCCGGCGCTGGGTTGGCGTGCGATCCGTGTCGGTCTGGACAAGCGTGGCGTGATGCGGATGCAGTTGCAGGCCCTGTTGCGCGCTGCCAATGGTCGCCCGCTGACCATCATGTTCCCCTTTGTCGCACAGGCCGAGGAGTTCCGCGAGGCTCGCTGGGAGGTCAACAAAACCATCGAGCGTGAAAAACGTCTTGGCCATATCCTGCCGGAAACGCTCGAAGTGGGGGCGATGCTGGAAACGCCGTCGCTGGCGTTCTCACCGCAAAAGTTCTTTGACGAGGTGGATTTCATCTCGATCGGTGGCAACGACCTGAAACAGTTCTTCTTTGCCGCCGACCGCGAAAACGAGCTGGTGCGACGTCGATATGACACGTTGAACGTCAGCTTCCTCAGCTTCATCGAACGGATCGTGGAACGCTGCAACATCTCGGATACGCCGCTGAGTTTCTGTGGCGAGGACGCCGGTCGCCCGGTTGAGGCGCTGTGTTTGGCGGCGATGGGTATCCGCACCTTGTCCATGCGTCCGGCTTCGATCGGCCCAGTCAAAAGCCTGTTGCTGAGATCGAACCTGCAGGACGTCCGCAAGATCATCGCGGATGCACGTCATCGCGGTGAGCAATCCGTGCGCCCGGCGGTTATGGAGTGGTTGCGGTCTCAAACGTGACCCATCAGTCGGCCTATTGGGGATTCCGGGCTTGATTTTTATTTCAAGGTTCCGTATCCAACCGTGGAAATGTTAGCGATAACATTCGTGGTCGCACCAGCGACCCCCATCGCGACTGAGATTCTGCTTCTTGAGGCAGGAAGCACAAAAGGAAGCTGATCATGGTTTCACGCGTCATCCCGGTAGACCCGTTCGACCTCGTGCTGTTTGGCGCGACGGGCGATCTGGCGCAGCGCAAGATCTTGCCAGGGCTGTATCACCGGTTTGAAATGGGCCAAATGCCGGAGGATGCGCGGATCATCGGGACCGCCCGGTCCGATATGGACAGTAACGGGTTTCGTGACCAGTTGCGCGCGTCGATGGACAAATTCGCGCCAAGCTACGACAAGGACACTCTGGATCGATTTCTGACGCATGTTGACTATGTGCCGGTGGATGCGCTGGGCGATGCGGGCTGGTCTGATCTGGCCAAAGCCTTGAGGCCTGACGTGGTGCGGGCTTTTTATCTGTCTGTGGGTCCCAGCCTGTTCTCAGGCATTGCACAGCGTCTGAATGATCACGGGCTTGCCACGCCTGACAGTCGGATCGTGGTGGAAAAGCCCTTCGGTCATGATCTGGCCTCGGCCAAGGCACTAAACGAGGGGCTACGCGCCTGTTTCGAAGAGCATCAAATCTACCGGATCGACCACTACTTGGGTAAGGAAACTGTGCAGAACCTGATGGCGCTGCGCTTTGCCAATTCGCTGTTCGAGCCGCTGTGGAACGCGACCCATGTCGATCACGTGCAGATCACTGTGGCCGAGACTGTCGGGGTCGAAGGGCGCGGTGCTTACTACGACCAATCCGGCGCGATGCGGGATATGATCCAGAACCATCTGGTGCAGCTTCTCTGTCTGACCGCGATGGAGCCGCCTTCGAAATTCGCGCCAAACGCGGTGCGCGATGAAAAGGTCAAGGTGATCGAAGCGCTCGAACCTGTCGAGCCGAAGGATATCGCGCGTGGTCAGTATCGCACAGATAAGGGCGGCGACGGTTATCTCGATCATGTCGGCGATCCCGCCAGCCGTACCGAAAGCTTCATTGCGCTCAAGGCTCATATAGGCAACTGGCGCTGGGCGGGGGTGCCGTTCTACCTACGCACCGGCAAACGCCTGAGGGCGCGCGAGTCTGAGATCGCCGTGTTTTTCCGCGACCCGCCGCATACGATTTTCCCCAATGTGGGGCCTCTGCACGGCAATGTTCTGGTGATCCGTCTGCAGCCGGACGAGGGCATCACTCTGCGCACCACGATAAAGGAACCGGGGCAGGGCGGGTTCCGTCTGTCCGACGTGGCGCTCGACATGAGCTTTGCCGATGCGCTGGGCGATGGCGCGCAATCGCCTGACGCCTATGAACGCCTGATCATGGACGTGATCCGCGGCGATCAAACCCTGTTCATGCGCGGGGATGAGGCCGAGGCCGCCTGGGCCTGGGTTGATCCCATCATTCGCGGTTGGGAAGAGCATGGCGACAAGCCCGCAAAATACGATCAGGGCAGTTCAGGGCCCGAAGAAGCATTGATGCTGATGCATCGCGATGGACGCCGCTGGCGTCAGATCGGAGGGTAATCATGGTCAATACAGTTATTTCGGACGTCACCAAACGGATCATGGACCGCAGCGCCGACTTGCGTGGCCCGCATCTTGAGCGGATGGAACAGGCCAAATCCAAAGGCCCCGCCCGTGCGCATCTGTCCTGTAGCGGTCAGGCGCATGCTTATGCCGGTGCCGGTGAGGATCAAAACTCGATGGCAACCGGGACGGCTGGAAACCTTGGTATCGTCACCGCCTATAACGACATGCTCTCGGCCCACCAACCGTTCGAGCGGTATCCCGAATTGATCCGTCAGGCGATCCGCGCGGCAGGCGGTACAGCGCAGGTCGCAGGCGGGGTTCCCGCCATGTGCGACGGCGTGACCCAAGGCGAGGCGGGGATGGAACTGTCGCTGTTCTCGCGCGATGTGATCGCGCTGGCGACGGGCGTGGCTCTCAGCCACAACACCTATGACGCGGCGGTGTTTCTTGGGGTTTGCGACAAGATCGTGCCCGGCCTGATCATCGGCGCGCAGGCCTTTGGCCATCTGCCGGCCGTCTTCCTGCCGGCTGGTCCGATGACCAGCGGTCTGCCCAACGACGAAAAGGCCAAGGTCCGCCAGCAATTCGCTGCCGGAGAAGTGGGTCGGGACGCCTTGATGAAGGCTGAAATGGCAGCTTACCATGGCCCCGGCACCTGCACCTTCTACGGTACCGCCAACACCAACCAGATGCTGATGGAGTTCATGGGCCTGCACCTGCCGGGCTCCAGCTTCGTCAACCCCAACACGCCTCTGCGCGATGCCCTGACCGAAGAAGGCGCGCGCCGCGCCCTGTCTCTCAGCGCGTTGGGCAATCACCACACACCAGTCTGTCAGATCCTCGACGAACGCGCCTTCGTCAATGGTATCGTTGGCCTGATGGCCACGGGCGGGTCGACCAACCTGCTGATCCACCTGATCGCCATGGCGCGCGCGGGCGGAATTGTGCTGGATTGGGAGGATTTCTCGGATATCTCCGCAGTGGTTCCTCTGGTCGCGCGGGTCTATCCCAACGGTCTGGCCGATGTGAACCACTTCCACGCCGCCGGAGGCTTGGGCTTTACCATCAGCACGCTGTTGGACGATGGGTTGTTGCACCCCGACACACTGACCGTCGCGGGGCAGGGGCTTCACAACTACACCAAAGAACCCAAGCTGAAAGACGGCGAGTTGGTCTGGGAAGACGGCGCGGGTCACAGCCTGAATGAAAAGATTGTGCGCCCGGCCAAGGACCCGTTCCAGCCTACAGGTGGCCTGTCGCGCCTGACCGGAAATCTGGGCACGGGCGTCATGAAGGTCTCGGCCGTGGCCCCCGAGCACCACGTGGTCGAAGCGCCCGTCCGTGTGTTTCACGACCAGAACGACGTCAAAGCCGCTTTCAAGGCCGGAGAGTTCACCGATGACGTCATCGTCGTTGTTCGGTTCCAGGGCCCGAAGGCCAACGGTATGCCCGAGCTGCATTCGCTGACGCCGATATTGTCGATCCTTCAGGGCAGAGGCCAAAAAGTCGCTTTGGTCACCGATGGCCGCATGTCTGGTGCGTCGGGCAAGGTTCCCGCCGCCATCCATGTCTGCCCCGAGGCGCTGGACGGTGGTGCCATCGGCTATCTGCAAGACGGCGATCTACTGCGCGTCGATGCCGTAAAGGGTGAGCTGGAAATCCTCACACCCGGCGTCCTCGACCGCAGCCCAGCGACTGCTGATCTGTCTGCCAACCAGCACGGCGTCGGCCGCGACCTTTTCGGCGCTTTCCGCCAGAATGTCGGGTCCGCCGACACAGGTGCCAGCATTTTCGGAGTTTAACCCATGACCAAAACCCAACGCACCCGCGAGATCTGCGCGCTGGCCCCCATCGTTCCGGTGCTGGTTGTCGATGACGCCGCACACGCCCGCCCCTTGGCCGAGGCGCTGGTCGCAGGCGGTCTTCCCGCGCTCGAAGTCACTCTGCGCACTCCTGCGGCACTGGACGTGATCCGTGCCATGGCCGCTGTGCCCGGAGGCGTCGTGGGCGCAGGCACGCTGGTCACTCCCGAAGACGTCCGCGCCGCCAAAGAGGCGGGCGCGCAGTTCGGCGTCTCGCCTGGCGCAACCGATGCCCTGATCGCCGCCTGTGAAGCCGAAGGCCTGCCCCTTCTGCCTGGCGCGGCCACCGCGAGTGAGGTGATGGCCCTGCTGGAAAAGGGCTATGACATGCTGAAATTTTTCCCTGCCGAGGCCTCGGGCGGCGCGCCGGCCCTCAAAGCGATAGGGGCACCTCTGCCGCAGATCACCTTCTGCCCCACAGGGGGCGTATCGCCCTCAAATGCCCGCGACTACCTTTCGTTGTCCAACGTGGCCTGCGCCGGTGGAAGCTGGGTCGCGCCCAAGCAGATGGTTCAAGAGGGCGACTGGTCCGGGATCGAAGCGCTTGCGCGTGAGGCGACCCACCTGACGGATTGACGCCGCAAGGCGAAACGCTAGGGTAGGCCACAAGTTAAGCAGGTTACCCTCATGACAAACCAAACCTCCCTCGTGCATGGGCGCGAGTATCTGGCCATTCCGGGCCCTTCGGTGATGCCCGACGCGGTGCTGCAGGCTATGCACCGCCCGTCTCCCAACATCTACGATGGCGCGTTGATTGAGATGATGCCCGCGCTGACTCAGGACCTAAAGCGCGTGGCCGGAACCCAGCACAACGTCGCCATCTATATCGCCAACGGCCACGGCACGTGGGAGGCCGCGCTGTCGAATGTGATCGCCCCCGGAGAAACCGTTCTGGCCCCAGCCTCGGGTCGTTTTACCCATGGCTGGGCCGAGATGGCCGAGGGGATCGGCGCAAAGATCGACCTGATAGACTTCGGCTTGTCTTCACCC
This sequence comes from Ruegeria sp. AG1, assembly GCF_056541705.1. Taxonomy (NCBI): domain Bacteria; kingdom Pseudomonadati; phylum Pseudomonadota; class Alphaproteobacteria; order Rhodobacterales; family Roseobacteraceae; genus Ruegeria; species Ruegeria sp. AG1. The sequence goes on along the minus strand of NZ_JBQFYU010000005.1, from coordinate 109,531 downwards.
TGGGATCTCGACCGTATCGCCGAGGCTCTGAACGCCGACAATGAGCACAAAATCAAAGCTGTGCTTGCCGTCCACGTGGATACCTCCACCTCGATCCGAAATGACATTCCAGCCTTGCGCGCCCTGCTGGATGACTTGAACCACCCAGCGTTGCTAATGGCCGACTGTATCGCCTCGATGGGTTGCGACCGGTTCGAGATGGACGCTTGGGGAGTCGATGTCACCGTGACAGCCTGCCAGAAGGGCCTCATGACCCCGGCGGGCACCGGCTTTGTCTTCTTCAACGACAAAGCGAAGGCGAAACGTGCTGCAATGCCCCGCGTTTCGCAATATTGGGATTGGCAACCGCGCGCCAACCCCGAGCTGTTCTATCAGTATTTTAACGGCACCGCGCCCACTCATCACCTCTACGGGCTGCGCGCCGCGCTGGACCTGATCCACGGTGAGGGGCTCGAAAACGTCTGGGCCCGGCATGAGCGCCTCGCCAAAGCCATCTGGGCCGCCTGCGATGTCTGGGCGCAAAGCGGAGCGCTTCATTTCAACGTCACCGACCCGACCCATCGCAGCCACGCGGTCACCGCCCTCCGCCTGACCGAGGGGCGCGGCACGCCGCTGCGCGACTACACCGAAAACCAGCTTGGTCTGACGCTGGGCATCGGCTTGGGGATGGAGGACTGGGACGGTTGCTTCCGCCTGGGCCACATGGGCCATGTAAATGCTCAGATGATCATGGCGATGCTGGGCGGCATCGAAACCGCCATGGCGGCACTCGAAATCCCCCGCGGCCAAGGCGCGCTGGAGGCCGCCGCCGCCACATTGGCCACATAGTACTGATCCGCCTCTTCATCTGGCCGAAAATATCCTCGGGGGGAATCGCGCCTTGGCGCGATGGGGGGCAGACAGCCCCCCTATAACGCTCGAGCCAGCGCCAACGCCAATGGTAGGGCCGCTTCGAGAGCCGCCATCTCTGCCTCTCCACCACAACTTACCCGGATGCAGCGGTTCTGCGGGGCCGCAAATGGCATCCGCACAAACACACCCTGTTCGACCAGCGAGTCCAGAACAGCCTTCGCAAACACCCCGTCACGCCCGCAGTCAATCGCAACGAAATTCGTGGCCGAAGGCAACGGGGTCAAACCGTTGGCCTGCGCAATACGCTCAATACGCACCCGCGCCTCAGCTATCCGAGCCTGCACCTTTGACAGCCAGTCGCCATCCTCAAGCGCGGCTAGTGCTCCGGCTTGTGCCGCCCCGTTCATGCCGAAATGGTTGCGCACCTTGTTGAACGCCGCAATCAATTCGGGGGCACCGATGGCATAACCAACCCGCGCCCCGGCCATTCCATACACCTTGGAGAATGTCCGCATCCGGATCACGCGCGGATCATCAGCGGCAACAGGCGCAGCAGTGCCGTCAGGCGCGCATTCGACATAAGCCTCGTCCAGAACCAGCAGGCATCCTGCGGGCAGAGCTTCCAGCGCGACAACGATATCGGCGCCCGAATGCCAGCTTCCCATCGGGTTGTCGGGGTTGGCCAGATAGACCAGCTTGGCATCCACCTTTGCGGCCTTGGCAAACAAAGCGGTAGGGTCTTCACGATCGTCGCGATAGGGAACCTTGTGCAACTCTCCTCCGAAGCCCGCTACATGGTAGTTAAAGGTGGGATAGGCCCCGTCAGAGGTCACAACCGCATCGCCCGGCTCGATTAACAGCCGCACCAGGTAGCCCAATAGCCCGTCGATGCCTTCGCCCACCACGATATTCTCGGGGGCAACACCGTGATGTGCGGCCAACGCATGGCGCAGATCGTGATTCTCGGGGTCGCCGTACATCCAAATCTCACCGGCAGCTCGTTGCATCGCTTCGATGGCACGAGGCGAGGGGCCAAACACGCTTTCATTCGCACCAAGCCGTGCCTTGAAGGGGGCACCGCGTTGGCGCTCCTGCGTTTCCGGCCCCACAAACGGGACGGTTGCGGGCAGGGATTGGGCGAGCGATGTGTAGCGAGGTTTGGTCATAGGCGCAGATAAGCCCACCGTGCGGGTTGCTGCAAGCCCGAGCCTCGACATGCCTCAACGTCGCGGTGGAACTACACTCACATTCGGGGCAGTCTTATCAAGACTGCAAAACAAGGAGGTCCGGAATGGCGCGCGTATCTGTCGATTACAAGGATCACATCGCTCATGTCACGCTGACGCGCGGTGACAAGATGAATGCTCTGGACGAGGCGATGATCAAGGCGCTGCTGGCCGCCGGGCAAGAGGTTGCCGCCTCGGACGCCCGCGCTGTTGTCCTATCGGGTGAAGGCAAAAGCTTCTGCGCCGGTCTCGACATGGCGAGTTTCGCGAAAATGGCCCATATGGACCCGACCGAATGGCTGATGACCCGCAGCCATGAGGACGCCAATGAGATGCAAGAACTGGCCCTAATCTGGCGGCGCATCCCTGTTCCTGTAATCTGCGCAATCCAAGGCGCGGCCTATGGGGGCGGCCTGCAAATTGCTCTGGGCGCGGATATCCGCATCGCCCACCCCGAGGCGAAACTTGCAGTGATGGAGATGAAATGGGGCATCATCCCAGACATGGGTGGCATGGTTCTGCTTCCGAAACTGGTCCGCTCAGACGTTTTGCGGCTGCTGACTTATACAGCGCGTCCCATTGGGGCTGCACAGGCGGCCGAGTGGGGTTTGGTCACCAAGCTGTCCGATGATCCGCAGACCGAAGCACTTGCCTTGGCTGAAAACATCGCCTCACAAAGCCCCTCGGCCATCCGTGCCGCTAAGCGCCTCATCGACTTTGCCGAAACTAATCCGCGCGCCGATGTTTTGCTGGCCGAGTCCTCGGAACAGGTGGATCTGATTGGAAAGCCTGATCAGATGGAGGTCGTGATGGCGCAGATGCAAGGCCGAAAGCCCGAGTTCAAGTGATCACCGCATGAAGGCGCGCCGCGCGTCTCGGGCCATGTTGTAGCGCATTTCGAGATCGGCGATCTTTGACATCATGGATTTGCGGGCCTCGGGATCAGTTAGCCTAGCATACTGTCTACGGGCCTCGTCCAACTGTTTTTTGATGTCGAACTCCTCGGGCAGTACCCCGGCTTGCGCCATGATCCGATGACCGGCCGCAATGGCGGGATCGCTTTGCGCTTCGCCCGAGCGATCGGGCAGAGGCGCACCTTCGCCCTCAAGACCCTGTAATTGACCCTCGGCCTGAGCCTTCTTGATCTGGCGTTCCACCAGTTTTCCAAGCGATCCGAACATGAGTGCAGGATAGCTTTTTCAGGCGTGGGGAGAAAGGGATCATCGCAGCTTGGTGGTCAAGAGGTAGGCGACGCCCCCAGCTATCAAGCCCCAGACCGCAGCGCCCAGACCAAACACCGTGATCCCTGAGGCCGTGATGGCGAGGGTCAGGATCGCGGCTTCGCGTTCTGCGGGTATTTCCAGTGCTGCGAAGGTGGCGTTGGCCATAACGCCAATCAGGGCCACGCCGGTCAGCGTACCCATCAGCAGCGGGTCGGCATGGGCGGCAAAGCCTGTGATCGCCACAGCAAAGATACCGAAGACACAGTAGAACACGCCCGCCATGATTGCAGACCAATAGCGCAAACTACGGTCTGGGTGGCTGTCTCCGTTCGAACACATCGCGGCGGTGATGGCCGCCAGACAGGTGGCGGGGGCTCCAAATGGGGCCGACAACATGCTTGCCCCCCCGACGGAAGAGAACAGCTTGCCGGGCGCGGGCGTGTAGCCAAAGCTGCGCATCACGGCGATGCCGGGGATGTTTTGGGTTGCCATTGTGACGACGAACAGCGGCAGGCCGATGCCGATAGCTGACGCAAGTGGGAATGAGGGCATCGTCCAGACGGGCGCGGCCAGATAAGCCTCGGGCCGGACGGATGCACCTTCGGCGCTGAACACTACCACGAGAGCTGCGGCTACGACGGCTGCGGGAACGGCAAACAGCCGGTTCAGACGTCCGGCGATGAACCATGTCAGGATCACGGGCAGTGCCTGCCAAGGTAGCTCAACAGCTGCTTTGAACGGGACAATGCAAAGGGGTAAAAGAACACCGCCGAGCATTGCCTGTGCCAGAGTGGTCGGGATCGCAGCGGCCAGACGCCCCAGTGGTTTCCAAAGCCCGGCTAGAATCGTCAAGGCTCCGGCGCAGAGGAAGGCTCCGATTGCGCCTGAGAAGCCTGCGGCAGGGGTGGCTGAAACCGCCAGCAGCGCCGCTCCGGGGGTGGACCAGGCCACGCTGATGGGTTGCTGGTAACGCAGGCTGAGAACAATCGCGGCCAGCCCCATGGCAATCGCGGCGGTCATCAGGCCCGAGGCTGCTTGGGCAGCTGATGCGCCCATTGCAGCCAGCCCTTGCAGCACGATGGGAAATGAGCTGAAGAACCCGACAATGGCGACTACCAGTCCAGTTGAGACGGTCTGCATCGGAGGGAAAGGTCGTGCCATAGGGGCCTCGGAGGGTTGTTATTCCGAAGTGCTAACAAGCGCAGGCTGGCGCGAACAAGGGGAAAGCTCTGAAGGTAAAGAAAAACCTCACCACCGGCTCGGGTGATGAGGTCGGGATTTCCGTACTTGGAACGAGAAGAAGATCAGGCGAGTTCGGCCAGACGAGCGAGGGCTTCGTTCAGCTTGGTCTCTTCTTCTTCGCGCGCAGCGAGGTTGGCTTTGGCTTCTTCCACCACCTCCTCCGGGGCCGAAGCCACGAATTTGGGGTTATTCAGACGCCCACGCAAACCGCCGAGTTCTTTGGCCAGTTTGCCCTTGGCTTTCTCCAACCGCTCCTTCTCGGCGCCGATGTCGATGATGTCGGCCAGCGGCAGGCCAAAGCTCGCGCCCGGAGCAGCAATCGAGATGGTGCCTTTGGGCAGTTCGTCTGCCTTGGTCAGGCTGTCGATCCGGGCCAGACGCTTGATCAGCGCTTCGTTGCGGTCCCATGCGGCTTGGCCGTGATCGTCGATCTCGGTCACCAGCATCGGCACGTAGAGGCCAGCCGGAACCCGCATCTGCGCACGGGCCGAGCGGGTGTTTTCGATCACCGAGATCACCCAGTTCATTTCGCGATCCGCGTCAGCGTCGATCAGTTCGGCAGCGGCGTAGGTCGGCCAGTCGGCGTGGACAACCATCTTGGGCCGCGTGCCGGTCAGCGCCCAAAGCTCTTCGGTGATGAAAGGCATGATCGGGTGTAGCAGGACCATGCACTGATCCAAAACCCAGCGCATGGTGGTGCGGGTCTCGGCCTGTGCCTCGGTGTCGTCGCCTTGCAGCAGTGGTTTTGACAGCTCCACATACCAATCGCAGACTTTGCCCCAGACAAAGGCATAAAGCCCATTCGCAGCATCGTTGAAACGATAGCTTTCCAGCGCAGCATCGACCTCTTCCCGCACGCGGGCAGTTTCACCGATGATCCAGCGGTTGACGGCCGCCTTGGGCTGCAGGTCAGCCACATCCAGTTGCGGGACGTCGTCGGTGAAGACCTCGTTCATCTCAGCAAAGCGGACGGCATTCCAAAGCTTGGTGCCGAAGTTCCGATAGCCGGTGATGCGCTCGCGGGACAGTTTCAGCACACCGCCGATTGCCGCCATCGAGGCGTTGGTGAAGCGCAGCGCGTCGGCACCGAATTCGTCCACGATCTCCAGCGGGTCAATGACGTTGCCGGTGGTCTTGGACATCTTCTTGCCCTTCTCGTCGCGGACGAGCTGGTGCAGGTAGACCGTGTGGAACGGGATCTGATCGACGACGGCCAGTTGCATCATCATCATCCGGGCGACCCAGAAGAACAGGATGTCGAAACCAGTAACCAGAACGTCCGTCGGGAAATAGCGCTCCAGTTCTTCTGTCTGTTCAGGCCAGCCCAGTGTTCCAATGGGCCAAAGGCCGGAAGAGAACCAGGTGTCGAGGACGTCGGGGTCGCGCCAGACCGGATAGACCAGCTTGGTCGGGTCTTGTTCGACCGCGTATTGAGCAAGGCTTTCAGCGAACTGATGTATCGCTTCCTGCTTGTCAGCGACTTCGACAACCGTCGCGTGGCTCAGAGGGCTGGGAATGTTTGCGTTGTCGTCGAGGAATTTCTCGGTGACAGCTTCAAGGCTAGCAGCGCATTCCATGACATTGCCACGATGCAACATGCCGCCTTCGTTCAGCAAACGGCCCAATTCGACCAGATCAAGGTCGCCGTCGTTTTCGTCGTCCTTGAAGTTCTCAGCCGAGAGATCGAGGCCATACCAAACCGGAATCTGATGCCCCCACCACAGCTGACGCGAGATGCACCAGGGCTCGATGTTTTCCAGCCAGTGGTAATAGGTTTTCTCGCCCGACTCGGGGATGATCTTGACTGTACCGTCCTTGACCGCATCCAGCGCAGGGCCGACGACTTTGGCCGCGTCGACAAACCACTGGTCAGTGAACATCGGCTCGATGACGACTTTAGAGCGGTCGCCAAACGGCTGCATGATCGGTTTGCTCTCGACCAGAGGGACCAGCTTGTCCGCGCCCTCATGATCGGGCTTCAGAGCGGTTGAACCCAGACGCGGATCATCCGCGCGGGTCATAACGGCTAGACCGTCCGCAGTGATCTCTTCAACCACCTTCGCGCGCGCTTCGAACCGATCGAGGCCGCGCAGGTGATCGGGGATCAGGTTGATCGCGTCGATCTCGTTCTCAGTGAAGTCTTTGCCACGTGCGTATTCCTGCGCCTTGTCCGCTTCTTCCGCGTATGGCGCACCATCGGCCCGCATCGCGCCTTTGGTGTCCATCAGGCGGTACATCGGGATGCCGCCGCGCTTGGCGACCATGTTGTCGTTGAAGTCATGCGCGCCGGTGATCTTCACCGCGCCCGAGCCGAAATCGGGGTCCGGATACTCATCGGTGATGATCGGAATCTGACGGCGATGCTCTTTCGGACCAACCGGGATTTCGCAGAGCTTGCCCACGATGGGCGCATACCGCTCATCCGAGGGATGAACCGCGACCGCGCCGTCGCCCAGCATGGTCTCAGGTCGGGTCGTGGCGATCGAGATATAGTCGCGCTCTTCCTCAAGCACGATACTCCCGTCCTCGTCCTTCTCGACATAGGTATAGGTCTCGCCCCTGGCCAACGGGTATTTGAAGTGCCACATGTGGCCCGCGACTTCGATATTCTCGACTTCGAGGTCCGAGATCGCGGTCTCGAAATGCGGGTCCCAGTTGACCAGGCGCTTGCCGCGATAGATCAGGCCCTTTTCGTACATGTCGACGAAAACCTTGATCACGGCATCGTGGAAATTGGCCGAGTTCTCATGGCCAGTGCGCGGATCGCCTGCCGCTCCCGCCATAGTAAACGCGTTGCGCGACCAGTCGCAGGAGGAACCGAGACGTTTCAGCTGCTCGATGATCGTGCCGCCGTATTCGCCCTTCCATTCCCAGACTTTCTCAAGGAATTTCTCGCGACCCAACTCGCGCCGACCCGGTTGCTGTGTGGCGGCCAGCATCTTTTCCACCTGCATCTGTGTGGCGATGCCTGCGTGGTCCTGGCCGGGCTGCCAGAGCGTGTCGAAGCCACGCATCCGGTGCCAACGGATCAGGATGTCCTGCAGCGTGTTGTTGAACGCGTGGCCCACGTGCAAAGCACCTGTCACGTTGGGCGGCGGGATCATAATGGTAAAGCTCTCGTCACGCGACTTATTCGCGCCTGCCTTGAAGGCTCCGGCCTGTTCCCAGGCCTCGTAGATGCGGGCCTCGGCCTCGGCCGCGTTGAATGTCTTTTCCATCGCCATGGGGTGCGTCCTGCGTCATCAATCTTGGGTTAGTGCGTGCAATAGCGAAAGGATGGCAAAAGGGGAAGGCTTTGCGCTCAAATCCACAAGGCATTCGATCCGCCGGGACCGTGAACCAGGCCACAGACGGCCAGTGGGTTGTTCAGCTACACTTGTAGCGTGCAGTCACGAGACGGTGCGACCCGATAAGATGCGGCTTCACTGCTCGTTTCGTGATCTGTCGTCAGACGGTTTCGGGAATTTTGCAATGCGTTTGAGCTTTCGTAATATATTCAGACATATGGTGGCATTAACGATGAGGTCACGCATGCCGCACGCCTTGGTCATGATGATGCCCAAATGCCCGCTTAGGCTTGCAGCTATGCTTCAACGTCTCACGGTTTCGTTGGATCTCTTGTGCGGCATGCTGATGATACCCATCCTTGAGTATACCTCGCCCCTACCGGTGCGCGGGCAAGTGATGGGCCGGCGGTCGAACGGAGGCGGGATATGGGCGCATGGGCCTCAGTTGCCGATGCACCGTGAAGGCCAGCGCGGCGCAATGCTGAGACGCGCGCGCACCCTCGAAGAGTACAGGAGTGGCTGAGATATGATTCTGTCACGGTTAAGCAGAAAGGTACTTGGATGGCTCGGGCGGCCCTTACGCTCTGAGCATTCCGCCGAAGCGCTGCACCGTGAGCCGATCAGCCATGTTGTCATTCTGGACGGAACCATGTCGACGCTGGAACCCGGCCTCGAAACCCATGCCGGGCAGACGTTTCGCCTGTGTCAGGAAATGGGGCCTCAGGTTTCCGTATTTTATGAGGCTGGCGTGCAGTGGGAAAGCTGGAAGTCTTCGCTCGATGTGATGATGGGGCGGGGGATCAATCGGCAGATCCGTCGTGCCTATGGCTATCTGGCCTCGCGCTACAAACCCGGAGACCGGATTTACTTTATAGGATATTCCCGTGGGGCCTACGGTGTTCGCAGCCTTGCGGGCGTGATCGACATGATCGGCCTGCTGAAGGCGGAACACGCGACCGAGCGGAACATCAAGCAGGCCTACCGCCACTATGAATGCAACCCGAGTGGCACGGCGGCCCGCGATTTCCGCCGCAAATTTTGCCATGAGGATGTGGCAATTGAGATGGTCGGGGTGTGGGACACGGTCAAAGCGCTGGGTCTGCGCCTGCCGCTGCTGTGGCGCTGGGCCGAGGAAAAGCACGCCTTCCACAATCATCAACTGGGCCGCGCGATCCGCCACGGATATCACGCGATGGCCTTGAATGAGACCCGCGAGGTCTATGAACCTGTCCTGTGGAAATGCACACCAGAGTTCAAAGGCCATGTTGAACAGGTCTGGTTCCGGGGCACCCATGGCGATGTGGGTGGTCAGTTGAACGGCTATGAAGAAGCACGCGCCCTCAGCAACATCTCTCTCATCTGGATGCTGGACAAGGCCGAGCGGCATGGGCTGCAGCTGCCGGAGGGATGGCGCGCTCGTTTTCCGACCAATGCTCAGGGGGCGTCGGTTGGAACGTGGCGCGGGTGGGGCAAGATTTTTCTTCTGCGCAAAAGACGGATAGTGGGCAAGGACCAGTCCGAACACCTCCACGCCTCGGTCGCGCCCGAGGATGTGCCTGGGTGGCAACCTGAACCAGACCTACCATCCCATCCGGCGCAGTAAAATGCCGATCATGTGCCCGCGGCTCCAAGATCACTGACACTTCAATGTCAGGTTCGAGCCCAATGCAGCAACCGAAATTTAATGAAAGCCCTACCCTAAATCCGCCGATTTCTTGAAGCCTTGCCAGACGAATTCAAAATCTGCAATCTTATTATGAGTCGGCTTCAAACTATTGAAAATTCCCGGTGGTCCTAATCGGAGGCAATTGCAATGGCTTTTTCCGCCCAAAACAGAAACTGTATTTTGGCGTTAATATCTTCGTTTTTTTTGGCCTCGGCGAATACTTTAGGCGCGCAAAGTAATGATCCAACCGAGTGGTCTAGGACGGAACCGTTTCCTAACTAAACTGTTTATTATCCAGGAACCGAGGCTCTGGGTCCTGACGAAATGCGAGTTGTCGCCTGTGGCACCGGTATGCCTCAGCCGCGTCTGAAACAAGCTGCGGCATGTTTCTTAGTTGAATTGGGAAATGGCGAAAAGTTTATCTTCGATATGGGAGAGGGATCCTTTGAAAGGATCATGGCGCTTGGGATTCCACTGGATCAGCTGGATAAAGTCTTCTTGGGTCACCTGCACCTAGATCATGCTGGCGATTTTCCAGCCTTTTACTTCACCGGTCCCGTAAACAACCGCCTAACGCCTGTTCGCCTTTGGGGGCCCGAAGGCATCAAGCCTGAGTGGGGAACAAAGTCTTGGGCAGATCACATGAAGAAAATGTGGGCATGGGAAGAAGCCACTCGTGGGGCGGCGGTCGACCCCAGAGGGCTGCAACTTGAGGTTAACGAATTCGATTGGAAAATCGTAAATAACGTCATTTTTGACGAAAACGGTGTTCAGGTCAGAACCCTGCCAGCCATACATGGTGAACAATCAGTTAGTTTTCTACTTGAATGGAACGGTCTGAAGTTTGCTTTTTCATCCGACACGCTACCTACGCGATGGTGGAGAGAGCATGCGGTAGGTGCGGACCTTGCAATTCATGAATGCTTCACCCCTCCAGATTTCATGATCGAGAAATATGGGTTTGCCCCTTCCGAAGCAATATTTGTTGGTTCTCAAGGGCACACTTCCGCGCAAGCATTCGGCAAGATTATGTCCGAAACGGAACCAAGATTGGCGGTTTGCTACCACTTCCAAAACGATCATGACATTGCGCTGGCCGTCTATTCAGCAATCCGAGAGACATATGATGGGCCATTGGATTTGGCGGCTGATTTTATGACCTGGAATGTAACCAAAGATAGTATTCGTACTCGTCAAGGAGTGCCCAATGAAGAGTCTTTCCCGGCACCAGTACAAATGCCCAAGCAACCGCCTGACTCAGCTGCAGAGTTCCCGTTCTCCGAATTTGATCTCGAGAGCATGGATATCGGAGCAGCTGAAGCTACAAACGAAATGATCAGGGCATTCAACGAACGCACAGGAAATGACGAAGTCGGAGCTTATACAAGCATTCCCTTCCAAGAGTGAATAAGGCGTCGGATCACCCCAAAGAATTGGAAGTTCTGAGGTCGGCTTTGCCCGCACATCCGACGCCCCGATCTAAAACACCTTTGCAGAAAGCTGCGAGGGTGTTTTTGAAAGCGCCCGTTACGCCTAGCGTTGTTCTGACTTCGCAACTCTTCTGATAAGAGGCTCGGAGAAACCCCGTACCCTTCCCACATTCCAGAATAGAAATATGGTTCTGGCGTTCCCAATCACCGCCGACGGTCGCGGCGCGAGCTCATGGGTTGGAAGGCCACGCCGACATGCGCCTCGCAGTAGGGCTTGCCCGCTTCAACCGGCAGGCCGCAGAACCAGAAATCCTCGGTCGCGGGGTCGCCGACGGGCCATTTGCAGGTCTTTTCGGTCAGCTCCATCAGCGTCAGCTTTTTGGCTTTCTTCTCAACCTCGTTGACCTTGGCCAGTGCCTCGGGGCTGATCTCATTCGCCGAAGGCTGCGGGGGCAGAGGTTGACCGGCCGGGATGATCTGACGGCGGGCGGGAACCGCAGGTTTCGCTTCGGCTGCCGGGGCGGGGGCGGGACGCGCGGGTTCGGTCTTGGGGGCGGGCTTTGGTTTCGCCTCGGCCTTGGGCGCGGGTGCCGGTTTTTCTTTTGGCTCAGCCTTGGCGGGCGTTGCTCCGGTTGCGCGGTTGGACAGGCCCAGACGGTGGACCTTGCCGATCACCGCGTTGCGGGTCACGCCGCCCAGTTCCTTGGCGATCTGGCTGGCCGACTGGCCCTCGCCCCACATTTTCTTCAGCAGTTCTACGCGCTCGTCAGTCCAGGACATCGGTTGCCTTTCAAAAGCGGAAAGCGGCCCCGGATTCGGGCCGCCTTGGGAATTCGTCTCAGCGCCCTATTCTAATCACTGCGGGCCGAGTTACAAGCGGTCTTCGAATCAGTTAAGAGGCTCTCATGCAGAATCTTATGGATCAGGACGCGCGCCGGTTTGGCGCGGTCAATTGGATGGGCCTCTACACGCTGGCCAAACGCGAAACCCTGCGCTTTATGGCGGTGTGGACCCAGACCCTGCTGGCCCCGCTGGTGACGGCTGGATTGTTCCTGTTGATCTTCACCATTGCCATCGGTCCAAGCCGGCCTGACGTTATGGGTGTGCCGTTTCTGATCTTTCTGGCGCCCGGTATCATGATGATGACGGTGATCCAGAATGCCTTCGCCAATACCTCGTCCTCGATGGTGATCTCGAAAGTTCAGGGGAACATCGTGGATACCCTTATGCCGCCGCTGTCCCCGCTAGAGATCCTGCTTGGCTATTTGGCAGGCGGCATTGCGCGCGGCGTTCTGATCGCTTGTGTCGTGGCCCTCGCGTTTCTGGTGTTTCTGTCGATTGCGCCGCAGAACCTGTTCATCACCCTGATCTTCGTCATTCTGGGCGGCGCTTTCATGGGCGCGTTGGGCCTGTTTGCGGGGATTTTCGCCAATAAATTCGACCAGATGGCGGCGATCACCAACTTCATCGTCACGCCTTTGGCCTTCCTGTCGGGTACCTTCTACTCGGTCGAGGCGCTGCCGCCTGTACTGAACAAACTCAGCCACTTGAACCCAGTTTTCTATCTGATCGACGGTCTGCGCTTTGGGATGATCGGCGTCTCCGATAGCTCACCTTGGCTGGGAATGGCGGTGTGCACTGGGGCGACTCTGTTCGTTGGTGCGGTGACCTGGCAGATGTTGCGGACGGGCTACCGGCTCAAGGCCTGACGGTGAATGGTTTCGCGCCAGACCAGAATCAGCGCGCCTGTCAGGATGATGGATGAGCCGATGATGCTGATCCGATCTGGGATCACGCTAAAGATCGCAAAGTCGTAGAACGCCGCGAAGATCAATGTGGCATAGCTGATGGGCGCAACGAACGAGGCATCGGCACGGGCCATTCCGTTTACGAAACAGGCCTGCGCGCAGGCCATCAACCCCCCGATTCCGGCCAAAGCTGCCCATTGTGCAGGGGTCGGCGCCTGCCATACTGCGATCACCGCGACCGAGGCGATGGATAGACCCAATCCGTTGTTCACCAACAGAATCTGGATCGGAATCTCGCGGCCTGAGAGTTTTTTGATGAAAATCAGCTCCATCCCGATCACCGCGGCCGCCGTCAGGGCCAATAGGGCGGCTGGTTGGAAACTGGCAGGCGTCGGGCGCAAGAGAATCAGTGCCCCGATCAAAGCCACCGCTGCGGCCAGCCAACGCCAAGGGCCGACACCTTCTTTTAGCAGCGGGATGGCCAGAACCATCGCAAAAACCGGGTTCAAGAAGGAAATCGCCGTGGCGTCCGCGATCGGGATGTAAGCAACGGATGCAAACATCAGCGTGATCCCCAGCCATCCGAAACTGGTGCGGCCGATATGCAGCCCCCAATGAGGGCGCCTCAGCGCCGGGCGCAGAACAGCTGTGGCGGTCACGATCACGACAAAAGCAAACAGAAACCGCCCGTGGCTGATCTGCATCGGATGCAACGCAGGGCCAAGCGTGTCTGTCCCCAACGCTTTGGCCAGCAATGTTGTCCCTGCCAGCAGGGCGCTGGCGGCAAAGATCAACAGGGCCGCAAGCGGCGGGTTCTGGGGCGTAGGTGTCATGGCCAAGCGGTGCGCCACAGGAATTGAAATAGCAAGCGTGAAATAGCGGCTTCTCATCTCATTGTGAAATTTCAGGGCTTTCCAATTATTGGTCTTCCCAGACAGATCGAACCTCGCTATACGAGCCGCCATGATCAAAACCGCACATATCCTGCGCCTTCGACGCCGACGCCTGACCGCATAACCGGCCCGTTTGATCTATTTGCGCTGACCAAATCCGCGCATTCTCCACCAAATCAGTTGACGACCATGGCCCCGGTGTATCACTCACAGGGCTTAAGCTATCTTAAAAGGATGATCCGATGATCCCGTCCGTTCTGCCGACCTATAACCGTGCGCCCCTGACTTTCGTGAAGGGCGAAGGCGCCTGGCTGACCGAGGCGGATGGCCGACGTTTTCTGGACCTCGGAGCGGGCATCGCGGTGAACGCGCTGGGCCACGCGCATCCGGCGCTTGTAAACGCGCTGACCGAGCAGGCGCATGCGCTGTGGCATGTCTCGAACCTTTACCACATTCCGCAGCAGCAGGCGCTGGCCGACAAGCTGGTGGAACATACTTTTGCGGACACGGTGTTCTTTGCCAACTCGGGCACCGAGTCCTGCGAACTGGCCGTAAAAATGGCCCGCAAGTACTTCTATGACAAAGGCCAGCCCGAGAAGGTCGAGATCATCACCTTCGATGGCTCGTTCCACGGACGGTCTTCGGCTGGTATCGCCGCCGCCGGGTCCGAGAAGATGACCAAAGGCTTCGGCCCTTTGTTGCCTGGCTTCGTGCATTTAACTTTCGGAGATCTGGACGGCATCACCAACGCGATTACCGAAAAAACAGCGGCAATCATGATCGAGCCGGTGCAGGGCGAGGGCGGCATTCGCCCCGTTCCCGACGCCGAACTCAAGGCCTTGCGTCAGATATGCGACGAACACGGCCTGTTGTTGATCCTTGACGAGGTCCAGTGTGGCGTGGGCCGGACTGGCAAGCTTTTTGCCCATGAATGGGCGGGTATCACACCGGATATCATGATGGTCGCCAAAGGCATCGGCGGAGGCTTCCCTCTGGGCGCGGTGCTGGCAACGGAAGAGGCCGCCAGTGGCATGACCGCAGGCACTCATGGTTCGACCTATGGGGGGAATCCGCTCGGTTGCGCCGTTGGCTGCGCCGTGATCGACCAGATCGCCACGCCTGCCTTCCTCGAAGGTGTTAACCGCAAGGCAGGCCTGTTGCGCCAAAAGCTCGAAGGCCTGGTGGCCGACCACCCGGATGTCTTCGAAGAGGTGCGAGGCGCCGGCCTGATGCTGGGTCTGAAGTGCAAAGCGACAAATATCGAAGTGGTCAACGCGGGCTATGATAACGAGGTCATCACGGTTCCCGCTGCCGACAACGTCATTCGCCTGCTGCCGCCACTGACCCTGACCGAAGACGATATTGCCCAGGCGATGATCCGCCTCGACAAGGCCGCAGCGCAAATCGAAGCCAACCTGGCCACCGCCTGATCCTTCTCCTGTTCACAAATACCTCGGGGGCAGCGCCCCCGACCGTTGATAGCCAAAAGCGAAACGATATGAACCATTTCCTTGATATCCACAAAACCGGCGCAGCCGACCTGCGCAACATGATTGATCAAGCGGGTGCGATGAAAAAGGCCCGCCTTGGACGGCCAAAAGCCGCGCTGGATGATGAACAGCCGCTCAAAGACCATATGGTTGCGCTGATCTTCGAAAAACCCTCGACCCGGACGCGCGTGTCCTTTGATGTCGGTGTTCGTCAGATGGGCGGTCAGACGATGGTTCTGTCTGGCAAGGACATGCAACTTGGCCATGGCGAAACCATCGCCGACACAGCCCGTGTCCTGTCACGCTATGTGGATATGATCATGATCCGCACCTTTGACGAGACCGTCTTGACCGAGATGGCCGAATACTCGGACGTGCCTGTGATCAACGGCCTGACCGACCGCACCCATCCCTGCCAGATCATGGCCGATATCCTGACCTACGAAGAACACCGCGGCCCGATTGCGGGTAAAAAGGTGGTCTGGACCGGTGACGGCAACAATGTATGCGCCTCGTTCCTTCACGCGGCAGGGCAGTTCGGCTTTGACCTTACGTTCACCGGCCCGGCACAGTTTGACCCCGAGGAAGAATTCATGGGGTTTGCCCGTCAGAAGGGCTCGCAAATCGTCGTTGAACGTGATCCCTACAAGGCCGTTGAGGGCGCGGATTTACTGGTTGCCGACACCTGGGTTTCGATGCATGACAGCCAATCCGCGAAAGAGCGTCGCCACAACATGCTGCGCCCGTATCAGGTCAATACCGAGCTGATGTCCCATGCCAAGCCGGATGCACTGTTCATGCACTGCCTGCCCGCCCACCGCGAGGAAGAAGCGACCTCCGAGGTGATGGACGGCCCGAACTCCGTGATCTTTGATGAGGCCGAGAACCGCCTTCATGCGCAAAAGGCAGTGATGCGGTGGTGTCTGGGCGTTTAAGCCCGTCTCCTCACGTCCCAAACACGCAGTTTGGCGAGCGCCCGCCCGCTCGCTAATAGCACCAAAACGCAGAGGGCGGTCTTGGTAATGATCTCCATCGTGCCCTCGATCAGCATGGCATGCACAACGCTGCCGACGATCGTCGCAGAAGCCAGGGTCGTATGGGTTAACCGCCAGACGCGAAACCGCAAGGCCATGCGTTGTCGATAGATACCCAAAAACGCCGCGATAAAAGCCGCCCACATCGCGATCACTCCCCAGGCCGAAAACGGGGTCGCTGATACGAAGAGCAACGCATCCACCACATCGGGAGGGCTGGTAATCCAAAGGCTGCCAACATGGATAAAGATCGCCAGGATCAACGCAATCCCGACCCATCTATGCGCGCGACGGCTGGTCATTGGGGAAAGTCCCGGCAAGATTCTGGCCGCCAGCAGAGGTTGCAGCAAAAGCAACCCAAGGCTCAGAACCCCGGCAAACCCTGCCAGGATGTAGATGGGGTCACGCCAAGCCAAGTAAGGGCTGGTTGCGGCCGTGATCAACGGAACAAGCAACGCCGCCCCAATCCCCAGCCAAATCAGAGCGCTGCGGATCACGTGGTTCAGGCAGGTTGTAGCACGAAATGTGCGGCCAGCGTCTTGTCTTTCGCGCTAGACATCACAGGCCGCAGGAACACCGTCTGGAACTCACCGCTGTCATAGGCCAGATGCCCATGCGGTTGGCCGAAGGCAGGCACGATCTGGGGCATTTCCAGCCGAAACTCACCATTAGCGTCGGTCAAGGTAGCTCCGTGACTGTGAAGATCGCGCTCGTGCCCTTCGGTCGTGTGCGCCCAGATCTGGATACGTTGACCGGGCAGGGGCGCTCCGTCTCCGGCGCGTCGCACGGAGCCTGTCATCCAGAACCCTCCGCCACCGATCCTGTCGACGACCGGCGCGCCGGGGCGATAATTGTTGGACCCACCGCGCATAGACTGGGTCGCAGCAAGCCCGCTGGCATGCGCTCCGCCCGATAGACCTGTCGCGAGGGTGCCAATGCCGGCAACAATTAAAGACCGGCGGGTTATTTGAAGGCGCGTCATGGAAACTCTCCTGTCATGTGGCCCACATTCTACCCCGACCTGACAGGCCGGGTTCGCCTATTCCAAAATATAGCACGCTTGTTTGGAAAACCGAGCGCGCGCCGTCCAAGCGTGGACGATTTAATGTTCACGGCTATGTGAGGGTGCATGGCCCACCGAGCTTCAACGAACCAGATGCCGCACCAAGTATGTGCATATTTGCGCGATACATGTCGTGAAATCTGCGCTACAGTGCATCCAGGAACGTTAGAAAGTTAGCCCGTCCGACCAAAGGAGATCAGGCATGAGCTGGAACCCGACTCACACCCCCGACTGCGTCACGGAAAACCCGGCGCTTGAGACGTTGATCATCCCACGTGCTCGCGATCTGGGTGGGTTCGAAGTGCGCCGGGCGCTGCCATCGGTCGAACGCCAGCTGGTCGGACCGTTCATCTTCTTCGATCAGATGGGTCCAGCCGAGTTCATCACCGAAGGCGGCATCGATGTCCGCCCGCATCCTCACATCGGGCTGGGGACCGTGACCTATCTGTATCAGGGCGAGTTCGAACATCGAGACAGTCTGGGTACGCACCAAATGATCTACCCCGGTGAGGTCAACTGGATGGTCGCCGGTCGCGGCGTGACCCATTCTGAACGCACAAGTGCCGCAACACGCGCCCGCGAAAACAAGCTTTTCGGTATCCAGACCTGGATCGCCTTGCCCGAAGCGCATGAGGATATGGCACCGGATTTCGAGCATCACAAACAAGGCGCGCTGCCCCATATTCAGGACAAAGGCGTCAGCGCCCGCCTGATCCTCGGCTCGGCCTATGGTGAGACAAGCCCGGTTACCATGCTGTCCGAGACTTTCTATCTGGATGTCGAACTGGATTCTGGGGCATCATTCCCACTGCCGGATGACCATGAGGATCGGGGCGTCTATGTCACCGAAGGCTCCGTCGAGATTGCGGGCGATAAATTCGAAGCCGGTCGCATGATGGTTTTCCGTCCGGGCGACAAGCTCTCGGTCACGGCCGGGCCAATGGGGGCGCGGCTTATGTTGCTCGGCGGCGCGACCCTCAATGAAGAGAGATATATCTGGTGGAATTTCGTGTCCTCGTCGAAGGAAAAGATCGAGCACGCGACGCGCGAATGGAAGAACGCCGACTGGGCGAACGGAGCCTTCCACTTGCCCCCCGGCGATGATCAGGAGTTCATTCCAATCTCGCCAGAACTGGAGCGCACTAAACCCAGACTGGCCCGCTGAACGCCACGTTACCTCGCGCTGGGCTTGCCCCGACGCGCCAACCCGGTGATCCTTCCCGCAACGGAGGGATCGCCATGAAGATTGTCATTGCAGGAGCGGGCAGTATCGGTTGCTATTGCGGCGCGTTGCTGGTTGACGCCGGGCATACGGTCACTCTGCTCGGCCGCGCCCGCGTCTTGGACCCGATCCGAGAGCAGGGACTGACGGTCACCGATTTCTCGGGTCTCACTCTTACGATTTCGGCAGCATCGCTGACGCTCAGCGAAAATCCCAGCTGTCTGGCCAATGCCGATCTGATCATCGTCACCGTGAAATCCGGCGCAACCGAAGAAATGGCTACACTGATCGCTTCGCATGCGTCGCAGTCGACCCCGGTCCTTTCGTGGCAAAACGGGATGGAGAACGCCCGAACCCTGCGCGCCGCATTGCCTAACCACGATGTTCGCGCGGGGATGGTGCCTTTCAACGTGGTTCCAAACCGACCGGCCACCTATCACCGCGCCACGTCCGGGGATATCGTCATACAAGCGGGCCCAGGGTCTTTGGCCGAACAGCTGACCAGTGCCCAGCTTCCAATCACCGAGAGCGACCAGATCGAGGCCATTCAGTGGGGCAAGCTCGTCATCAACCTCAACAACGCGCTGAATGCCCTATCTGGCCTTACGTTGGTCGAACAACTGACGGACCGCAATTGGCGTCGCCTGATGGCAGATCAGATGACCGAGGCGCTTTCAGTTCTTAAAGCCGCCGGTCACCCGGTTACCTCGACCACGCCGCTGCCCGCGTGGATGACGCCGCATGTCCTGCGCCTGCCGACACCTCTTTTCAAGCGCATCGCGTCTAAAATGCTGACCATCGACCCCAGTGCGCGAACCTCGATGGCCTATGACCTCAGCGCCGGCCGCCCCACGGAAATCGACAGCCTGCAAGGCGAAATCATCCGCCTAGGCGAGTCCCTAAACAGACCAACCCCGATAAACAGCCGGGTTGCCGAATTGATCCGTGCAACCCCCACAGAACCCATGCGGCCTGCCCAGATCAGACCCTGATCCGCTCTTCATCTGGCTAAAAATATCCCGGAGCGCGAGGCAGAGCCTCGCAAATCCCCAGCTTACCCAAATGCGGTCAGCATCCAAAATATCACGGCGGACAACACAGCCGCTGCCGGAACGGTCACGACCCAAGCGGCCACGATCGTCATGAAATGCGAGCGGCGAACCAGCTTGCGTCGCTGATGCTCTTCCCGTGCCAGTCGCTGCTCGGGCGGGCGTTGGCGGTTGGAGTGTGCCCAGCGTCGGTCGGAATGCCATTCACGATAGAAGCCAACGCCAAAAACGGCGCCCACCGTGATATGGGTCGAGCTGACTGGTAGGCCCAGCCAACTTGCTAGGATTACGGTGATGGCGGCAGACAGAGCGACGCAGAAAGCGCGCATCGGGTTCAGCTTGGTGATTTGACTGCCCACCATTCGGATCAGTTTAGGCCCGAAAAGGAACAGGCCGAAAGAAATCCCAAAGGCTCCGATAACCATGACCCATGTGGGAATGGTGACTTTGGCGGCGAAATCTCCGAACTCGGCTGCGTGCACGATAGCGGCCAGAGGGCCAACCGCATTCGCCACGTCATTGGCTCCATGCGCAAAGCTGAGGAAGGTCGCAGAAATCACCAGAGGCAACCCGAACAGGGTTTTCAGCGACCGCGTGCGGTTCTCCAGCCCTTGCGAGCGACGGCGCACCCAAGGCACCGTCAACGCCCATGCCAGCAGACCGGCGGCCAAACCGAGCAGAACAGCTGTGTTCAGATCAATCGCAACGATCTTCTTCAGCCCCTTCACCGCTAGATAGGTGGCGAACGCACCGGCCATCAGCCCCACAAGGATCGGGACCCAGCGCTGCGCGGCTGCAATCTTGTCATCCTGATACTGGATTTTGGCCTTGATCAGCGCCAGAAACACTGCCGCAATCACGCCGCCGAGAACCGGAGAGATCACCCAACTGGCCGCGATGGCTCCCATTGTGCCCCAACTGACCGCGCTCAGCCCTGCCGCGGCGACGCCAGCACCCATGACTCCGCCCACGACGGAATGGGTGGTCGAAACAGGCGCGCCCAGCCAGGTCGCAAGATTGACCCACATGGCCGAGGAGATCAGTGCCGCCATCATCGCCCAGATGAACACATTACTGTTCTGGACCGAGGCCGGATCAATGATCCCCTTGGAGATGGTTGAGACCACATCACCGCCTGCCAGCAACGCGCCTGCGCTTTCGGCAATGGCCGCGATGGCAATCGCGCCGCCCATGGTCAGGGCATTTGCACCCACGGCCGGGCCCATGTTGTTGGCCACGTCATTGGCGCCGATATTGATTGCCATATAGGCCCCGAACGCCGCCGCTGCGACGACGATCACGCCACCATCCGCCTGCCCAAACAGAACCGCCGCCGTCAGCCCGGCCAGTGCCATGAAGGCCAGCGCGATGCCCGGCGCCAGCAAGGGGCGGGCGACATGCGCATTTGCTGTCTCGACCCGCGAGATGCGATGCAGGTCGCTATCCAGCGCTTTCCAGCGCGGTTTGGAGTTCGTGTTCGACATGGGTGTGATAAGGTCCAAAAAGATTGACGCCGGTCCCTACAGGTTTAGCGACCTGAGGGCAACCATGACGCCACTTGACCTTTAAAGATGCCTTAGCAGGGCCTTGAGTTCGGGCTCATCAACTCGTTCAGCGGCAATCTTCGGCGTCACCCAGCTCCGCTGCCGCTGATCTGCTTCGGGGAAGTCATCCAGCAGTTTCGTCACGCGCAGATGGTACACGCTGGTCAACACCGCTTCGATCGAGCCGTCTTTGAGGACCTTGTCATAGGTGAAGTGACCCACCGGCTCTTTTTTGGCTTTGGCCTCGCGCACGCCGGCCTCTTCCCAGGCCTCTTGCAGGGCAGTTCCGGCACCGTCCAGTCCGTCGATCGGCCAGCCTTTGGGAATGATCCAGCGCCCGGTATCGCGGCTGGTCACCAAAAGAACCTCGTGGCCTGATTTGGTCTGACGCGTACAGAGGGCGGCCACCTGCACGCGCTTAGGTCGCTGTATCATAGGTCGTCCGACCTCATCCCAGATTCTCTGCAACTGCGCTTTCATTGTTCTGCCGCTCGGAAAACATTTTACCTCAATGCATGTTCAGATAGTCGTCGGAATAGATGAATGCAACGTAACCCCGAAAAAACGGCTTTTCTTAGGGGTTTGGCGGCAATTTTGTCGCAATTTGGGGGTAATTAGACAAAATCCGGCGCTTGCTGATGCCTCAGCCGGGCCTTCGTTTGGCTCGCAACGTCGGATCGGCCTGTGTTGGATCTTCGGGCCAGGGGTGTTTGGGGTATTGCGCGCGCATGTCCTTGCGTACATCCGCGTAAGAGCCAGCCCAGAACCCCGGCAGGTCGCGGGTGATCTGGATCGGGCGTTGCGCGGGTGACAGCAGGGTGATCTTCAGCGGAGTGCCTCCGACCACCGGATGGCGCGTGACACCGAACAGCTCTTGTAGACGCACCGAGATTTCAGGGGCATCGCCGCCGTAGTCGATGGGAACCTTGCGGCCCAGCGGGGTGACGAAGGATCCCGGCGCACGGCGGTCCAGCTCTTGCGTCTGCGCCCAGTCCAGACGGGCCCGCAGCGCGGGCAGCAGGTCAAAGCGCTTCCAGTCCTCTGCACTGCGTACACCCGAGAGCATGGGAAGCAGCCAACCTTCCAGCGTGTCGATCAGCCCTTGGTCCGAGAAGTCGGGCAGGTCGACCCCATCAGCGCGCACCAGTTCAACCCGCGCCGCCAGCCGGGCGGCTGCGCCTTCCAACCTCAGCCCCAGATCGCGCACGCCGTCCAGCATGGCGCGGGCGATCGCGTCTTCGGGAACGTCTTTCCAGATCCGGTCCTCTAGCGTGATTGCGCCGAGGCGTTCTTGCCGTCGTGCAACGACCCGTCGGTCGCGTTTTGACCAGACGCAGCTAGTCTCCCATCCGATCTGATCTGCAAACAGGTCTCGGATTTCGCCGTCGCTGATTTGTACAGCCATGCGAGCCTTTGCCTCGCGCGGATTACCGTCCGTATCTATGACCACCAAATAGGGCGCGCCTGCCAGCGTATCGCCACTGTCCAGCACAACGCCCTTACCGCCGGACAACACATAGCGCGGTGCCTCGCCCTTGCGCCTTTGGCCAATGCGGTCTGGATAGGCCAGTGCCGCTATTGACGCGGGGCTTAGGTTTTCCGCCTCAGTTTCGGCCTGCGCCCGCAGCCGTTTGGCCTCGGCCTTGACCCGGTCCAACACGCCCATATTGACCTGCCAGACCCGGTTGCGCTGAAACGCACGGGCGTCGCGCAGTGCCTCAAGCCGCAAGGACAGGTCAACCGGGGCGCCCTTCAGTGGGTCACGTTCCGCCATCAGTGCGGCCAGAGGGGCTGCCTGCGCCCCCGTCGTAACCAACATATGACCCAAGCGGGGATGTAGGGGTAGGGCAGCCAGCGCTCGCCCATGATCCGTGATCCGCCCCTTGTCATCCAGAGCGCCCAGTAGGGTCAGCAGCGCCTGCGCCTCGGCCAGAGCGCCCTCGGGCGGAGCCGTCAGAAATGCCAGATCACCGGCTTCGGCCCCCCAGAGCGCCAGTTCCAGCGCAAGCCCGGTCAGGTCGGCGGCCTCAATCTCGGCAGGCGGATAGGCGGCCAATGCGCCCTCTTCGCCCTTCGACCACAACCGATAGCACAGCCCGTCTGAAACCCGACCCGCCCGACCAGCGCGCTGGGTTGCTTCAGCGCGCGTGACTCGTTCCGTCACCAGCCGCGACATGCCCGAGCCAGGATCGAACCGCGCCCGCCGTGCCTGTCCCACATCGACCACGACGCGGATATCGGGAATCGTCAGCGAGGTTTCGGCAATCGAGGTTGCCAGTACCACCTTCCGCCCGCTCTCAACCGGCGCAATGGCCGCGCGCTGGGCGGCAAAGGGCATGGCCCCAAAGAGAGGGCGCACAACGCAATCCTGTGGCAGTCGCCCGGACAGTGCGCTTTCTGCGCGGCGGATCTCACCCTCGCCTGGGAGGAACACGAGGATACCGCCACCGATGGCCTGGCTGTCCCGCTCCGCCCTAACGACCAGATCAATCAGCGCATCCAGCCGCCGGGCCTGCGCACCCAGTGGTTTCTCCAACCATCGCGTTTCAACCGGATAGCTGCGACCTTCCGAGGTCACCAGCGGGGCCTTCATCAACCTCCCCACGGGGTCTGCATCCAGCGTCGCAGACATGGCCAATAGGATCAGATCATCGCGCAGGGCTCCGGTCACCTCAAGACACAGCGCCAGCCCCAGATCGGCGTTCAGAGAGCGTTCGTGGAACTCATCGAAAATCACTGCACCTACGCCGGGTAGGTCGGGCTCAGATTGCAACATGCGGGTTAGGATGCCTTCGGTGACCACCTCGATCCGGGTGGATTTCGACACTTTCGCATCACCCCGGACGCGGTAACCTACCCTTTGCCCGGCGCGTTCGCCCAGCGTCTCGGCCATCCGTTCGGCTGCGGCGCGGGCGGCCAGCCGCCGGGGCTCCAACATCACAATCCGACCGGCGCATATTCCGGCCTCTAGCATCGCCAGAGGCACCCGTGTCGTTTTGCCCGCACCCGGCGGGGCCTGCAGCACGGCACGACCACGGGCTCTCAGGGCCTCCAGCAAGTCAGGAAGGGCGTCATCTATCGGCAAACGGCTCATGCGGCCTTATCGCCAAAGCGGGACCCGACGTCCAGAAGCAGCGCAGTTAATCCCGCAGGGCCTCTGGACAAACCCCGCGCCGCACATTCATCTAGGGCGGATTCTAAAGGGACCGGACGGATGGACATAGCTGACTTGGGCGACAGGATATTGCAGGGCGAGCGTCGGGCCTTGGCGCGTGCGATTACCTTGGTCGAAAGCCAGCGCGAAGATCACCGGGCGCAAGCGACCGAGTTGCTGTCCCATCTGGCGCAGTCCGGGCGGCAATCCCTGCGGATCGGCCTGTCGGGTACGCCGGGTGTCGGCAAGTCCACCTTCATCGAAAGCTTCGGCATGATGCTGATTGGGCAGGGGCTGCGCGTTGCAGTTCTGGCTGTGGATCCAAGCTCGGCCCGCTCGGGTGGGTCCATTCTGGGCGACAAAACCCGGATGGAGCGTCTGAGCCGCGAGAAAAACGCCTTTATCCGCCCGTCCCCAAGCCAGAGCCACCTTGGCGGCGTCGCCCGCCGAACCCGCGAAGCCATCGCCCTGTGCGAGGCAGCGGGCTACGACGTCGTCTTGATCGAAACCGTGGGCGTCGGCCAGTCAGAAACCGTGGTTTCGGAGCTGTCGGACCTGTTCCTGCTGCTGCTGGCCCCGGCAGGCGGGGATGAGTTGCAAGGCGTGAAGCGCGGTATCATGGAAATGGCCGACATCATCCTGATCAACAAGGCCGACGGAGACCTTAAGGCAACCGCAACCCGCACCTGCGCCGACTACGCTGGTGCCCTGCGCCTTTTGCGCAAGCGGCCTCAGGACCCCGAAGGTTTCCCGAAGGCCATGGCTGTCTCAGCGGTTGAGGAACATGGGCTGGACAAAGCATGGGTGGAGATTCAGGCCTTGACGGACTGGCGGCGAGAGGCGGGGCACTGGCAATCCAATCGCGCCGCACAAGCCCGCTACTGGTTCGATCAGGAGGTGCGGCATTCGCTACTTGCACGCCTAGAAACGGCGCAGGCCAAGGCGCAGATGGCGCAGCTTGATGCCGAGGTATCCCAAGGTCGCCTCAGCCCTGCCGCCGCGGCCGAGAAAATGCTGGCGAGTCTGGTCTAAAGGTGCTTTCACCTTTTCCAAAATACGCGTGCCACAGGCACGGTCCGGCGGGCCGTTCGGTTGCAAGAGGTTTCGGAAAAGAATTCGTCCGCCGTGTCTTGACCCTTCCAGCGATTCCCACTACACGCATCCAACCAGTTTTCGGGCGCGACTTCGGGTTGTGCCCCTTGTGATTTGGCCGCAGGCATTTTGCCGGGCCTCCAGAAACAAAGGAAGAAACCATGTCGCGCCGTTGCGAACTGACCGGAAAAGGCCCGATGACTGGCAACAATGTCAGCCACGCCAAAAACAGAACTCGTCGTCGTTTTCTGCCGAACCTGAACGACGTTACCCTGCAGTCCGAGACCCTGGGTCGCGGCGTCAAGCTGCGCATCTCGGCGGCCGCCCTGCGCTCGGTCGACCACCGTGGTGGTCTGGACGCGTTCCTGGCGAAAGCCAAGGACGAAGAGCTGTCGGCAAACGCTCTGAAAGTGAAAAAGGAAATCGCCAAGGCACAAGCCGCGGCCTAAGTCCTTACACTTACTAAAATTTCAAAGCCTCGAACCTTAGTGGTTCGGGGCTTTTTGTTTGGAAATGATTGGTGGGAACTGTGAAGATTTAGGAAACAAAATCCTCTTGAGTGATCTTGTTCACAGACCAGGTCGCCCTACTTTTGCCATTATTGGTTCATCAACAACGAGTGTTGTCCAATGTCATTTAAGAGTTTTTATTTCTTTCTTTTGCTGAGTAAGCTGGCAAGTAAGACAATTTCCGCATGTTCCCGGATGCAGCGCCGGGTGAACCGGTCTCATACCAGCCTCACAAAGGGAACAGTAAAGCGGCGCGGCCTGGAATACTGAAGCGATTTCGGGCGCGACGGTTTGGCGCTTGAAGCCCGTTAGCTCAGCGGCCTATATCGAGGCCGAATGAAACGTTTCGTGCCTCGAATCCTGCCTTTTGTGATGTGCCTGTTGGTTGTTCTGACAGGGCAGGGATTGGCCGTTTCGCGCGGAGTTGACCGCGCCGTAGGCCAGATGGTGCTGTGTACGGGCACAGGACCCATTGTTGTCTATATGGATGCGGACGGGCAGCCGACAGCGCCTCCGCACTATTGTCCTGACTATGCTTTAGTTCTGCTGGGGGCGGTTAATCCGCATCCTCTGGTCATGCCCGATGTGCCTCTGATGGGTGGTGTTCAGCCGCTCAGCCGCGATGAAAACCTGATCGCGCTGCCGTTGCCGCGGAAACCGGCGCGAGCCCCTCCGGCAACGGTCTGATTTCCTTTCGATACAAGTCAGACCAAAAGAAATAGGAGAGGCGAGATGTCCCTCAAATCCACTCTGTTCGCAACACTGGCCGGGTGCTTATTGGCCGTTCCAGCCCTTGCCGCCGATATCATCGTTGTAGACGACGCATATGCGAGGTCGTCTGGTAAGGCGGCCAAGGCGGGCGCGGCCTTTATGGTGATACAGAACACCAGTGACACCGACGATCGCCTAATCCGTGCGGCTTCGGACGTATCGGCTCGGGTCGAGCTTCACACCCATATGATCGACGATGCGGGCGTGGCCAAGATGGTGCATGTCGAGGAAGGCTTTGTGATTCCAGCGGGTGAGAGCTTTACGCTCAAGCGCGGGGGCGCCCATGTGATGTTCATGGGGCTGAAGAACCCGTTTGAGCAAGGCAAGATGCTGCCGGTTACGCTGGTTTTTGAAAATGCAGGTGAGGTCGTGGTTGAGATTCCGGTTGATCTGGAACGCCAGGACAAGCACGGCCATGACAACCACGGGTCGCATTCGAACTAGGTGAACGCCTGTCTTCGGGCCGCATTGCGGCCGTCATCCATGCGTAAGGCCGGGCACGTAGCCCGGCCTTTTGCGTTCCTAGGCCGATGTTGGCGTTCTAACGATTTATGGTTTTCATGCCGACCCGGTCGCTTGCGCTGTGCAGGCGGTTTGCCAGCCAGAACATCACGGCTGCAATCGCAAGAGCTGAAAAGGCGATGGCCCATCCCAGTGCAATCAATGCAACGGCTGGCCATATCATCAGGACCAGACCGATGATCAAAGCTGCGATCCCCGATCCACGCATCGAGCCGCGTTGAGGGTCGCGCTCACTCATTTGTTGTGAAGCGGCCAGTGAGCCGATGCCAATGATCAATGCCCAGGCGCCCAGCAGGAAGAAGGCCAGCTTGACGGTGCCTTCCGGCCAAATCAGTAGGACCAGGCCGATCAGAACAGCGCCGATGGCCGCCCCGCCCAACAGCCCGCGACGACCAACCCCCAACAGGGTCAACCCGCCGTCGATGATCAACAGTGCCCCAACCAGCCGTAGCAACAGCGCGATGCTGCCCGAGGGCCAGAACAGCGCAGCGATACCAACCGCACCCGCCAGCACCCCACGTATCAGGAACGTCCACCACAGGCTTGAGAGCTGCGCGCTCAGTCTGTCACGCTCGGTCATGCTGTCATCGTCCAGGATCTCACCGGATTGGGGGTTTGGGTCGGTCATTTTGTGGCCTCTTGAAAAACCTTGTTTAAATAGAGCGGGATAGTCCCGCTATGTCGTTCGCACTAGGTTTGGATCTGTAGTAAGCGATCAACCCATTTTGGCACAATTTCGGACGCTTTGCCCAGAAGATGGTCGTCGAAGCCACCGCCTGTCGGCTCCAGATTGATTTCAACTGTCCGCGCCCCAACCGCTTGAGCTTCGTGGACAAAAGCTGCCGCCGGATAGACCTGGCCTGATGTGCCTATCGCAGCGAAGATCGTGGCAGAGGCAAGTTGATCGAAAATCTCCTCCATATGATAGGGCATTTCTCCAAACCAGACCACGTCAGGGCGTGCGGTGGGGGCGTTGCAGGCCGGGCAGGGCTCGCCCACCTCCATCTCAGGCGGTGCTGTCCAGCGGTGGCCACAGGATGCGCAGAGCGCGCCGGATAGTTTCCCGTGCATGTGGATCACATCCTGCGCGCCGCCGGCCTCGTGCAGCCCGTCTACATTCTGCGTGACGATCACAACGTCCCCCGGAAAGTCCCGTTGCAGCTTGGCCAGCGCCTTATGCGCCGCGTTGGGTTCCACCTTGGCGGCCTGCACGCGGCGGGCGTTGTAGAACCCCTGAACCAAGGCGGGGTCGCGGGCGAAACCTTCGGGCGTTGCCACATCCTCGATCCGGTGTTGCGCCCATAGGCCGCCCTCATCGCGAAAGGTGCTGAGGCCGCTTTCGGCGGAAATCCCGGCCCCGGTCAGAATGACGATCTTTTCCATATGCCCCTCACGCGCTACAGATTGGCCCATGACACATCGTATCCTCTTTGTTTGCCTGGGCAATATCTGTCGGTCTCCTGCGGCCGAGGGTGCCTTTCGCGCTCGTGCGCCCCATCACGCAACCGACAGCGCCGGGACGGCAGGCTGGCATATCGGCAAGCCGCCTTATGGCCCGATGCAATCCGCGGCAAAAGCGCGGGATATCAAGCTGGACGATCTGCGGGCCCGGCAATTCGTGGTTGAGGATTTCGAGCGGTTCGACCTGATTGTTGGAATGGACGCCGAGAACATCGCGAATATTGAGGCCCTGCGCCCGGTCGGCAATCAGACCCAAGTGCGTCTATTGACTGATTTTGCGCCTCATGCCGGCGCGGATCACGTACCTGACCCGTACTACACGCGGGATTTCGACGGCGCGCTGGATCTGATCGAAACCGCAGTTGAAGGGCTTGCCACGCATCTTGAGGGCTAGCTGTCCATCACCTTCAATTGCCCGCTGAGCCAGGGCAGCTTGGCAATGGCTGGATCGATCATCTGGCTTTGCATCAGCCGTCGCATCATGCCCGAAACCTCTTGCGGAACCTGATCGGACCAGTCGGTGCGGGTGAACAGCGATATCGTGCGCGAAAACGCGCCAAGCGGGCAGGGATGGGCCTGCAGGTCCTCGTGGAACCGGGCCGCGCGCATATATCCCAGCGGTGTGGTGATCGCCCAGCCCAAGCCCCGCGCCACCATCGCCATCAGGGCCAGGTGTGAGCCGATCTCGAACCGCTCCTCGAACTCGATTTGCTGTCGGGCGATATGGCTTTCAATCTGACGGCTGATCAGCTGCTCTCGCGCATATCGCAGGAAAGGCAGCTTCTCGACGGCCTCGGTTCCATTGCCGACGCTGCTCGGCGCGACCAGAATGAAGGGGTCCTGCACCAAAGGGTACTCGACCACACCCTCCAGTACCTCGCCGCTATGGGCCGAGACGGCCATATGCAGGCGCTGTGCCTCAAGTTCGGAAAACAGGTCAAGGCTGGGCAGGGTGATCAGCTTGAATTTCGAGCGCGTCAGGCTGTCGGCTAGAAGGGTCGCAAGCCGCGGTGTCAGGTCGTTGTCGAAATCGTCGATTAAGCCGATGGACAGCGTAGTGAGATGGCCAAGATCCATCACAGTCAGCTCGCTCTGGGCCATCTGCAGCTCGGACAGAACCGCCTGCGCGCGGGTGAGAAAGCTGCGCCCGGCCTGCGTCAGCCGCATCGGCCTGCGCCCGTGGTCCACCAGATCGGTGCCGATGGCCTTTTCCAGATTGCGCAATTGCTGAGAAACCGAGGGCTGGCTGAGCCCCGTGATCTCGGCCGCTTGCGCCACCGATCCTGTCCGGGCCAGCGCCTCGAACACCTCAAGGCCCCGCAGGGTCAGCCCTTTCATCACCATAAGATACACCTTTCGCTGCGCCTTTTCTGGGGCGCAGCGGGCATCAGGTCAAGGTTTCAGAAGGGCCTAGCTGCAGATCGCCTGCGCCATCTGGCCAAAGTTCTGATACCGGTCCCACAGCGCGTCATCGCGTGCAGTCTGAGACATCTTCAATTGTTGCGCCTGATGGGGGTCTGTGAACCATTTCGAGACGGTCTTCTGATCACTGCGCGTCAACGCTTGATCTGCCACGCGCTGGATGCAACTACACCGGTCCCGCGTCGCCGCCTGACGATCCGACGCCAAACACGCCCGCTTAATCTGCGATGCCTCTGCAATCGGAGCCATAGCCGTCAGCGATGCCGCACAAAATGCGATTAGGAGGAACTGTTTCATGCTCATGCCTCGTTTTTGCCTGCTTGGAGGGATCTTGTGCCCCTCTCAATCTGCGAGGGAGTATGAATCAAACGGGGCTTGGGATCAATACGTAGGACTTCACAAAGCAAGACCGTGGCCTCACGACGTCTTAGTGGCATTCGCGCGATCTGCATCGGCCCGGTCGCTAGGGGGCTGAAATTCTGAAAAAACAAAGCGTCTGGCTCTGCGTCCCGAGGTGCTTTCGCAACAAACATGCTTTCTGACTCAATCCCGTTGGCTTTTAGGATGCTATGTCGATCAAACAAGATGTGATGATAGGAAACGGCGCGTGCATCGGAAAAGCGGGCAAGGCCAACATCAACAAGGCTGATTGCAGGAATAAAAACGTCCGGTGCCCCAAACATTAGCTCAGCCGCAGGATGCGTGATCAGCAGGCGATGTTGCTGTGAAACGCTTATCGCAATTGGATTTTGCAATGGGCCGGGGGGGATTTCGACAGCTCTAAAACTGCCGCTCGCGATGACATCTTGGGATCCGACCCAAGTGACTGGCAGGTACCCGTCGTCTTTTGTCCAGACCAAGTCGCCCACCTGAAGATTCTCAATCGGGATAGCACCCTCTGGGGTCTCTATGAGTGTTCCGCGGCAAAAGCAGATGGGGCTCACATAATCTGAGGATTCAAAGCTCGGACCCTCTTGTGTGCTGACGACGGTCAGTGGGATACCTGACGGAGGAAACTCGCCCGGGCCGCCGATGAAAGCTATCCCTTCAACTGTACCAAAGGCGGGGGAGGAGTTATTCACATTGAAGGCAACAGCCTGGTAGGTATTGGTTCCATCTGTCAGGGTAATTCCATATTCGGCCTCAACCCGCGTACCACTGGAAAACAGGGTCCCATCAATTGTTTGGTCACCGTCCAAGCGCTGATTGCCATCATTGTCTGCAAAGCTCGTGTCTGAACCTGCGTCCGTGATGAAGACTTCTGTAACAGCTAGAGTGTCGATCGTGATTGTTTCGCCAATCAGATGGATGCCGGTGCCCTGGGTGAGGCCGTCCAGCCCTTGCGCGACCGAAATCGTAAGCTGGCTTTCGCCCAAAACGAAGATAGAATAGTCGGCCACCTGACAGCTGCTTTCTGGTTCTTATTCGGATCAGTCGCTTTAATCATTCTACCCATTGGCTAGAATCCGGTAAATGCTACTGGTCAGAAAGCTGCGAGGATGGCCTTTTTTGCAACGCTTCAGCGCTTGACGAGACTACAAACTCCGGACATATCCCAATTCATGACAGACCTCGCTCATATCCGCAATTTCTCCATCGTCGCGCATATCGACCATGGCAAATCCACCCTTGCTGACCGGCTCATCCAAGAGACCGGGACAGTCAAGGATCGCGACATGAAGGAACAGCTGCTCGACAGCATGGATATCGAGCGTGAGCGCGGCATCACCATCAAGGCCAACACGGTCCGCATCGACTATACTGCCGATGATGGCGAGCAATATGTGCTGAACCTTATCGACACCCCCGGCCACGTGGACTTTGCCTATGAGGTCAGCCGGTCCATGCGCGCGGTCGAGGGCTCGCTGCTGGTCGTGGACTCGACCCAAGGGGTCGAGGCACAGACGCTGGCGAACGTGTATCAGGCCATCGACGCCGACCACGAAATTGTACCGGTGCTGAACAAGATCGACCTGCCAGCCTCCGACTGTGACCGCGTGGCCGAACAGATCGAGGACGTGATCGGCATTGACGCGACCGACGCCATTCAGGTCAGCGCCAAGACGGGGCAGGGCATTCACGAGACGCTTGAGGCCATCGTGCAGCAACTGCCCGCACCTCAGGGCAATCTCGACGCGCCGCTCAAGGCGATGCTGGTGGATTCGTGGTACGACGCCTATCTCGGCGTCATCGTTCTGGTCCGCATCATGGACGGTACGCTGAAAAAGGGGATGCGGGTCAAGTTCATGTCGAACAACACCCTGCACCATGTCGACCGCGTTGGCGTATTCCGCCCCGAGATGGAAATGGTCGACAGCCTCGGCCCCGGTGAGATCGGCTTCCTGACCGCCTCGATCAAACAGGTCCGCGACACCCGCGTCGGGGATACCATCACCAATGACCGCAACGGCACCGAAGAGGCGCTGACAGGCTTCAAACCCGCGCAGCCGGTGGTGTTCTGTGGTCTCTTCCCCGTGGATTCGTCAGAATTCGAAGACCTGCGCGACGCCATCGATAAGCTGGCGCTGAACGACGCCTCATTTTCGTTCGAAATGGAAACCTCAGCCGCGCTGGGCTTTGGCTTCCGCTGCGGATTCCTCGGGCTTTTGCACCTTGAGGTCATCCGCGACCGCATCGAACGCGAATATGATATCGAGCTCATCACAACCGCGCCGTCGGTGATCTATCACGTCTACATGAAAGACGGCGAGATGATCGAGCTGCACAACCCCGCCGACATGCCCGACCCGTCCAAGGTTGACCATATTGAAGAGCCGCGCATCAAGGCGACCATTTTGGTACCGGATGAGTACCTCGGCGACGTGCTGAAACTCTGCCAGGACCGCCGCGGCATCCAGCTGGACCTGACCTATGCAGGCACCCGCGCCATGGTCGTCTACGACCTGCCGTTGAACGAGGTCGTCTTTGACTTCTACGACCGCCTGAAATCGGTGACCAAGGGTTATGCCTCGTTCGACTACCAGATGACCGGTTATACCGAGGATAATCTGGTCAAGATGTCAGTGCTGGTGAATGACGAGCCGGTCGATGCGCTGTCGACCATGGTTCACCGCGACCGGGCCGAGATGCGGGGCCGGGCGATGTGCGAAAAGCTCAAAGACCTGATCCCGCGCCACATGTTCAAAATCCCGATCCAGGCCGCCATCGGAGGCAAGGTCATCGCCCGCGAGACCCTCTCGGCCCTGCGCAAGGACGTGACCGCGAAGTGCTACGGAGGCGACGCCACGCGGAAACGCAAACTGTTGGACAAGCAGAAGGCGGGTAAGAAGAAGATGCGCCAGTTCGGGAAGGTAGATATCCCGCAGGAGGCGTTTATTTCAGCGCTAAAGATGGACAGCTAGTGTTCTTTTACCTTTTTGGAGGCGAACAACTTGGAAGGAAACGCGCAGTTAGACAATATGGTTCTCGTAGAAAACAGTTAGCACAACGACAAAACTTTGAAGAAATACTATTGCAATTAGTAGAAAGCTAACAGCCAGTGCTAGTGTGATTAACGCCCTCAATTTTAGCGAAGTCGTATTCAGAAATCGTTCAAGAGATCTAAATGCAAGTTTGACAAAATGTTCACGACTGATCGTGTGAACCGGATTTTGAAGGTTGTAGATGCCGCCATCAGGCGCAGGCTTGATTTCCGTGTTTGAGAAAAGGATCGCCATTTTACCTGCGGTCTCTCGTGAATCTTGATCCAGTGTTTGAATTGCTTTGTCCCCATCAAGGCCCCAGCGATAAGCCACTTTTAGAAGGAAGAACTTTTCCCTATTCGTCAATCTAGTCAGTTGAGTTCGTAAGTGAGTTATGCAGAAGTCACGAATTGCTTGTGCGGTCAGACCTTTTTCAACTGCTTCTCCTGGATTATCGTAGGCTCTAATGAATTTCGGGCAGAACACAGAATAAAGTAAATGGGAGATAGAGATTAATACGGCCGAAACATAAAGTAGAAGCCAATTGAATGGAATCTCAAATACAATTAGTGCGTTGGGTCCTAGTAAATTTGAAACATCCAAGATATCTGGCAATTCCTGTGTTGCCCTCGCAGCTACAGGCACCAAGAACAACCAAATATAAAGGCGAGAAAAGAACTTAATTCGTAACACGCTAGAGATTAAACGCCAGTCCGGGACATATTTCTCAAGAGGACTCCAATATCCAAAGTTATGATCAAGTGAGCTCATTAACAATCTCGCAAACAGTTTAAGGTAGAGGTCTGAAGTAAAATATCATTTTGATCCTATATTCACTTATTTCCGTCGAATTGAACAGCAATCATTGTCATCGATTTTTCCGGCGCTTTCCAAGTCGCTAGTCAAAGCAATTTAGATACAGCAGATCAACTCCATCTCGTGATCCAGTGAAGCGACAGCGTTCTGTCTTTGTCAAATGGTTCCTGGGAGGGATAACACTGCTCTTTCCGAAAAGGATGAGACTCACCTCACGGTGCCAACCGCCCTCCTGCTCACTTGACGCAACGGAGCCTACGGCGGGTGGCGCAGATTTCCACATCCATGAGTCCGATCCTCGCGCTTGGATCGGCTGGTTTCTATACCTTTGACATGATTACGATGGAGTTCTGCTGGAAAAACCGGGGTGTCAATCTCGGCCCTCAGTTATGCTGATGAACCGTTCAAAAAGCGTCTACCTTCCGGGACTTCGCCCATTCGTGGCTGAATTCGTCCACTGGACGATTTCCGGGACGCCGCGCACCCGCTGAGATTGGTCACGGTTCTTCCCCCTCCATTCATCCACTCCGCGTGTTTCCTCGAATAGATATCCAACGACCGTTGTAAGTGATCTGTGACCCCCAAACCTCTGACCCAGATCAAGGACCGAGTTCGATCAACGCTCTAGTGTTTACGCACAGTTGAATACTTGAATGAGGTCGCAATGCTCCCCCTGATGTTGATCGTTCATATCTTCCTCGGCTCTACCCTCGCAGGCACAGCAGTTATTGCTGTTCTGGTGATGGGATACACCGCAGTCCTTCCAATCGTGCTGGCGGCTGTGGTGGGGTTTGTGGCGGCCTTCCCGGCCTCGTATCTGGTGGCGCGCAAGCTGGAGGGATGACGCTCGGCCATCGTCTGCCAGTTGTAGGGGCCGTCACGCAAATTCCGGAAACAAAAAACCTGCCAAGATCGCGTCCTGGCAGGTTTGAATGGTTTCTGCAGTGGGGGAGAGGTTTACTCTCGGTTCCCCAGCAATTGCAGCAGGAACATGAACATGTTGATGAAGTCCAGGTACAGGCTCAGCGCGCCCATGATGGCGGCTTTGCCCAGCCATTCCTGATCACCGGCATGTGCCATCTGCAGGTAGGTGTTCTTGATCTGCTGCGTGTCATAGGCGGTCAGGCCGGCGAAGATCAGAACGCCGATTACCGAGATCGCGAAGGCCATGGCCGACGAGGCCAGGAAGATGTTGACCACCATCGCGACGATCAGACCGATAACGCCCATGATCAGGAAGGTTCCCATACCCGACAGGTCTTTCTTGGTCGTGTAGCCGTAGAGCGACAGACCCGCGAAGGCGATCGAAGTGATCAGGAAGACCTGAATGATCGACTGGCCGGTGAAGGCGATGAAAATCCAGCTGATCGACAGGCCCATCACGGCGGCGAACGAGTAGAACACCAGCTGTGCAGCCGCAGCCGACATGCGGTTGATCATGGCGCTGAAGCCGAACACAAAGGCCAACGGTGCGAACATGATCACCCATTTCAGAGGCGAGACGTAGATCGAATGACCCAGCGCGGTCAGGTAGGTGTTCGCGTTCAGCTGCGCCACGGCCGCCGACGGATCGGTAGTTATCGACAGACCCGAGATCGCCCAGGCTGCGAGGAAGGTGATGAACATACCCACGGACATCGTGCCGTAGACTTTGTTCATATGGGCGCGAAGGCCCTCATCAATCTCGGCGGCGCGTGCGCCTGCGGCCGTCCGAATCGTATCGAATTGTGCCATTTACAAAGGTCTCCCTAAACGTATCTGCGTGCGGCCCGTAAGTATTGGCCACTTTCCTGCTGAATATCGGCAACTGCAGGCTGTGTTTCAAGAGTTTCTGCAGTATTTCCGCCTAAAATACGCAACAAAAACGGCGACCTGCTGCCGCAGATCGCCTATCGCTGAAAAAACATGAGTTTTAAAGGCAGCTTTTCCAGAACTGCGGGGCATCCCAGATGGGACGGCGGGCCTCGGCGTCGGCCTGGGCACGGGTGATGCCGATGTCGTTCAGGGCGCGGGCATCCAGCCGAGCCAGTTGTTGACGTTGACGTCGTACGGACAGGACGGACCGTATACGCGCAAACAGGGATTGTTTGTGTTGAGGGCAGGGTCGGTTCAGGGCGATCGAGTTCATGGTCTATCCTTTCGTTTTTCAGATGGTTTGAATTGGTCTCATCAACTTCCTTGATTTATATGGCGAGTTGGTGCACATTTTAAAAACGAATATTTTTGATTGGATGCATAAGGATTCGTGAACATGAGAAATCTGGACATCACCACATTGCGATCCTTTGTGGCTGTGGCCGATCAGGGCGGCGTCACGCGGGCGGCAGGGTTTCTGCATCTGACGCAATCAGCCGTCTCCATGCAGCTGAAACGCCTGGAAGAGCTTTTGGATCTGGAGCTTCTGGATCGCAGTGGGCGGACCATCGCGCTAACCGCCTCGGGCGAGCAGTTGCTGGCTTATGCCCGCCGGATGATCGCTTTAAATGATGAGGTGATCTCAAAACTCACGGATCAGGCCTTTGAGGGCGAGGTGGTTCTGGGTGTGCCTCATGACATTGTCTACCCGGCGATCCCGCGTGTTCTTCAGCGGTTCAACGCCGATTTCCCACGTGTGCGCGTGCAGTTGATCTCGTCCTATTCGTTGCAACTTAAGGATATGTTCAAACGCGGAGAATGTGACCTGATCCTGACGACCGAACCTTCGTCATCCGACGGTTCTGAGACCATTGCCGAGTTGCCTCTGCGCTGGATCGGGGCGCCGGGTGGGTCCGCCTGGCGCAAGAATCCGTTGCCGATTGCGCTGGGGCGGCGCTGTATGTTCCGCCCCCAGGTTATCGCGGCGCTGGATGCCGCAGGAATCCCGTGGGAGCTTTCGGTCGAAACCGAGAATGACCGCACCATCGAAGCCACCGTCAGCGCTGATCTGGCGATTCACGCGATGCTGGACGGCACCGAGGCCGCACATCTTGAACAGATCGACTCGGGTGGTGTTTTGCCCGAGCTGCCAGCGCATATGATCAATCTCTACGGAGGAGAGCCGGGGCGCGATGCAATCATCGAAGCGTTGGCGCAACTGGTGCGACAGAATTTCCGCATGCTGGGCGGCACACCCCTTCGGGCTGTGGTGGGCTAGGGCGTAACCACGATCTTGCCGGTGGATTTGCGCTCTTTCAACAGGCGGAGGCCGTGTTCGACTTCGTTCAACGGCAGGGTGTGGCTGATATGAGGTGTGATCTTCCCTTCGGCATGCCATTGGAACAGCGTCTGAAAGCTGTTGCGCACGATATCCGGGCGAAACCTGAGGTAGCCGCCGATATAGAAGCCGATCACCGTCAGGTTCTTGACCAACAGGTGGTTGGCCGGGATTTGAGGGACATCGCCACCGGCAAAGCCGATTGGCAGCAGACGACCTTCGGGGTTGGTGGCGCGGAAGGCGGCTTTGAATACGTCGCCGCCAATCGCATCATAGACGACATCAGTGCCTCCCAACTCTTTGACGCGGGAGAGCAGGTCTTCCGAGGCGTCGATCAGGTGATCCGCCCCGGCGGCCTTTGCAACCGCCAGCTTTTCCGCACTGCGCGCCTGCGCGATCACTGTCGCGCCCATCAGTTTGCCGATCTCCACCGCGGTCAGTCCGACGCCACCGGCTGCTCCGGTCACGAGCAGGGTTTCACCCGGCTGCAATCGGGCGCGATGGTCCAGTGCCAGATGGCTGGTCCCGTAGGCGATCTGAATGGCGGCAGCCTCTTCAAAACTGGTATCATCCGGGATGGGGATGGCCCGATCCGCGTCGAACACTCCGTACTCGGCCAACCCGTCCTGGCCCGAGTACACGGCGACACGGTCACCAACCTTCAAGCCAGAGACTGCTGGCCCCAATTCTTCGACAACGCCGGCAATTTCCATGCCTAAAGTAAACGGAGGGTTTGGCGTATCCTGATATGTGCCCTTCTGCATCAGCAAATCGGCGAAGTTCAGGCCGCATGCTTTGATGGCGATTCTGACCTGTCCCTCGGCAGGTGTTGGCATGGGCAATTCGACAATTCGCGCGTCGACGCCTTTGGATTCAATGCGATATGCAAGCATGATGGTTCATCTCGGTTTTCAGAGAATAGGTCGCAGTATGAGCGAAATTGTCAATGCGTTCAGCTGATTGAGCGCGCTAACGAAGACAGTTTGGTCAGGCCGCGCCGCCAAAATCCCAGAGATGCACAACCATAAACCAATGTACAGAGATTCCAATTCAACCAACTTGAAAAAAAAGTCAAAAGCGGCAATATTGGACGGCAGTGCTGTATCGGGGGATCGCACATGTCTGGTTGGGGGATGCTTATGGGGACTTCTCTAACTTCTGTTTATGTGAACGGCGCGAAGTCCCGCAACAGATGTGTGTGTAGTAGAGGAGAATACCAATGACTCATCACGTCGATGTCCATGTGGGCAAGCGTGTCCGACATCGCCGCTGGCTGATTGGCATGACCCAACAGCAGTTGGCGCAACAAGTTGGTATCAAGTTTCAGCAAATCCAGAAATATGAAACCGGGGCGAACCGAATCAGTGCCTCCCGTCTGTGGGACATTGCCGATGCGCTGGACGTACCGGTCAGCTTTTTCTTTGAAGGTCTTGAAGAAGGCCAAAAAGAGAAATCCGACAAGAGCGCGCTTCCTGCTGACCTGATGGGTGACAAGGAAGCTCTGGATCTGGTGCGCTCTTACTACGCGATTCCGGAAAACCAGCGTCGCCGCCTGTTTGAACTGGCACGCGTTCTCAGCGACGTTGCCTGATCACTACGGCTTGACACCGGCCTGTGTTCGCAGCACCTGTGCTGCATGAGCCAGACCGAACTAACCGACCTTGAAGTTGCCGAAGAAATGGCTGACGCCGCGCGCGCAGCCATCCTTCCGTATTTCAGACAGACCAATCTCGAAACTGACAACAAGCTGGCTGGCGGTTACGACCCCGTTACTGTCGCTGACCGCGCGGCGGAACAAGCCATGCGGGCGGTTCTGGCGCAGCGTCGGCCAGAAGATGGCATTCTTGGTGAAGAATTCGGGCAGGTTGAGGGGTCTTCGGGCCGGACCTGGGTGCTTGATCCGATCGACGGCACTCGCGGGTTCGTCAGCGGTACACCGACCTGGGGCGTGCTGATCGCTCTGTCCACTAAAGATGGTCCGATCATGGGCATTGTGGATCAGCCTTATATCGGTGAGCGTTTTGTGGGAGGATCAGACATAGCTCAACTGACTGGGCCTTTGGGCACAACTGCGTTGAAAACGCGTGGCACAAAGGTGTTGGAGCAGGCGACACTGTTCACGACCTTCCCCGAGGTTGGCACGTTAGAGGATCGTGAGGGTTTTCAAGCCGTAGCTGAGCAAGTTCAGCTGACTCGCTATGGCATGGACTGCTATGCCTATGCTCTGCTTTCTGCCGGTCAGGCAGATCTGGTGATCGAAGCCGGGTTGAACGCCTATGACATTCAGGCGCCGATTGCAGTGATTGAAGCCGCAGGCGGTATCGTCACCGATTGGCAGGGTGGCCCGGCCCACAATGGCGGAAGGGCATTGGCAGCCGCCAACGCTGAAATTCACGCCGCGGCGTTGGAAATCCTGCGTAACTATTGAATGCCATTGCCGCAATTGCCACGCGTGGGTAGACTGGTCTGAGCCAGTTCTTGCGCCCGTTTTCCGCTGGCTGATGCACTCCTTGCTTGAGACGGGCAGAAGCAGGAGCGTGAAATGCCCGAAATACTGATCAAAAACGCCGACACCATCCTGACAATGGATGATGATAGCCAAGAGCTGCACGGCGCAGATATCCTGATCCGAGGCGGCCAGATCGCCGAAATCGGCCAGGGTCTGACAACAACCGGAGAGGTCCACGATGCCTCGGGCTGCGTCATCACACCTGGGTTGGTGAATACGCATCACCACCTTTACCAAACGCTTACACGGGCGGTTCCGGGCGGGCAGGACGCCTTGCTTTTCGGCTGGCTGCAGACGCTCTACCCGATCTGGGCGCGGTTCGGACCGGATGAGATGTTCACTTCGGCGCAGATCGGTCTGGCCGAACTTGCCTTGTCGGGCTGCACACTCAGCTCCGATCACCTGTACCTTTACCCGAACGGAGCGCGGCTCGAAGACACGATTTCCGCCGCCTCGGAATTGGGGATACGTTTTCATCCCACGCGCGGGGCGATGAGTATCGGCGAAAGTGACGGAGGCCTGCCGCCCGACAGTTTGGTCGAGCGTGAGCAGGACATTCTCAACGACATGATCCGCGTGGTGGATGCCTTCCATGATCCTTCCGAGGGGTCGATGTGCCGGGTGGGTCTTGCCCCCTGTTCACCCTTTTCCGTCAGTCGCGACCTGATGCGAGACGCAGCACTGCTGGCGCGCGACAAGGGGGTGATGCTGCATACGCATCTGGCCGAGAATGATGAAGATATCGCCTATTCCGAAGCTCAATTCGGCTGTCGTCCCGGCCAATATGCCGAAGAGCTGGGCTGGACCGGCGCAGATGTCTGGCATGCCCATTGCGTCAAACTGGACGGGGTCGAGATCGACCTGTTTGCAAGGACGGGAACCGGCGTGGCCCATTGCCCCTGCTCGAACTGTCGCCTCGGGTCCGGCATAGCGCCAGTAAGGACCATGCGGGATCAGGGCGTGAAGGTGGGGCTTGGCGCGGACGGGTCGGCCAGCAATGACAACGGCAACCTGATGCTCGAGGCGCGGCAAGCTTTGTTGCTGCAACGCGTGACGAATGGCGCAGACGCAATGTCCGCTCGCGAAGCGCTTGAGATCGCGACACGGGGCGGAGCCGACGTGCTTGGGCGGCCCGATTGCGGGCGGCTGAAGCCGGGCAAACGGGCCGATATTGCCGTTTGGGATACCCGTACAAGCCTCGAAAGCGCGGGCAGTTGGGACCCGGCGGCCTTGCTTCTGGCGGGGCCAATGCAGGTCAAACATCTATTTGTCGAAGGCCGCCAGATCGTGCGCGATGGTCAGATCACGACGATTGAGCTCCCGCGCACCATCGAGACCCAAAACCGTCTGGCCCGCGCGCTTGCCCAATAGTGGGATCCGCCCTTCATCTGGCTAAAAGTATCCCCGCCGGAGGCATGTGCCGAAGGCGCATTCAACGGGCGACCTGCGCCCCTCCGATCCAAACCTCGGCAATGGCGCGGTCGTCTCCCATCATGATGGTGGGGAACACGGCCTCCCACAGATCCTCCGCATGGGCCTCGCGCTGGGCGATAGCCGGGGTCGAGGCGAGGTCGATCACCACCAGATCGGCCTCCATCCCCGGGGCGACATTGCCGATGCAGTCGTCCATTCGCAGCGTTCGAGCCGACCCGACTGTACCCAGCCAAAGCAATTGCGACGGGTGCAAGGGGCGACCGCGCAGCTGGCCGATCTCATAAGCCGCGGCCATGGTCCGCAGCATCGAAAAGCTGGATCCGCCGCCGGTATCGGTGGCCAGGCCAACGCGGTGGCCATCTCGGATCAACCCGTTCATGTCGAATAGGCCCGACCCGATGAAGGTGTTCGAGGTCGGGCAATGCACCAAACCGGCGTCCACCTCGCGCAGCCGATCCCGCTCACGATCTTCCAAATGAATGACGTGACCATAGAGGCCATTCTGTCCCAGCAGGCCGAACTTCTCATAGGTATCCAGATAGTCGCGCGCATCCGGGAACAGGGACTGGACCCACTCAATCTCATCAGTTTGCTCGCTCAGATGGGTTTGCATCAGACAATGCGGATGCTCCGCCCAAAGTGCGCCCAAAGCCTCAAGCTGTTCGGGTGTCGAGGTGGGCGAGAACCGTGGGGTGATCGCGTAAGACAAACGATCCACGCGGTGCCATTTCTCCAGCAGGACCAGGGACTGATCATAGGCCGTTTGCGCCGTATCCTGCAGCCCTTCTGGCGCGTTGCGGTCCATGCAGGTTTTGCCTGCGACAACCCGCTGACCGCGCTGTTGGGCGGCCGAGAAAAAGGCATCGACGCTTTCGGGGTGAATCGTGCAAAAACTGCACATGGTCGTCGTTCCATGCGCGGCTGTTAGGTCGAGGTAACGGTTGGCGATCTCGGTGGCGTAATCGATATCGCCGAACTTCATCTCTTCGGGGAAGGTATAGGTGTTCAGCCAGTCGATCAGCCGCTTGCCCCAGCTCGCGATCATGGCGGTCTGAGGGAAATGCACATGCGGGTCGACGAACCCGGCCATGATCAGGTGAGAGCCGTAGTCCGTAACCTCGGCATCCGGATGCGCGGCACGCAAGCGATCCAGCGCACCAACGGCCTGAACGCGCCCATCCTCGATCACGACCGCTTCGTCGAGTTTGGTGCAATCCGTTGGCTCTCCCTCAAAAGGGGAGCCGTCAAAACTCAGAACGCGCCCTTTCAAAAGCGTCTTTTGCGCCATTCGCCTTGTTCCTTAGCTGTTTGAGCCCGTTCATCAGCATATGCGTGCGAAAGATGAGGGTAAATCGGCGCATTGTCATTGTTTTCCGGTAGCTGCTTCTTCTAATTAGGGGCCAATGGCATGATAAAGAACGGGAGCAGCACATGACCACAGGCATTGATGATCCCGTAACCGACTCCGCTGACGAAGACGTCTACGCACTGGACCGCCGAACCGTTGCGGCGATCCTGTTTGCCGTGGACGTGGATGATCGCGACAAGCTGGTCGAGTTGATGGAGCCGCTGCACGCAGCCGACATCGCTGACCTTCTGGAACAGATCAATCCCTATGACCGTGCGCGCCTGATCCGTCTCTATGACAAAGAGTTCGATGGCGACATCCTTTCGGAACTGGATGAGGCCGTCCGGGAAGAGGTCATTGGTGTCCTGAAACCCGACGTTCTGGCCGAAGCCGTACGGGACATGGACAGCGACGATGTCGTTGACCTGCTGGAGGATCTTGAAGAGCCGCAACAAGAGACGATCCTGGACGCGCTTGAGGATTCCGAGCGGGTCGCGGCAGAGCAGGCGCTGTCCTACCCCGAAAACTCGGCCGGTCGTTTGATGCAGCGCGAGGTCGTCATGGCGCCCGAGCATTGGACGGTGGGGCAGGCCATTGATTTCATGCGCGCCAATGATGACCTGCCGGAACAGTTCTATCATGTTGTGCTGGTTGATCCGCGCCTGAAGCCTGTTGCGCAGATCACCTTGGGTAAGCTGATGGCCGCGCGGCGCGAAGTACCGCTGCGGGATCTGGCGGAAGAGGAATTCCACATCATCCCCGTCGATCAGGACGAAGAGGATGTGGCCTATGCTTTCAACCAGTACCACCTGATCTCGGCGCCAGTGGTCGATGCCGATGGCCGTTTGGTCGGTGTCATCACTATCGATGACGCCATGGTGGTTCTGGACGAAGAACATGAGGAAGACATTCTGCGTCTGGCGGGTGTGAGCGACGAAAGCTCGATCTCGGACAGTGTCGCCGCGACCAGCCGTCGGCGTTTGCCGTGGCTTGCGGTGAACCTGTGTACGGCGATCTGTGCCTCTCTGGTGATTTCGCAATTCGAGGCTGCGATTGATCAGCTGGTGGCGCTTGCGATCCTGATGCCGATTGTGGCCTCGATGGGTGGCAATGCGGGGACGCAATCGCTGACGGTTGCTGTGCGGGCGTTGGCCACGCGCGACCTGACCGCCTCGAACGTCATGCGTGTCATCCGACGAGAGCTGTTGGTCGGCATGCTGAACGGCCTGTGCTTTGCAATCGTTCTGGGCACCGTCGGGATGCTTTGGTTCGATTCGCCGCTGCTTGGGGTCGTGATCGGATCTGCTTTGGTCGTGAACATGATCATCGCGGGCTTTGCAGGTACGGTAGTACCGGTCTTGCTGGACCGAATGGGCATTGACCCGGCGCTGGCATCGGGGACGTTTGTGACAACCACAACGGATGTCATGGGCTTCTTCATCTTCTTGGGACTTGCCAGCGTGGTGCTTCTGTGACCGATCTGACTGAAATCAAGGCGATGGCGCGCAAGGCCGCGTTTGCTCGTCGCAAAACGGCGTTTGACGCTTCTGTGCCGGGTGCTGCGGGCCGTTTGTCCGAGATACTGGCAGGCCATCGAGGCGTGCCCATGTCCGGCTATATGCCAATCCGGACAGAGATTGACCCGCTGCCTGCAATGGCTGAGGCCACAGCCTACGGTCCCGTTGGTGTACCGGTGATTCAGGCCGCGGGGCAGCCACTGAAATTCTCGCGTTGGACGCCTGAGGGCGCGTTGAAGGACGGGCCGTTCGGGGCGAAAGTGCCCGAGGTCGATGACTACTTCGACCCCGAAATCCTGATCGTCCCTCTGGTGGCTTTTGACGCCAAGGGCGGCCGTTTGGGCTACGGCGGCGGGTTCTACGACCGTACCTTGGAAGGGCTACGCGCCAAACGCCCAACCCTGGCGATCGGCTTTGCCTTCGATGCGCAAGAGGCCGAAGGGCTGCCGTTGGAGCCCACCGATCAGCCGCTGGATATGGTCGTTACGGAAAGCCGTGTTCTGACGTTCTAAGGCTCCTTCCTTAGATCGAGTGGTTCTCGCGGAAGTACTCCCAAGCGTCTACCTCGCGGCCGCTGGCCAATATGCAAACGCCGGTTTGCCCGTCGGCACCGTCGCGGATTTCATATTTGCCACCGCTTTCCACGCAGAATGTGGCTGCAGGGTTGGCAATCTGCGTGTTGGAATCGCTCGTTCCCGCCTGGTCACAAGCGGCTAGCGCAGTGAGGCCAAGGGCAGACAATAGGATACGCGACATCAAGTTTCTCCGATCTAAAG
Organism: Ruegeria sp. AG1; assembly: GCF_056541705.1. Taxonomy (NCBI): domain Bacteria; kingdom Pseudomonadati; phylum Pseudomonadota; class Alphaproteobacteria; order Rhodobacterales; family Roseobacteraceae; genus Ruegeria; species Ruegeria sp. AG1. The sequence goes on along the minus strand of NZ_JBQFYU010000005.1, from coordinate 64,616 downwards.
GGCTTTGACGGTTTATTACGGCAGCATAACCACTTGTGCTTCGCGTTGACCAGACTTACGACCAATGGGATGAGGATACTTTTTCTGGGTGACGTCATGGGCCGCGCGGGACGCACGGCCATCCAAGAGCATCTGCCGCGTCTGCGCGACGAATGGCGTTTGGATTTTGTTGTGGTCAATGGCGAAAACGCCTCGAACGGGATGGGGCTGTCCGGGGATCATGCCAAACTGCTGCTTGATGCGGGCGCGGATTGCGTGACGCTGGGCGATCATGCCTTCGACCAGAAAGACATGCTGCAACACATCGAGAAAGAGTCGCGAATCTTGCGCCCGGTGAACTTTGCCAAAGGCGCGCCGGGGCGGGGTCATCGCCTGTTCAACGCACCCGGAGGGCGCAAGGTTCTGGTGGTTCAGGTTCTGGGCCAGGTTTTCATGAAGCGACCCTTTGATGATCCGTTCTCGGCGATCGAGCCGATCCTGAAGTCCCACCCGCGTGGCGGACAGGCCAATGCTATCATCGTGGATATGCATTGCGAGGCGACATCCGAGAAAATGGCGATGGGCCACTATTGTGACAAGCGTGCGAGCCTTGTTGTGGGCACGCATACGCACGTTCCTACGGCGGATTCGCAGATTCTGCCCGGCGGCACGGCCTATCTGACAGATGCGGGGATGTGCGGCGACTACGACTCGGTCATCGGCATGGACAAGGTCGAGCCGATGCGTCGGTTCATCACCGGTATGCCTAAGGCGCGCTTTTCCCCGGCCAATGGTGAGGCAACCCTCAGCGGGGTGTTTGTCGAAACCAATGATCAGGATGGCAGCGCAAAATCAGTGCGCATGGTCCGCGTGGGCGGGCGACTAGAGCAGGCCGGGCCGTAAATGCTTGCCCTGATCCTCGCAATGCGGGAAACTGAAAGTCAGGCGCTTGGGCCTAGGGTTCGGACTGAAAACCACGAATGCAATTCCTCTCACTGACAGACACGGGCAGCGCGATACTGGCGCTTTTGGTGGTCGCAGGTATGTTCGTGATGTTCCTTCGCGAGGTCTACCCGACCGAGGTCGTGGCCATTGGTGGCGTCGCATTGATGCTAGTGACCGGCATTCTGCCCTATCAAAGCGCGCTGGCCGTGCTGTCGAACCCCGCGCCTTGGACGATTGCCGCGATGTTCATCATCATGGGAGCCTTGGTGCGGACCGGAGCGCTGGATGCGTTCACCTCAACGGCCCAAAAGCAGGCGCAAGTAAACCCGCGCATAGCGATTGCCTTGCTGATGGGGTTTGTGGTGGTGGCGTCCGCGGTGGTGTCGAACACGCCGGTGGTCGTCGTGATGATCCCGGTTTTTGTTCAGATCGCCCGCACGCTGAACGTACCTGCCTCTAAGCTGCTGATCCCGCTCAGCTATGCGGCCATTCTGGGCGGTACTCTGACCCTGATCGGGACCTCGACCAACTTGCTGGTGGACGGTGTGGCCCGGGCACAGGGCATGCAAGCGTTCACGATTTTCGAAGTCACGCCGCTGGGTATCGTGCTGGTGATCTATGGCATGGTCTACCTGCGCTTCATCGCGCCGCGCCTTTTGCCGGAGCGGGACAGCATGGCCTCGATGCTGAGCGACCGGTCCAAGATGAAGTTCTTTACCGAGGCCGTCATTCCCCCGGAAAGTAACCTGATTGGGCGTGAGGTCACCGGCGTACAGCTATTCAAGCGCCCGGGTGTGCGCCTGATCGACGTTCTGCGCGGAGACGATTCCTTGCGACGTAATCTCAAGGGTGTAACACTAAATGTCGGCGACCGGGTGGTTCTGCGCACGGAAATGACCGAGCTGCTGAGCCTGCAGAGCAACAAGGAGCTCAAGCGGGTTGATCAGCTTTCGGCCGTCGAGACCAAAACGGTCGAAGTTCTGATCACTCCGGGCTGTCGGATGGTGGGGCGAGCGCTGGGCACCATGCGTCTGCGCCGTCGTTATGGTGTCTACGTGCTGGCCGTGCATCGGCGGAACCAGAATATCGGTTTGCAGCTCGATGAGCTTGTCGTGCGGGTGGGGGATACTCTGCTGCTCGAAGGGTCTCCGGCTGACATCCAGAAGCTGGCCGCCGACATGGACATGGTCGATGTCACCCAACCCTCGGCGCGGGCCTTCCGCCGAAGCCATGCGCCAATTGCGATTGGCTCTCTGGTCGGGATCGTGGTTCTGGCGGCGCTGGGCGTTGCGCCGATCCTGCTACTGTCAATCCTTGCGGTTGCTGCCGTTCTTCTGACGCGCTGCATCGACGCGGATGAGGCGTTCTCCTTTGTCGAGGGTCGCCTGCTGGCGCTGATCTTTGCCATGCTGGCCATCGGGGCCGCCTTGGACGCGTCGGGCGCAGTGTCCCTGATTGTCGAAGCGATTGCACCGTCGCTGAGTGTTTTGCCGCCGTTCCTGATCATCTGGGCAGTGTACCTGCTGACCTCGGTTCTGACCGAGCTGGTTTCAAACAACGCGGTCGCCGTGGTTGTCACGCCGATTGCAATTGGTCTGGCGCAAGCCGTTGGGATGGACCCGCGTCCACTTGTGGTTGCTGTCATGGTCGCGGCTTCGGCTTCTTTCGCGACGCCGATCGGGTATCAGACAAACATGATGGTATACGGACCCGGCGGCTATCGGTTCACGGATTTCATGAAGGTGGGTATTCCGCTGAACCTGACCGTTGGGCTGTTGGCATCGCTTCTCATTCCGCTGTTCTGGCCTCTGTAAGATCGGCACTGACCCGCCGTCATTTTGCGGTGCCTCTTGCAAATCTTGGCCGATACACAAAGCTTTATGAATGTATTTTGCGACAAGAGGATTGGACCATGCCTGCAAAAGGAACCGCAATTGCCGCGATCGCCTGCGCGATGATGGCGAGCACCGGCTTTGCCGGAACAGTCGAAGGCTCGGCCAGTTATCGCGAAAGGATCACCGTTCCGCCCGATGCAACCCTGTTTGTTGAGCTTCAGGATGTCTCGCTTGCCGATGCGCCAGCCGTGACGCTGGCGGCGCAACGCTACGCTCTGTCAGCCGTTCCTGCTCCGTTCAAGCTGAGCTATGACGATGCCCTGATCAAGGACGGGCACCGCTATTCTGTGAGGGCGACGATTACTCAAGGGCAAAAGCTGCTGTTCACCACGGACACGGCCTATCCGGTAATTTCAGATGAGGCCGGGAACTCCGTCGATTTGATGCTCGTGCAAGTTCAGGCGCAGGGGGCGACAATGCTGGAGAATTCAGAATGGATCGCCGCCTCGCTAAACGGTGAGCCCATCGAAACGGAGAGACGGCCGGAGCTGATCTTTGGCCAAGGCGGCGCGTTCTCGGGCACAGGCGGGTGCAATCGGTTCACTGGTCAGGCCGAGATCTCAGGCAACCGCATCGAGTTTCCTGATAATATGGCGGCCACCCTTATGGCTTGCCCGCCACCTTTGGATGAGATCGAACGCACCTTCCTGAAAACAATGCAGAGCGTCACAACCTTCGCTGTGCAGGGCGACGCGTTGGCCCTTTTGGATGAGGCGGGCGAACCCGTCATCAAACTGGTCCGCAAGCAGTGACGCGTCAGGCCACAGCGCGGGATCGCCCTGCGTTGCGGCCTGAGAAGATGCAGCCGCCAAGGAAGGTGCCCTCAAGCGCGTTGTAGCCATGATAGCCTCCGCCGCCGAAACCGGCGACCTCGCCGGCAGCAAACAGGCCGGGCACCACTTGCCCGTCCGCTCCGATCATCTGACTGTCCAGATTGGTCTGCAGCCCGCCAAGTGTCTTGCGGGTCAGCACGTGCAGTTTGACCGCAATCAACGGGCCGTTTGAGGGATCTAGGAACTTGTGCGGCTTGGCCGTCCGTATCAGCTTGTCACCGCGATAGTTGCGTGCCGCCAGAATCGCCATCATCTGAGCGTCTTTCGAGAACGGATTGTCGACCTGGGAATCCCGCGCCTCGATCTGCGCCCTCAGATGGGCCTCATCAATAAGACCTCCGCCCAACTGGTTCATGCCGCTGACCAGCTCGGTCAGAGTGTTCGCGACGATGAAATCCTCGCCCTTTTCCTTGAACGCCTCAACCGGGGCTGTGGCTTTGCTGCCCGACAGGATGCGCTGGCGGATTACCTCTTTCCAACTGCCTGAGGTGAAATCTGGGTTCTGTTCCGACCCCGACAGGGCGAATTCCTTTTTGATGATCTTCTGGGTCAGAACGAACCAGCTGTACTCGTGTCCTGTTTTCAGAATTTCGCGCAGCGTCCCTAGCGTGTCGAACCCCGGCAGGCAGGGCGGTTGCAAGCGGTTGCCCTTGGCATCGAACCACATCGAGCTTGGACCGGGCAGGATACGAATTCCGTGTGCGGGCCAGATCGGATCCCAGTTTCGGACGCCTTCCGTATAATGCCACATGCGGTCGCCGTTGATCACATGGCCGCCCGCCTTTTCGCTGATCGCGATCATGCGCCCATCGACGTGAAACGGGACACCTGCGACCATGTCTTGCGGAGGTTCGCCCAGACGGTCGCGGGGCCAGTTCTTGCGGACCATCTCAAAATTCCCTCCGATCCCGCCCGAAGTGACGATGACCGAAGGGGCGTAGTATTCGAACTCGCCCAGCTCTTCACGGTTGGTTTTGGCGCCGCGCTGGACCGTATCCTCGGCCAGAACTTCGCCCGAGACACCTTTGGCGCAGCCGTTTTGCATGATGATGTGGCTGACCTGATGGCGGAACTTCAGCTGGATCAGCCCGGCGCTGACATGCTCTTTCACGCGGCGGATGAAATGTTCCAACACGCCTGGGCCGGTGCCCCAAGTGATGTGAAACCGCGGCACCGAGTTGCCATGCCCGTCCGCATAGGAGCCTCCACGCTCGGCCCAACCAACCACCGGGAACCAGCGCAGACCCATATCGTGCAGCCAAGGACGCATTTCCCCTGCGGCGAACTCGACATAGGCCTCGGCCCATTTACGAGGCCACAGATCGTCGTCGCGATCAAACTGCGCGCTGCCCATCCAATCCCGCAAAGCCAGGTCGTGGCTGTCTTTGATGCCCATCCTGCGCTGCTCGGGCGTGTCGACCATGAACAGGCCGCCGAGGCTCCAGAACGCTTGTCCGCCCAGGAAGCTCTCTGGTTCCTGATCCACAACGATCACCGTCTTGCCCCGGTCGCCCAGCTCAGCCGCAGCCGCCAGCCCGGCCAATCCGCCTCCGACAACGATGGCATCTGCCGTGTTATTGGCCATGTCAGATCCTTTCAGCGTTTGCGAAACCAAAGGAGGAAGGGGAACACAACGACATACATAGTGACGCCATAAACCGCCGAGGGCAAAGCCAGAGTGCTGAACCCGGTCTCGGTTCCCGTGATCAATGCCGCCAAGGTCAACCCGAGGGTCGAGTTCTGGATGCCGGTGTCAATCGAGATGCTTTTACACTCGGCCCAGGACAGGTTCGCCGCGCGTGAGACGCCCAAACCGATCAGAAGCAGGGCGATATTCAAAGACACCAACCCGGTGCCCATGATGCCAAGGTTCTCAATAAAGAGCTGCCAGTTTCCGGCCACGGCGGCGATGACGATCAGCAGGAACAGAGCGCCAGCCAGTTTGGACAACCCGCCCTCGATACGGTTTGCAAACCCCGTTGCAAACCTGCGGACCGTGATGCCGATGGCGACGGGCAGGGTCGTGATCAGGAACATGGCAACCGCCAGCCCAGTGATCGACACTTCGGGCGCGTCTTCGCCCATGAAATGCGCGATGGTCCATGCGGCTAGGATCGGCACAGTCAGGATCGACAGGATACTAATCACCGCTGTCAGGCTGACCGAAAGCGCCACATCGCCCCTGGCAAATTTCGTCAGGATGTTGCTGGTCACACCACCCGGACAAAAGCTGAGCAGCATGAAACCGACGGCAATCTCTGGCGGCAGGCCAAGTAGTTTAACGGTTGCAAACGCCGCGATTGGCAGCAGCACGACCTGACACAGCGCACCGATTGCAAACGGGTATTTGCGGGTCAGGACGCGTCGGAAATCGGCGATCTCAAGCCCGATACCCAAAGACAGCATGATGATAGCCAGCGAAACAGGCAGGCCGACATTGATTAGAAAATCCAAGAACAACTCCTCCCAAAGTCGTTTCAATGCAGACTAAGCGAGGGGGAAACCGTCAGGCAACCGCGTCGTTAGGTCATCTATAGCGTTCTACAAACCGGCGCAGGATTTCGCCCGGCTGTGTGACGTCTGCCGCGTTGCAGATATCGATCAGGCGCTGGGCGTCCTCGGGAGGGAAATATCCGTGGTGTTTGTAAATGTTGATGCGCTGCTCAAAGTCTTTGGCATCGGCTTCCGGATGGAACTGAGTGGCGTAGACGTTCTGCCCCCAGCGGATCATCTGAAACGGGCAGGGGTCCGAGGCGACAAGATGCACGCATCCATCGGGCAGGGTCTGGACGGCCTCTTTGTGGCCGACGAAGGCGTCGAACTTGGGCGAAAGGCCCTCAGTCAACGGATCGGCGGCGCCGTCCTCTGTCAGGCGGCAGGCCGACGGGCCGACCGGCTCGCCGAACTTGGCCTTGCTGACGTCGCCACCCAAATGCGCGGCCAGAACGCCCAACCCATAGCAGCAGCCCATAAAGGGGTGATCCTGCGCGGTGATCTGCGGCATCAGCCCCATGACCGCGTTTTCGATCTTTGTGTCCAACTCGGATTTCGTTGCTGGATCGTCGCTGACGCAGCCGGGACCTCCGCCAACGATGACACCCGCGTAGTCGGTGACATTCAAGCCTTTGGGCAGGTCTTCGCAATCCAGCCGGATGCGGTGGGTTTGCTCGGGCGTCAGGCCGGTTTTGTCGAGGATCGAGGCATATTCGGCATCCGATGCATCAGCCTCGGGGCGCAATTGGAGGATCAGAAAGCGTTTCATAGTCGGGCTTTACCTATCAAAGCGGCCAGAAGACAAGGATCGAAGGGATCGAAACGGCGATGATCAGGATCTCAAGCGGCAGACCCATGCGCCAATAGTCACCGAACCGATAGCCTCCGGGCCCCAGAACCAGCGTGTTGTTCTTGTGCCCGATCGGCGTGAGGAACGCGGCCGAGGCGGCAACGGCAACCGTCATCAGGAACGGATCGGGAGAGACCTCGAGCGTGCGGGCCATCTGGATGCCTACCGGAGCGGCAACAATAGCCGTGGCCGTGTTGTTCAAGACGTCCGACAGCGTCATCGTCACGACCATCAGCACGGTGAGGATGGCCCAGGCGGGCAGGCCATTGGTCAGCTGGATCAGGGCGTTGGCGATCAGTTCTGTGCCGCCTGAGGTCTCTAGCGCGCTGCCCAGTGGAATCATCGAGCCGAGCAGCACCACGACCGGCCATTCGATATGGTTGTAGATGTCACTGATCGGCATGATTTTGGTCAGGACGTAGGCCACCACGACAAAACCCAGCGCGATGGGCAGGTAGATCAACCCGATGCTAGCCGCCAGAACGGCGGCAGCGAAGAGGCCGATGGCGAGCCAGGCTTTTTCGTTTGCCGTTACGTTCAGGCCCCGCTGCGCCAATGGCAGACAGCCCAGCCATTCTGTCACGTCGACACCCCGGTCGCGGGGGCAGAGCAGAAGCAGGATATCGCCGGCCTCGACCTCGGTCTTGCGGACCTGTTCAGTGATGCGGCGACCCTGGCGCGAGATGCCCATCAGAACCGTACTTTGCCGCCACGCTAGCCCTAGCCCCTGTGCGGTACGGCCGGTGATGCGCGCGCTCTCAGTGGCGACAACTTCGATCACCTCAAGCCCGTCGCCTTCTGCCGTCAGCATCTCTTGTCGGCGAGTGTCCGAGAAATCCAGCTTGAGCGCCGCGCGGAACTCATCCAGCGCTTCGGGTCGCGCCTCTAGAACCAGCGCGTCGCCCTCTTTCAGAGTGGCGTGGGCAGATCGGCCATAGCGCCGTTTGCCGTCGCGGATCAGGCCAATGATTGCCACGTCGGATTTCTCGGCATCTTCGTACAGCTCGCTGACACGCTTGCCGATATGGGGCGACTCGGAGGGCAGGGTGAGTTCGGCGATGTATTCGGCCAGTGCCTCGGAGGCTTCTTCCTGCGCGCCTCGGTTTGGGATCAGCCGCCAGCCAATCAGCGACACGAACGCCAAGCCGGCGATGGCCGCGATCCCTCCGACGGGGGCAAAGTCGAACATCTTGAACGGCTCGCCCAAGGTCTCGGCCCGGATCGAGGCGATGATGATGTTTGGCGGTGTCCCGATCAGGGTCGCCATGCCACCCAGGATCGTCGCAAAGCTGAGCGGCATGAGCGTCAGCCCCACCGCGCGCCCCGCTTTGCGCGCGGTCTGTATGTCGACCGGCATCAGGAGGGCTAGTGCAGCGACGTTGTTCATAAACGCCGACAGAACCGCGCCGATTCCGCCCATCAGTGCGATATGGGCGCCAAGTCCACGCGAGGCATCCACAAGAGTGCGCGTGATCAGGAATACGGCCCCGGATCGGACCAGCCCAGCCGAAACTACCAGCACCAAGGCAACGATGATTGTTGCAGGATGCCCGAACCCGGCAAAGGCGTTGTCGACTGGCACAACACCCAGCGTGACCCCGATCATCAGGGCGGTGAAGGCCACAAGGTCATACCGGAAACGGCCCCAAAGGAGCATTCCAAAGACTGTAATGAAAAGCGCAAACAGAATGATTTGATCGGTCGTCATGCGGCCACCTTACCCTCAGATGGGCGTCTCGCAAGCCGCTCTCTTGATCCTTTGCCCCGCAAACGTCTATATGAGCGCCGAATACGCTAACATGATGACGAGGACGCACCATGGCAGGCCACTCCAAATGGGCCAATATCCAGCACCGCAAGGGACGTCAGGACGCCGCGCGGTCCAAACTGTTTTCCAAACTGTCGAAAGAGATCACCGTGGCCGCCAAGATGGGCGACCCCGATCCCGACAAGAACCCGCGCCTGCGTCTGGCGGTGAAAGAGGCCAAGTCAAACTCGGTCCCCAAGGACGTGATCGACCGCGCAATCAAGAAATCGGTTGCGGGCGAAGGTGATGAATACGAAGAAATCCGGTACGAGGGTTACGGCCCCAACGGTGTGGCCGTGATCGTCGAGACCATGACGGATAACCGCAACCGGACGGCCTCGACCGTGCGCTCGACCTTTTCCAAGAACGGTGGAAACCTGGGCGAAACCGGCTCGGTCGGGTTCATGTTCGACCGCAAGGGTGAAGTGGTCTATCAGTCGGATGCAGGTGACGCAGACACCATCTTTGAAGCAGCGATCGAGGCGGGTGCCGAGGATGTCGAAAGCTCGGAAGATGGTCACATCATCTGGTGCGCCGATACCGATCTGAACGACGTGTCGAATGCGCTAGAAGAGGCGTTGGGCGAATCCGAATCCACCAAGCTGGTCTGGAAACCCACCACGACCACTGAGCTGGGTCTTGAAGACATGCAGAAGCTGATGAAGCTGGTCGATGCGCTGGAAGATGACGACGACGTTCAGCGCGTGACAACCAATTTCGAAGCCACTGACGAAGTCATGGCGCAGCTCTGATCACACCAGACATCTGGTACCTGAAAGCCCGGCCCGTTTGGTCGGGCTTTTGTTATTTCAGCTTCTGAAGTGTAGCTTGGCTGATCCGACTCAAGCGATTACTCTTTGAAATGTGGGCGAGAAAACAAAAAGGCTGGCTTTGATGCCAGAGTGATACATGGCGCGTGACCCGTCAGATCTGGCAAAACGCAATGTCCCGGTCCTGGCCGGGCAGAGCATTCTGTCTCAGGTCGCGTGGACCTTAGGCAGCCCGTCGGTGGTTTTGCCGTTTCTGGCAGTCTCATTCGAGTTGCCGATGTTCATCGCGGGGGCGTTGGTCTCGGTTCGTATGGTCGGTAGTATGATCGCGGATTTCTTTCTGGCGCGTTCGATTGCCGCGCGGCCCGAGAAGAAACGCGGGATCGCGATGACCGAAATCGCAATCGGAACCTGCCTTTTGGTCGCCATGGGGGTAGCCGCCACAGGCATCGTGCCGCTGATCGCCATTGCCTTCATCGCAGTCTTTTTCCTGATCGGGCTTATCGATGAGGTGCAGAACCTCATGTTAACCGATCTACTGGGCGATCATGTGCATTCGAAATCCCGAATGATGATGCAGTATTTGCAATTGGGGGCCGGTGGACTGGGCGCCATAGGTTTGGCGCTTTTGCTGCATGAACTGACCAAGGACAATCCGCCGTTTTCGCGCCATTCGGCGGTCATCGCCGTATCCGCCACGTTCTTTTTGCTGTCTGCACTGTCGATACTTGCGATGTTTGAGATCCGCAAGGCCAACAGTTCAGAAGCCAATGAAGCCAAACATTTGGGCCTGTCTTTGAAGGCCAATATCAAGTCCATTTTAAGTATGTTCGAACATGCTTGGTTTCGCCGCTACCTGGTCATGCGCATGCCGCTTGTCGTGGTGTCCTTGTCGGTGCCGTTCTTTGCCCTTATCGCGGCCGAGGCGCATCACAGCTCAGCCAAGGGGCTGACCGCGATGATCGTGTCTTCGGCGTCTGGCTATCTGGTCTCGGCCCCGCTTTGGCAGCTGTTAAACATGAAATCCCATCGTACCGTCATGGTCGCAGGGACTTTGATGGTGACGATCACGGGGATCGTCCTTTTGGCGTTTCACTATCTGGGCATCGACCACGAAGTTCATCTGCATGCGATTGCCCTGTTCATCGCAACGGTTGCCGTCACGGGGATCAGCAGCGCGCGCAAGCTCTACTTTCTGGACGTCGCCCCGAAAGAGCAGCGGGTTCAGGCCTCTGCCGCGATCAAGAGCATTGCACGCCTGACCGCTGTTGCCATGTCAGCCGCATTGGCAGCGGTCGCGCATATGCATGAGGTTTCGCTGGCGGTTGCGTTCATTGTGCTGTGCAGTCTAGTCGCAGCCGCCGCCTGTTATCTGGTCGTGTTGCCCAAGCCTGCCACACCTGATTTGCAGGGCGGATGAAGTCGTTATAGGTCCAATCAGAAGAACGACGAAATCTCGTCCAGAGGTTTCTTCAGCTTGGCAACGGAGGGGACAGTCGCGGCCTCTGAAGGGTGGCCAACAGCGATGATCATCGTCGGCTTTTCCGATGCCGGTCGCCCCAGCGCGTCATTCAGGAATTTCATCGGGTTCGGCGTGTGCGTCAGTGTCGAAAGCCCGGCGTGATGAAGGGCAGCCAACAGAAAGCCCGTTGCGATATTGACGCTTTCCGGGACGTAGTAGTTTTTGTACCGCGTGCCATCCTCGAACTCACCCCAGCGCTGGGCGAAAACCACGATCAGCCAGGGGGCAATGGTCAGGTGTTCTTTGACCGCGTTGGTCCCGATGGGTTCAAGCGCTTTGATCCACTCATCCCCTGCGCCGCCGGCATAGAAGCGACGTTCTTCTTCTTCGGCCTCTTCCCGGATGCGCTGTTTCAAATGCGGGTCAGCGATGGCGGCAAAATGCCATGGCTGATGGTTGGCCCCGGATGGCGCGGTGCCTGCGGTCCGCAAGCAGGTCTGAACTACTTCGCGATCAACGGGGCGGTCGATGAAATCTCGAACGGTATGGCGCTGGCGCATCTTGTCGTAGAATGCCTGGGCGGCTTGCTGCATCTCGGCATCGCTCATCTCGCATCGGTCGGGCAGAGGGATCGGATCATAGCTGAGCGCATCGCGTGAGAACATTGTCTTACTCCGGATTTTTGCTGTTTATCTGGCGGTCGGCATCCGGGATCAAGGCCTTTGCAGCGGCTTGTTTTACAGCTTTGGTCAAGGGGGTCAGGGCAGATGACAACACGCGCCCAATCTGCCAATTGAGGGGCACGTCCAAAGGCGCATCGGGCGCGACTTCGCAAAGCCTGCCATCCTGCAAAGCGTCTCGCACCAGGGGCTCGGGGTTCATGCCCCAACCCAATCCTGCAATAGCGGCATCGACAAACCCATGGGAGGAAGGGATGAAATGCGAAGGCGGCGACAGTCGCTGCCCGGTTTGGGCCGAAATCCAGACCCTTTGAAGGCTGTCCTTGCGATTGAATACTAGGCAGGGCGCTTGTGCCAGCGACCGCGCGGACAATCCCTCACTGAACCAGCGCTTGGTAAATTCCGGGCTTGCCGTCGCGAGATACCGCATCGCGCCAAGGGCATGTGTATCACATCCAGTGACCGGTTGCCCTCCGACGGTGATTGAGGCGCTAACCTCGCCCCGGCGCAGCCAGTCTGCCGAATGCTCCTGATCGTCGATCACCAGATCGAACAACAGGTCCGGCACCTGCGTCATCAAATCGATGAACCACGCGGCCAAAACATCGGCCGGAAGGGCGATGCGCACCCGCGCCGGACCGGGGCCGCTCTCTAGGGTCAGGTCGCGTGCAAGTTGGGACTCCAGCAGCCCGATATCCTCGGCATGTTTGGAAATCCGCAGCCCGGCAGGCGTGGCGGTGCAGGGAGAGCCGCGATTGATCAGGCTGGTGCCGATGCGATCCTCCAACGCTTTGATCCGTTGGGATATTGCCGAGGGCGTGACGGACAGCTCGGAGGCCGCCGCGTCAAAGCTCCCGTGCCGCAGAATCGCGGCCAGCGCGTTCAGGTGATGTGGATCGATCAGCATTAGTCAGACTTAATCCTGTTCAGTATCTTTAATTTGATAGGCCGAGGTGGAGCCGCTAGTCAAACCTTCAAACGACAGGAGGTTTCATGTCCGCCCCCCTCATCGCTGGTTTTGTTCTTAGCTTCAGCCTGATTCTGGCCATTGGTGCGCAGAATGCGTTCATCCTCAGGCAGGGTCTGCGGCGCGAGCATGTGTTTATCCTGTGCCTGACCTGTGCCGTATCAGACGCGATCCTGATTACCGCCGGAATCGCCGGGTTTGGCACGTTGGCACAGGCCGCGCCGTGGTTTGAGACGGTGATGCGCTTTGGCGGCGCCGCGTTTCTGACATGGTACGGGCTGCGCAGCCTGTGGTCGGCCTGGCAGGGCGGGGCGGCGATGGAACTGGGCGAGAACCAACGCACAAGCCTGCGGTCGGCGATGCTGACCGTGCTGGCCTTCACCTGGCTGAATCCGCATGTCTATCTGGATACCGTGGTGCTGATCGGCTCGATCTCGGCCCAGTATGACGACCGGTTCAGCTTTGCCATTGGGGCCGTGACCTCAAGCTTTGTTTTCTTCTTCACGCTGGGCTACGGGGCCAGGATACTATCGCCGTTTTTCGCACGCCCACGCGCATGGCAGGTGCTGGACGCGTTGATAGGGATAGTGATGCTGGGAATTGCGTGGAAGTTACTTGTCATGTGAAGGGTTGTTCTGCCGGTGAATTCGGTGTTCAACCGGGAACATGACAACAGCTTCCGCCCCTTCGCGCCCCGTAGTGGGAATGTTCTGGATGTTCGCTGCGGGTCTGGCCTTTGTAGTCATGACGGCGCTGGTGAAATCACTCGGCTCGACCATGGACCCGATTCAGGCTGCGTTTTTGCGCTACGTCCTTGGGTTGGTGTTTCTGTTGCCTGCTCTGCGATCGATCCTGGCAACGCGGCTGACGAAGCGCGAACTTTCATTATTCGGGCTAAGAGGGGTCATCCACGGGGTGGCGGTCATGCTGTGGTTTTTCGCGATGACTCGCATTCCTTTGGCCGAGGTGACGGCCATGAACTACATGACCCCGGTCTATGTCACACTTGGCGCGGCCCTGTTTCTGGGTGAGAAGTTGGCCTTTCGCCGATTGGCTGCCATTTTGGTCGCCCTGATTGGCGTGTTGATCATTCTGCGCCCCGGCTTTCGTGAGGTCTCCAGCGGGCATCTCGCCATGCTGGGAGCAGCGCTGACGCTGGGTGGGTCCTACCTGCTGGCCAAACTGTTGGTGCGGGATATCCCGCCCTCGGTCGTGGTGGCCCATCTGTCGATCTGGGTGACGCTGGCCTTGATCCCCTTTGCAATCGCGGTCTGGTCGCCGCCCACTCTGCGGGACATCGGGGTGCTGTTTCTGGTCGCAAGCTTTGCAACGGCAGGGCACTATTTCATGACATTGGCGCTGCAGGCCGCGCCGGTTGCGGTGACTCAGCCGGTCACCTTCCTGCAGCTTATCTGGGCGACGATTGTCGGAGCCATGGTGTTCCACGAAAGCGTTGACATCTGGGTCGTGGCTGGCGGTACGCTGATCCTGACCGCCGTCAGCTTCATTTCCTGGCGCGAAGCGATGCTGAACAAACGCGATGTGACACCATCGGCTTTTGCACCCAAAGCATGAAAACATCCGTCCGAAAACGAGATTGATTGACGAGTCAATAAAAAGCGCCTAGCGTCGTCGGGAAATCCTGTTGCCCAGGGGGACGCGATGCCAAAAGTCGGAATGGAGCCTATACGCCGTGATGCGATCGTTCGTGCGACGATTGCCGAATTGGGCGTACAGAAATCTCTGGATGTGACCGTCAGCCAGATCGCCAAACGCGCAGGCATGTCCAGCGCACTGGCGCATCATTATTTCGGCGGTAAGGATCAGATCTTTCTGGCCGCCATGCGGCAAATCCTGACGGATTTCGGTAAGGAAGCCCGGACCGAGTTGGCCGCCGCGGCCCCCGACCAACGGGCGCAGGCCATCATCCGTGCCTGTTTTGCCCATTCGTGTTTTACCCCGGACGTGATTGCGGCCTGGATGACATTCTATGTCCTTGCGCAAACCAATGATGATGCTCTGCGGTTGTGGAAGGTCTATCAGGCGCGCATCCGCTCGAACCTGATCCATGCGCTGCGCCCGCAAATTGCCGAACCGGTCAACGCGGCCGAGACCATGATTGCCTTGATCGACGGGCTGTATATCCACTCGGCGCTGAGCGCCCCGGAAGAGCCTCAGCTGGCTGCCAATCACGCCTTGCGCGTCCTGAATACTCTGCTCGAGGGCGAAAAATGACAAAACCTAACATTCTGATCCTGATGGTGGATCAGCTGAACGGCACCTTGTTTCCCGATGGTCCGGCCGACTGGTTGCACGCGCCGAACCTGAAGAAACTGGCCGAGCGCTCGACCCGTTTTGCCAATGCTTACACGGCCTCACCGCTTTGCGCGCCCGGACGGGCGAGCTTCATGTCGGGTCAGTTGCCCTCACGCACGGGGGTTTATGACAACGCAGCCGAGTTCCGCAGCGATATCCCGACCTATGCCCACCATCTGCGCCGCGCGGGGTACTACACCTGTCTGTCGGGCAAGATGCATTTTGTCGGGCCAGACCAGTTGCACGGGTTCGAAGACCGCCTGACTACCGATATCTACCCCGCTGATTTCGGCTGGACTCCGGATTACCGTAAACCGGGTGAGCGGATCGACTGGTGGTATCACAACATGGGTTCCGTCACCGGCGCGGGTGTGGCCGAAATCTCGAACCAGATGGAATATGACGACGAGGTCGCTTACCACGCCAAGGCCAAGCTCTATGATCTGGCGCGCGGCAAGGACGACCGTCCCTGGGCTATGACCGTCAGCTTTACCCATCCGCATGATCCCTATGTTGCGCGTCGCAAATACTGGGATCTCTATGAGGATTGCGAGCATCTGCTACCCGAGATCTCTGACCTTGGCTATGACAACCAGGACCCGCATTCCAAGCGGATTTTCGACGCGAATGACTGGCGCAGCTTCGACATCACCGAGGAAGATATCCGCAAGTCCCGCCGCGCGTATTTCTCCAATATCTCGTACCTGGACGACAAGATCGGCGAGATCCTCGAAGTGCTGGAGACGACACGCCAAGAGGCGATCATCATGTTTGTCTCGGACCATGGCGACATGCTGGGCGAACGCGGGTTGTGGTTCAAGATGACGTTCTTCGAGGGCTCGTCGCGAGTGCCACTGATGATCTCGGCACCGGATTTACCTGCCGGACTGATTGAAACGCCTGTGTCCACCATCGACGTGACCCCGACTCTGGGCGCGCTAGCCGGTGTTGATATGGCCGAGATTGCCCCATGGACGGATGGCGAAGACCTCGTGCCTCTGGCCAAAGGGCAGGAGCGGACAGCCCCTGTGGCGATGGAATACGCGGCCGAGGCCTCCTATGCGCCACTGGTCTCGTTGCGCTACGGCAAGTGGAAATACAATCGTTGCGCTCTGGACCCCGATCAGCTGTTTGATCTTGAGGCCGACCCGCATGAACAGAACAACCTCGCCGATGATCCCGTGCATGCCGGAACCTTGCAAACCCTGCGCGCCAAGTCCGAGGCGCGCTGGGATCTGGACCGGTTTGATGCGGATGTCCGTGCCAGTCAGGCGCGCCGCTGGGTTGTCTATGAGGCGTTGCGGCAGGGTGGGTACTACCCCTGGGACTACCAGCCGCTGCAAAAGGCATCCGAGCGCTACATGCGCAACCACATGGACCTGAATATTGTCGAGGAAAGCCAGCGGTTCCCGCGCGGCGAGTGACCTCTTCTTATTATTGAAAATACGCCCGCCGGAGGCAGAGCAGGTTTCGAAACCTCTCACGGCGGATCTATGGAGACGTGAAATGGAAGCAGATTTTGTCATTGTGGGTGCTGGCTCTGCCGGCTGTGCGATGGCCTATCGCCTGAGCGAGGCCGGGGCCTCGGTTCTGGTGATTGAACATGGGGGCACGGATGCCGGGCCCTTCATTCAGATGCCCGCGGCGCTGAGTTACCCGATGAACATGTCGCTTTATGACTGGGGATTCAGCTCGGAACCCGAACCCAACATGAACAACCGCCGGATGGCCTGTCCGCGCGGCAAGGTGATCGGTGGATCGTCCTCGATCAATGGGATGGTCTATGTGCGTGGCCATGCCCGGGATTTTGACACTTGGGCGGATATGGGGGCGGATGGCTGGTCCTATGCGGATGTGCTTCCTTACTACAAACGCATGGAAAACTGGCATGATGGTGGCCATGGCGGTGACCCGGAATGGCGCGGCAAGGATGGTCCGCTGCATGTGTCACGCGGTCCGCGAAAAAACCCTCTGTTCCAGGCCTTCGTCGATGCCGGTCAGCAAGCGGGCTATGAAGTCACGGGCGACTATAACGGCGAAAAGCAGGAAGGCTTCGGCCCGATGGAACAGACCGTCTGGAAAGGACGGCGCTGGTCGGCGGCTAATGCCTATCTGCGACCTGCTCTGAAACGTCCCAACTGCGACCTCGTCAAAGGTTTGGCGTCGCGCGTTGTGATGGAAGAAGGTCGCGCAGTTGGTGTCGAACTAGTGCGTGGCGGCAAGAAAGAGGTCATTCGTGCCCGGCGTGAGGTTATTCTGGCGGCCTCATCGATCAACTCGCCAAAACTACTGATGCTCTCGGGGATCGGGTCGGCGTCGCATCTGGCTGAGCATGGCATCGACGTGATCGCTGATCGCCCCGGCGTGGGTGCGAACCTGCAGGACCATCTGGAGCTGTATATCCAGCAAGCCTCGTTGCAGCCGATCACGCTTTACAAGCACTGGAACCTGTTTAGCAAAGGTCTGATTGGGGCACAGTGGCTGTTCACCAAAACCGGTCTTGGCGCCTCGAACCAGTTCGAGAGCGCGGCGTTCATCCGGTCGAACCCGGGTGTGGAATACCCCGACATCCAGTACCACTTTCTGCCGATTGCAGTGCGCTACGACGGTCAGGCCGCAGCCGAGGGGCATGGGTTCCAGGCGCATGTGGGGCCGATGCGGTCTCCGTCGCGTGGGGCTGTGACTTTGCGGTCGAACAAGGCTGAAGACGCGCCGGTGATCCGGTTCAACTACATGAGCCATGAAAAAGACTGGGAAGACTTCCGCAAATGTATCCGCCTCACCCGTGAGATCTTTGGTCAGGACGCCTTCAAACCCTATGCGGGCAAAGAGATTCAGCCCGGCGCCTCAGTGCAGACGGATGAGGAACTGAATGCCTTCATCGCAGAGCATGCCGAAAGCGCTTATCATCCCTGTGGCACCTGCCGGATGGGGCGCGCGGATGACAAGAACGCCGTGGTCGACCCCGAAGGCCGTGTTATCGGTGTGGATGGCTTGCGCGTGGCTGACAGTTCAATCTTCCCGCAGATCACCAATGGCAACCTCAACGCGCCGTCGATCATGGTTGGTGAGAAGATGTCGGATCACCTGCTGGGCAAGGATGCACTGCCGAAGGCCAATGACCGCCCATGGATTCACCCGCAATGGGAGGTCGCACAGCGCTGATTTGATCCGCGTCAAAGTGGGGTGGGGCGACATCCGATAAACCTGAATCGCAACGACATTTATTCAGGAGCGAACAGGAATGTCCCACACCCCGCATGAACTGGCTGAAGAGTTTCCGGACAAAGTTGAGGTGATGAGCCAGCTCAAGCAGACGGACGCTCATTTTGCGCGGCTGGCTGAAGAGTATCACGAAATTAACCGCCGCGTTCACCGCGCCGAAACCAATATCGAGCCGGTAGAAGAACTGGCCGAGGGCGAGATGCGAAAGAAACGCGCCGCGCTTAAGGATGAAATCTGGGCGATCGTGTCCAAGGCTTAACGCCAACAGCGGGGGCTCTGCCCCCGCACCCCCGGGATATTTTGGCCAGATGAAGATCAAGTGACCTCATAGGGCAGTGTGCCTCGGGTATGAGTGTCGATGGCCAAGCGCCGTTCCAGAGGCGGAACCGAGCGTTGGTGGCAATTTGCACGCTCGCAGATGCGGCAGGAAATGCCGATCGGTTCATAGGCGCTGGCGTTGTTGATATCCAGATTGTCAGCGTAAACCAGTGCTTCGGCATGGCGGGTTTCGCAGCCCAATGCGATGGCATAGCGGCGCACCGGCGCACCGAATGAGCCGCCGGGTTTTGAAACATCCCTTGCTAGCGAGATATAGCGGACACCGTCAGGTGTTTCCGCCAGTTGCCGCAGGAAATGCCCGGGTGTTTCAAACGCGCGGTGGACGTTCCACAGTGGGCAGGCACCGCCAAAGCGGGCAAATTGCAGCCGAGTGGCCGAGTGGCGTTTAGTTATCGTTCCGGCTTGATCCACGCGGACGAAGAAGAACGGGATGCCTTTTGCGCCGGGCCGCTGCAACGTGGACAAGCGGTGCGCGACTTGTTCGATTGAGGCTCCAAAGCGGTTGCTCAGCATCTCCAGATCATGACGATCCTCTTGCGCGGCGGCAAGAAACGCGCTGTAGGGCATCAGGGACGCGCCGGCAAAGTAGTTGGCAAGGCCGATTTTGGCGATGGCGCGGGCCTCTTCGCTCTGGAATTTTGCGAAATCGAGCGTGGCCTCTAATAGTTTATCCTGACTGATCAGGGCAACCTGAAGCAGCAGCTGAAAGACCTGCGTTTGCGGCGCAGCGCGCGAGGACAGGCGCAGGGTTCTGCTTTCCTTGTCGTAGCTGCGCAATGGGTTGATGTCTGAGAAGATCACTTGAATGCCGCGTTCTTCCAGGCTTTGCAGGGCGGCCTGACGGATACCGCCCGGGCCGTCGGCGCGTTTGGCGAACAGTTCGGCTGCGCGGTCAACCGCGTCGATATAGTTGTCGCAATAGTGGAAGAAGTCGCGAACTTCCTCCCATGGGCTGGCTTGGGTGCGGGAGTCTTCGCGGCCTAGCGCTTCGTCTAGTGAGGCGAGGCGTTCGTGGGTTTGGCGATAGCTTCGGTGCAACTCGATAAAAGCACGGGCAAGGGCAGGGGCGTTCGACGCGGTTAGGCGCAGATCAGCTAGTGGGGGGATATCGTCGGCAAAGACCGGATCGGCCAGCGCCTCACGCATATCCGAGACCAGTCGTTCGCTATCGCCCGTACTCAGTTCGGTCACGTCCATGCCGAACTCCTGCGCCAAAGCCAAAACAACCGTGGTCGAAATCGGCCGGTTGTTGTTCTCCATCTGGTTCAGGTAGGGCAGGGAAACACCCAGTTTTGTGGCAAATTCCTTCTGGGTCAGTGTTAGGCGCGTGCGCATTTCGCGCAATTTAGCGCCGGCATAGAGTTTTTGGGTGGCCATGGGCGTGCCTTTGCAAATTTTCTATTTTGACACGTTAACTTTGCAAACCCCCGGGGGCAAGGCGGCTTAGAGGCCCAATTGTCGTTCGCGCCAAATAACTGAAGCAATGGCGGCGATAGCAAGGATCGCCGTGACCAACATAAGCCAGAGCAGGGGCATTGCGCCCGTTTCAACGGTTAGCAGGGCTCCTGCCAATGCGCTCAGGCCTGCCCCTCCACCCAGCATGATTGCTCCGCTGAGGCCTGAGGCGGTGGCGGCCAGATGTGGCCGCACAGACAAGGCGCCAGATGTTGCATTTGGAATCGTCATGCCATTGCCCAGTCCGACGAACGTCATGAAACCGAAAAAGCTGAGCGCTGTTCCGAAGCCCGTCAGGAACAAAGCGGCAGACAGGGCGACGCCGGCGGCGTTCAGCCAGGTTCCCCAAAGTACCATGCGGTTGATACCGAACCTGACCGAATACCGCCCGCTGAAGAAGTTGCCCAGAAAATAGCCCAATGCAGGCGCGCCAAAATAGATCCCGACTTCGGCGGCGCTCATCCCGAAGACTTCGGTTCCGATGAAGGGCGCTCCGCCCAGATAGGCAAAGAACGCGCCTGATGAGCAGGCCGAGGAGAGCGAATAGCCCCAGAACCGGGGAGACATCAGCAGCTCGGGGTATTCCCGAAATTGCTGTAGCAGGGTTTTGCCGCTTTTGGCTGAGGTTTCCCCGAAATCGAAATAGGTAAGGGCAAGGGTTAGGGCGCCCAAAGCGAAGGGCAGCCAGAAATTCGCTTTCCAGCCAAAGCTCTCTTCCAGCAACCCGCCTATGGCCGGGCCAATCATCGGGACAACGGCCATTCCCATGGTGACATATCCGATCATAGAGGCGGCCTGATCCTGATCATACATGTCCCGCACCGCGGCCCGGCTGAGGACCATCCCGACCACCACGACTGCCTGACACATGCGGAAAAGTAGGAACACCTCGGCTGTTGGTGCGTAGATGCAGCCAAGTGTCGCCAGCAGAAAGAGTGCGAGTCCCCAAAGCAAAACCGGGCGTCGTCCCGCCTTGTCTGCAATTGGCCCGATGATGATCTGCAGGACCGCGTTTACCAGCAGATAAAGGGCGATCGACAGTTGCATGACCTTGTAATGCGTGTCGAAATGCAGGGCCATGTTCGGCAGGCTTGGCAGGAATAGATTCATGCTCAGCGCCGACAGTCCCGAGAGAAGAACCAAAGTGCCGATTGTGGGTGGTGTGCGATAAGCCGACGACGTTCTGAACTGCATGGTTCGCTTGTATAGCTGTTGAGTAGGCAAAGGCCAGACGCTTGATGCTGTTGGTAAAAATTCGCAAATTTACAGTTTGAGCAAACGAGATTTTCAAAACTTTGCAAATTTGCCGAAAATATCTTTGGCTGAAGGGTTGCTCACTGTAGGGTCCGGTCAGATTTCACAGGGGACTATCGCCATGAAAGACATCCTTTCCGAGCTTGAAGAACGCCGCAACGCGGCCCGTCTGGGTGGTGGGCAAAAGCGGATCGACGCGCAGCATGGGCGGGGCAAGCTGACCGCGCGCGAACGGATCGAGCTGCTACTGGACGAAGGCAGTTTTGAAGAATTTGACATGTTTGTCAGCCACCGTTGCACCGAATTCGGGATGGAAAAACAAAAGCCTGCCGGGGATGGTGTGGTCACCGGCTGGGGCACGATCAATGGCCGTATGGTCTACGTGTTCAGCCAGGATTTCACCGTGTTTGGTGGTTCGCTGTCGGAAACGCATGCGCAGAAGATCTGTAAGATCATGGATATGGCCGTGCAGAACGGCGCGCCGATCATCGGGATCAACGACTCGGGTGGTGCGCGAATCCAGGAAGGCGTCGCCTCGCTCGCGGGTTATGCCGAAGTGTTCCAGCGCAACATCACCGCGTCCGGCGTGGTACCTCAGATCAGCGTGATCATGGGCCCCTGTGCGGGTGGCGCGGTATACAGCCCGGCGATGACGGACTTTATCTTCATGGTGAAAGACTCGTCCTACATGTTCGTCACCGGCCCAGACGTGGTGAAGACCGTCACGAATGAGGTCGTCACAGCTGAGGAACTGGGTGGAGCTTCTACGCATACCAAGAAGTCCTCGGTCGCGGATGGGGCGTTTGAAAACGATGTCGAAGCTTTGGCCGAGGTGCGCCGACTGGTCGACTTTCTGCCGCTCAACAACCAGGAAAAACCTCCGGTTCGGCCTTTCTTTGACGATCCCAACCGTGTCGAAACCTCGTTGGATACTTTGGTTCCGGACAATCCGAACACACCGTACGACATGAAGGAACTGATCACGAAGATCGCGGATGAAGGCGATTTTTACGAGATTCAGGAAGACTTCGCCAAGAACATCGTCACTGGCTTCATCCGCCTGGAAGGGCAAACCGTCGGTGTTGTGGCCAACCAGCCCATGGTTCTGGCCGGATGTCTGGATATCGACAGCTCGCGCAAGGCGGCGCGGTTCGTGCGCTTCTGTGACTGTTTCGAGATCCCGATTCTGACGCTGGTGGACGTGCCCGGCTTCCTGCCCGGAACGCAACAGGAATATAGCGGCGTGATCAAGCATGGTGCCAAGCTGCTTTATGCGTACGGTGAAGCGACCGTGCCGAAAGTGACTGTGATCACCCGTAAAGCCTACGGTGGTGCTTATGTTGTGATGGCCTCGAAACATCTGCGTGGCGATTTCAACTATGCGTGGCCCACGGCCGAGATCGCGGTGATGGGTGCGAAAGGCGCGACCGAGATCATCCACCGCGCTGACCTCGGCGACGCTGAAAAGACCGCGCAGCATGTCTCCGACTACGAAGACCGTTTCGCCAACCCATTTGTGGCGGCTGAACGCGGCTTTGTGGACGAGGTGATCATGCCGCAATCAACGCGCCGTCGTGTCTCGCGGGCTTTTGCCAGCTTGCGCGGCAAGCAGTTGAAAAACCCGTGGAAAAAGCACGACAACATCCCTCTCTGAGCGTGCGGGGTGGGGCGACCCACCCAAATCCGCCGAAAATTGCGGTACTCCTCCGCAATTTGCCCGAAATCAAGGCAGAATTGACAACGAACGAAAAATCGTCGAATGATCCGGTCCATCAGACATAGAACCGCGCGGGCACATAGCACTGCGCGCGCGATCCCGGAAGGAGGAGCCTGCCATCGGCGGGTCCGGGGTCGCGCCTTGGGTCTGATGTTCAGCATCCTGTCTCTGCCAAACATTTCAGTGGCCGAAATCTCTCTGCCCGTGCCTTCAGGCCAACCCGTGCATCTGAGCGACGTTCTGTTGGACAACAATCCTGGTGAGCTGTGGGTGCGGTTCCGGTTCATCGCCCCGAAGATCGGCGCGACGGTTGGGCGGATCGGCTATGACGTGGCCTCGAACGATATGGAGCATCTGTGCCAGACGCTGGCGGTTGCCTATGTCGCCCAACATGATTTGGACCCGGCCCTGGTGGTGATTTCACTGTCCGACCGTCCGATCCAATTCGGCGATGCCGCCCCAGATGCAACTCAGTTTTTCGAAGCCTACCGGCTGGAGCAGTCCCGGTGTATCTGGGAGGGGCTCTGACCATGATCTGTCGTCATGAATTCAGGGTGCTTCAGACAACGGATGCGGCTTTGGAGGTGCGCGCTATGACTTTTACCCCTTACGGGTGCGAATTGTTGTTCCCGATTACAGCAGTCAACGAGGTGCCAGGATGTTGAAACATCGGGGCTTTCCGGGCCGTCTGCCGGGTACGGATTTTCAATTCACCATCCGCCGTGCCAACCCAAAGGGCGTGACGCCGATCACCCGGCGAGAGCGGTTCCGCGACCGAAAACCTGCGGACCGTCGCGCAGATGTCGCCTTTATGGAGGCGCTTTGGCAGAACTTCGAGGATCAGCCCTTTGAGCGCGGCAATCTGGATGCAGGACGTCTAAGCTGGCTATTTGAGCGTGAAGTCGTGCCAGCCGAAGATCCGTTCGACCCGGCAAGCTATGATGCGTTGTTGGTAATTGATCTGGACGCGGCACGTGCGTCTTTTCCCGAAGTCTTTGGAGCGGGCTGAGCGGTGATCCACGCTGCGTCTCATATCCTTGCCTGCTTGGGTAAAACCCTGCCCGAAGTCGGGCAGGGCGGGTATGTGGCGTCAGAAGTTCAGCTGCGCGGCGACCTGAACCCGGCTGCCGTCGAAGGTGTCACCGGTTGTTGCGTCGTTGCGCTCACCATAGATATACTCGGCGCTCAGCGTCAGACTGTCGGTCGCCTGATAGAAGGCGTTGACGTGGATTGTCTCCAACTCGGTGAAGTTGAGGGATCCGCTGCCATCCGAGAAGCTGTTGGTCGCCAGGTCATAGTCTTCCCGACCATAGGCGATGCCGACATTCCATTTCTCACCCAGATCCTGACGGAGCTCGATCGTGTAGCCGTCGACGTCATTGGCCTCACCGTTGACGATGGCATTGCCAAGGCCGATCAGGTAGGGGCCGATCGCCTGACCAGTCACGTAGTTGACCTGGAACAGACCGCCTTCCCATGGGCGAACCGATCCCGACAGGGTCACGCCCCACTGGTCCACTTCGGTGGCACCATCGCTGGTTTCGGCTTTACCGTAGAGGCCCGAGATACGCGCGACGTAAGTACCATCATTGTATTCAGCCGCCGCGGTCAAAACCGGGTCGTTCGAGTTCGAGCCGCTGACGTTTTCCTCGAGCGATACGCTGAACTCAGTGTTCGTGCCGAAGCTGTTGGTATAGCGGATTTGCGGCTGACGGGCGAAGGCGATGCCGACCGGGCCGTTGAATTCAACCGACGTAGGGTAGGTGTCCAGCGGCTGGAAGTTGGTCCAGTACTGACCGATCAGCCAATTGTCACCAATGGTAATGTTGGCGTGACGCAGGCGCAGTTCGGCCGTGCCGTTGGAGGCAAAAAGGTCGAGCTCCAACTGACCGCCGATGTCACCCAGGGCACTGGGCGTGCTGGTGCGCAGGCCGATGCGCGACTGGCGTACGGTGCTGCCGAAGGTTCCGCTGGTTGCGGTCGAAGGCTCGCCGATGACGTTCACGAACGCGGTGTCGCCCTGGTCGAAGTCGAAATCATAAAAGAAGTCGGCTTTGATGTAGCCGTAAAGGTCCAGGCTGGTGTTCCCAAGGCGGAAATCGCCATTCGCCGGACCGGCGCTAGAAGCCTCGAGCGCTTCGACCCGAGCCCGCAGAGCATCAAGCTCGGCCTGGGTTTGAGCGTCCTGAGCAAAGGCAAGCGTGCTGGTCACACTAAACGCAGTGGCAGCGAGCAGGATTGCCTTTTTTCTCTTTGTAAACATGTGGGTGTTTCCTTGTTTGCGAGTGTGCGTGGCCAAAGTTCCACGCGCCCAGCGATCAGGGAAATCACGAAAGAGGGACTGAAAACGCGTTTTTGCTCAAGTATTTGTGCTGAAAATAAGGTCGTGATTCACGGCAAGGTGAACAGATCGGTTAACCCACAGCATATGCGCAAAAATAATCTGCGAACGGGAGTGATCGCCCGTGATATTGCGGGTGCAGAAATCAGGCCAGCGGCAGGGAAGTGTAACGAAACTGTGACGGTTTGGGCGGGGTCGACGCAGCAAAATCGCACAACTCTGGTCGGCATGAATTTGCGCGGAGTTTCGCCTGTTGGGCAGATTCTGGCCGGAATCTTAGGTGGAAACAATAACTTGTTTGCAGACAAGATTGTGCAGTGCATTTTGATCCAGCCGTGCGACACTACTTTGCCTGCGTCGCACATGCACCTACTATTCCGTACCCCTTCCTTGCGCGGGCAGGCTTGTGTTCCCCACATTGTCCTGTCCGCGTTTTTCTTTGCACAAAAAACTGGCCTGAATGGGCATAAACCTGCGCAAAACGCAGATTTTACCTCGTTGTTATTGAATAACGGTACCGAGTTCCTGCATCTGCCTTTAAGAGCAATACAAAAAACTACGAGGCAGACATCATGCGTATCTCAAAAGTGTTCCTTGCACTGGCAACCTGTGCGGGCCTCGCGGCCTGCGGCGATACTCTCGGCGAACAGGCCATCCTGGGCGGCGGCGCGGGTGCTGTCGGGGCAGCCGTTCTCAGTGCCGATCCGTTGGTCGGTGCGGCCGTCGGGGCCGCAGGCAACGTGCTGTACTGTAAGACGCAGAACACCTGTAACTAACGCGAATTTTCGGGGCGCAAGCCGCTCCGTCCGTCGTCACGCATTGCGCCGACGTGGGGATGTCCTCCCTGCGGCGGCTTTTTGCGTTTCCAGAACACCAAGCCAAAGGACGTTCCATGTTCAATAAGATCCTGATCGCCAACCGGGGCGAGATCGCCTGCCGGGTTATCAAGACCGCCCGCAAAATGGGTATCGGCACCGTCGCCATCTATTCGGACGCGGACAAGAACGCTCTGCACGTGTCGATGGCGGATGAGGCTGTCCATATCGGTCCGCCGCCTGCCAACCAGTCCTATATCGTAATCGACAAGGTCATGGATGCCATCCGCCAGAGCGGCGCACAGGCCGTCCATCCCGGCTATGGCTTCTTGTCGGAGAACGCCAAATTCGCCGAGGCGCTCGACGCCGAAGGCGTGGCATTCGTCGGCCCCCCGGTTGGTGCGATTGAAAGCATGGGTGACAAGATCACCTCGAAAAAGATCGCGCAGGAGGCCGGTGTTTCCACCGTACCCGGCTATATGGGCCTGATCGAAGACGCCGATGAGGCGGTCAAGATCTCGAACGACATCGGTTACCCCGTCATGATCAAAGCCAGCGCCGGCGGCGGTGGCAAGGGCATGCGGATCGCTTGGAATGACGAAGAGGCCCGCGAGGGGTTCCAATCGTCCAAGAACGAGGCCGCGAACTCGTTCGGTGACGACCGGATCTTTATCGAGAAATTTGTGACCCAACCGCGCCACATCGAAATTCAGGTTCTGTGTGACAGCCATGGCAACGGAATCTATCTGGGCGAACGCGAATGCTCGATCCAGCGCCGGAACCAGAAAGTCGTAGAAGAGGCCCCGTCGCCCTTCCTGGATCCCGACACTCGCAAGGCAATGGGCGAACAGGCCGTCGCGCTGGCCAAGGCCGTGGGCTATTCCAGCGCGGGTACGGTGGAATTCATCGTCGATGGCGAAAAGAACTTCTACTTTCTTGAGATGAACACCCGTCTTCAAGTGGAACACCCGGTGACGGAGCTAATCACCGGTGTCGATCTGGTGGAACAGATGATCCGCGTGGCGAATGGCGAAAAGCTGACCATCACGCAGGATGATGTAACGCTGACAGGCTGGGCGATCGAGAACCGTTTGTATGCCGAAGATCCCTATCGCAACTTCCTGCCCTCGATCGGCCGTCTGACCCGCTATCGCCCGCCGCAGGAAACCGCCGCCGGTCCGATGCTGGTCAATGGCAAATGGCAAGGCGACGCGCCCGAGGGTGAGGCTGCCGTGCGCAACGATACCGGCGTTTATGAGGGCGGCGAGATCAGCATGTACTACGATCCGATGATCGCCAAGCTTTGCACATGGGCCCCGACCCGCGAAGCCGCGATTGAGGCGATGCGCGTGGCGCTGGACAGTTTCGAGGTTGAAGGGATTGGCCACAACCTGCCGTTCCTGTCGGCGGTGATGGATCACCCGAAATTCGTCAGCGGTGACATGACCACCGCCTTTATCGCCGAAGAATACCCGGACGGGTTCGAAGGCGTGACGCTGCCCGAAGGCGACCTGCGCCGTATCGCGGCCTCATGCGCGGCGATGCACCGGGTGGGTGAGATTCGCCGGACCCGTGTCTCGGGCCGGATGGACAACCACGAACGCAAGGTCGGCAAGCGCTGGGTCGTTTCGCTGGAGGGTCATGATTTTGCCGTTCAGGTCAACGCAGACAAGGAAGGCGCGACCGTCAAGTTCGAGGACGGCTCGACCGTCCGCGTCGCATCTGACTGGACACCGGGCGATCAGCTGGCAGTGCTGAATGTGGATGGAAGCCCTCTGGTTCTGAAAGTTGGCAAGGTCTCGGGCGGATTCCGCATTCGAAACCGGGGTGCGGATTTGAAGGTCCATGTGCGCCGTCCGCGTCAGGCCGAGCTGGCCAAGCTGATGCCGGAAAAACTGCCGCCGGACACGTCTAAAATGCTGCTCTGCCCGATGCCGGGTCTGGTTGTGAAGATCGACGTGGAAGTCGGTCAGGAGGTCCAGGAGGGTCAGGCGCTGTGCACCATTGAGGCGATGAAGATGGAAAACATCCTGCGCGCCGAGAAGAAGGGCACTGTTGCCAAGATCAACGCAGGCCCGGGCGATAGCCTCGCCGTAGACGAAGTGATCATCGAGTTCGAATGATCATGACCGCGCTTTTGACATACCCTCAGGTCTCACCGGCGTTCTGCGCCGGTGGTTTGAGGCGTGGCAAAAGCCTTCAGCCGCCCTCGCGCCGTTCGCGGATTTCGCGTTCGCGCAAGGGGGTTTTGTCGATCGAGCGGCCGATCTCGCGCACGCTCCACGGGGACGGTTTGCGCAGTTTGACCACGCCGTCCTTGTCGACAAAGACCATCTGGAAACCGCGCGGGCGAAGCTTGGACCGGATCGAGGATCGTGCGGACGGATCCGTATCCGTTAGCACCACGACATCCCGATCCCGCATCGCGTCCTCGCCTTCCAGCAACATGTCGATCTGCTGCTGGAACCGGGGATCGGCGGGCGTGTCGGCGAAGACGACAATGGGCCGGTGGGTCCACATGAAATCGCTCAACTCACTGTCGCCGACAGGGCGAACATATTCATCATCAGCAGGTGCTGTTCCGTCGGCGGCCATGGCAGCCAGCGGGATAAGTGCCGAGAAAACAAGGGCAAGCGTTTTGTTCATGGGGCCTCCTGTCCCGTTGAATATAGCCTCTGCGCGCGCGAATGCGACCGGCGATTTGCACAAGACGCTCAATTTGTCGCGCGTGGGCCATGCCCGGCATCTGCTGAACCACGATACGCACGGATTGCAGACTGCTGCAGGCCGAACTGACGAGAGGACACCTCGATGACCGATAAGAATGACTGGCGCGCGCTGGCCGAGAAAGAACTGCGCGGACGGCCACTGGACGATCTGACCAAGGAAACGCTGGAAGGCATCAGCGTCAAACCGCTTTATACGCAGGACGACACCGCCGATTTGCCGCATATGGGCACTCTGCCGGGGTTTGGCCCATTCACGCGCGGTGTGAAGGCGACGATGTATGCCGGGCGGCCTTGGACCATCCGCCAATATGCCGGTTTCTCGACCGCCGAGGAATCGAACGCTTTCTACCGGCGCAATCTGGCTGCGGGTCAGCAGGGTGTCTCGGTCGCCTTCGATCTGGCAACGCACCGCGGCTATGACAGCGACCACCCGCGCGTTGTCGGCGATGTCGGTAAGGCCGGTGTGGCGATTGACAGCGTTGAGGATATGAAAATCCTGTTCGACGGTATCCCGCTCGACAAGGTCTCGGTCTCGATGACCATGAATGGCGCGGTGATCCCGGTTCTGGCAAGTTTCATCGTTGCGGGTGAAGAGCAGGGGCATGACAAATCGGTCCTGTCCGGCACCATTCAGAATGACATTCTGAAAGAGTTTATGGTGCGCAACACCTATATCTACCCACCTGAACCGTCGATGAAGATCATCTCGGACATTATCGAGTACACCTCGAACGAGATGCCCAAGTTCAACTCGATCTCGATCTCGGGCTATCACATGCAAGAGGCCGGCGCGAACCTTGTGCAGGAGCTGGCCTATACGATCGCAGACGGTCGCGAATATGTGCGGGCCGCGCTGGATGCGGGCATGGATGTGGACAAGTTCGCAGGCCGTTTGTCGTTCTTCTTTGCCATCGGTATGAATTTCTTCATGGAGATTGCGAAACTGCGCGCCGCGCGGACCCTGTGGCATCGCGTGATGACCGAGTTCGGGGCGAAGTCCGAGCGCTCCAAGATGCTGCGGACACACTGCCAGACCTCAGGTGTCTCGCTGCAGGAGCAGGACCCCTATAACAACGTGATCCGCACCGCTTATGAGGCGATGAGCGCGGTTCTGGGCGGCACACAGTCGCTGCACACCAACGCTCTGGACGAGGCGATTGCCCTGCCCACCGATTTCTCGGCCCGCATTGCGCGGAACACGCAGTTGGTCTTGCAGGAAGAGACCGGCGTGACTGATGTGGTCGATCCGCTGGCGGGCTCTTACTACGTGGAAAGCCTGACCAATGATCTGATCGAAAAAGCCTGGGCCCTGATGGAAGAGGTCGAGGAAATGGGCGGCATGACCAAAGCCGTCGCCTCGGGCATGCCCAAGCTGCGGATCGAGGAAAGCGCCGCGCGTCGTCAGGCGATGATCGACCGGGGCGATGAGGTGATCGTTGGCGTCAACAAATACCGCAAGGAACAGGAAGACCCGATCGACATTCTGGACGTCGACAACGTGGCCGTGCGCGAATCTCAGGTGGCGCGGCTGGAAGAGATCCGCGCCGCCCGCGACGAGGCCGCCTGTCAGGCCGCGTTGGACGCGCTGACCAAGGCCGCTCAGGAAGGCGGAAACCTGCTGGCTGCTGCGGTCGAGGCCGCCCGCGCCCGCGCATCGGTAGGAGAGATCAGTATGGCAATGGAGAAAGAGTTCGGCCGCCACCGCGCCGAGGTGAAGACCCTGGCGGGCGTTTATGGCGCGGCCTACGAGGGTGACGAGGGCTTTGCCGCCATCCAGAAATCCATCGAAGACTTTGCCGAGGTCGAGGGGCGTCGCCCCCGTCTGTTGGTGGTCAAGATGGGGCAGGACGGTCATGACCGGGGCGCCAAGGTAATCGCAACCGCCTTTGCCGATATCGGGTTTGACGTGGATGTGGGGCCGCTGTTCCAGACCCCGGCCGAGGCCGCGCAGGACGCCGTGGACAATGACGTGCATGTGGTGGGCATCTCGTCTCAGGCGGCAGGCCACAAGACGCTGGCACCGCAACTTGTTGAGGAACTCAAGAAAGCTGGGGCTGAGGACATCATCGTAATTTGCGGTGGGGTGATCCCTCAGCAGGATTATCAGTTCCTGTATGACAATGGGGTCAAGGCGATCTTTGGGCCGGGGACGAACATTCCCGATGCCGCACAGGACATTTTGCGCCTGATCCGCGACGCACGGGACTGAGGCGAGGCAGGGGGCTGTCTGCCCCCTCTTTGCCTGTCGGCAAATTCACCCCCGAAGGTATTTTCAAATAGAAGAAGGGCGCGGGTTTGGCTTGCGCCCTTTTGTTGTGTGCTTAGGGTGTCATCGTGGAGGGCGCGATGGAGTTGGATCATATTGCGGTGGCGGGTGCCACGTTAGAAGAAGCCACGGCGCATGTAGAAGATGCGCTGGGTGTTCGTCTTCAGGCTGGTGGCAAGCATGAGGCATTTGGCACGCATAATCGGTTGCTTGGCCTGAAGTACGGACTGTATCTGGAGGCGATTGCCATCGACCTGGATGCGCCTCGGCCGGACAGGACGCGGTGGTTCGATCTGGACCGGTTCGAGGGTGCGCCACGTCTGACGAATTGGATATGCCGCGTACCCGACATAGAGGCTTCTCTTTCCGTGTTTCCCGATGGTGTCGGGACGCCGATTGATTTGGCCCGAGGGGCTTTGCGGTGGCGGATGGCGGTTCCGCCAAACGGGCGTTTGCCCTTTGACAATTTGTTTCCGGCGCTGATCCAGTGGCAGGGGGATCTTCACCCCGCGCGTATGTTGGAGGATCATGGGTGCCGCCTGAAACGTTTGATTGTCTATCACCCGGATGCGTTGCTCTTGGCAGAGCAGCTGGGTCCGCTTGATCCGGTTGTTTTTGACACAGGACCAGCGTCCATGCAGGCCGAGATCGAAACGCCTCATGGGGTACGTATTCTGCGATGAGGGTCCGTCAGGCCCAACCAGCGGATGCAGCAGAGATCGCTTTGATCACCAACGCGATTATTCGCGACACTTTGGTGACCTTCACTACCGATGAACGCAGCGCCGAGTCGATTGCCGATGATATCCGGGCGCGCGGAGCGGCGTTTCTCGTGGCTGAGGATCAGAGGCAGGTCATTGGTTTCGCAACCTATGCCCCGTTCCGATCCGGGCCGGGCTATGCCAAGTGCCGTGAGCATTCGATTCAGCTGGCAGACAATGCGCGGGGCCGTGGCGTCGGGCGCGCCCTTATGGAGCAGTTGCAGCAAGTGGCCCGCAGCGAAGGGGTGCATGTTCTGGTCGCTGGGATTTCTTCGGCCAACTCGGGGGCGATCGCCTTTCATTCGGCGCTGGGGTTTTCTGAGGTGGGGCACATGCCCGAGGTTGGGCACAAATGGGGTCAGTATCTGGACCTTGTGCTGATGCAGAAAATTCTTTCGCCCGAATGATCTATCGCACCTGACAGTCCTGCAATGGGACGCTAGTGTACGGCCATGTCGATCTGGACCCGCATATCCGATGCGCTGAGCGCTCTTGCCCAAGGTGAGAGCCTGACGGCTGTTTTTGAGAAACTGCGCTCGCCACCCGAACGCTCGGTCGCGTTCACCATTGCGGTGATTGCGCTGGGGGCCAAGATGGCCAAGGCCGATGGGCAGGTGACGCGGGATGAGGTGACGGCCTTCCGCGACGTGTTCCAGATTGCGCGCGAGGATGAAGAGGGCGCGGCCCGTGTCTTCAACATGGCTCGCACCGATGTGGCGGGCTATCAGGACTATGCCCGCAAGATCGCTCGGATGTTCTCGGAAGACAGCACCACCCTGTGTGACCTGATGGAGGGGCTGTTCCATATCGCCATGGCCGACGGGTTCTATCACCCGAACGAGAACGAGTTTCTGGAAGAGGTCAGCCGTATTTTCGGACAGACGGATGCGCAGTTTCTGGCCCTGCGTGCGCGGTTCGTGCCGGACGCGCCGAACGACCCTTATGTGGTTCTGGGCGTCTCGCGCAATATGCCGATCGCTGAGATCCGCAAGGTCTGGCGCAAGCTCGTGCGGGAAACCCACCCCGATGCGATGATGTCGCGCGGAGTCCCGGAGGAGGCGATCCGCCTGGCCGAGAAGAAGATGATCGACATCAACCGTGCCTGGGACGAGATCAACGGCGCGACGGTTTAGGCGATGCGTCTGGCGACCTACAATATCGAATGGTTTGCCAACCTGTTTGATCGCAATGACAGACTGATCGTCGATGACAGCTGGTCCGGTCGTCATGACGTGACCAAAGCCCAGCAGGTCGAGGCGATCGCCAAGGTTCTCACCGCGATTGACGCGGATGCGGTTCTTGTCGTCGAAGCGCCGAATACGGGCAAGCGGCAGAACACGGTACGCGCATTGCAGGCGTTTGCCGAGGTTTTTGAACTCCGCATCTCGCAGGCGATCATGGGATTTCCCAATGATACGCATCAGGAACTGGCGCTTCTCTACGACCCGGAGGTTCTGTCGGTTCGCCATGACCCAAGGGCGGCAGATGACGCCCCGCGCTTTGACGCGGAGTTTCGCATAGATCTGGACGTTGATGCGACGCAGGACGTGGTACGGTTCTCCAAGCCGCCAATGGAGCTGTCGGTCCAGACCAAAGCGGGGTTTGAGTTTCGCCTGATCGGCGCGCATCTGAAATCCAAGGCTCCGCATGGGGCGGAGTCACGGGATGAGGCGATCCGTATCTCGATCGCCAACCGCCGCAAGCAATTGGCTCAGGCGATCTGGTTGTCCCGTCGGGTCGCGCATCACTTGGCTGAGGATGACCCAGTGATCCTGTTGGGTGACTTAAATGACGGCCCCGGTCTGGATGAGTTCGAACATCTCTTCGGGCGCTCCTCGGTCGAGATTCTGTTGCAGGCGGGTCTCTTTGATCCCCATGCGGCTACGGCATATGGGCCGCGTCCCGGATCGGTGCCCGCGACGGCGCGGTTTGCGCGACCCGAGAACGGCACGTTCCTTGAGGCGTTGCTGGACTACATCATGATCAGCGAGGATTTGCAGTCTCGGCGACCTGTCTGGCGCATCTGGCATCCGTTTCGGGATGCGGCCTGCTGGGCCAAACCTGACCTACGAGAGGCCCTTTTGACCGCGTCGGATCACTTTCCGGTCACGTTGGATTTTGAGCTGTGACCTTTCAACTGGGCGCGGAAAGGCTTACATTCAGCATATGAAACATATTCTGATGATCGGCGCGATGGTAGCCGCTTTTGCGCTGCCTGCAACGGCCGAGGAAGAAGATGCCCCAACGCTGATGGAGCAGGGGGCCGAGTTGTTTTTCGAGGGCCTGCGCCGCGAGATGGAGCCAGCTTTGGATGAATTGCTTGGCCTTGCAGATCAATTTGGCCCCGCAATGCAATCCTTCATGCAGGAGATGGGACCCGCGCTGGCAGAACTCGCCGCCGAGGTAAAGGATTGGAGCGTCTACGAGATGCCCGAAATCCTACCCAATGGCGACATCATCATCCGCAAGAAACAGACCGAAGATGCGCCTGAAACACCCGAAGCTCTGCCGGAGGCCCCGGACGGAGCCACGGACATCTAGGGGCAGCTCAGCCCTTGATGACCACACGCACTTCGGATTTCAGGGCATTTGCCAGTGAATTCAGGCGGGACTCGGCCACTTCGTTGAACAGGGGTCGTACGGATTCGGGCAGTACCAGATCAAGCTCACGCTTTTTGGGATAGAAGCGCAGCTTGCCCACATGTGCGTCGCTGTCCATGCACAACATGGCCCCAAACCGCATCGCTTTGCCCAAAATCTCGGCCTGTTTTTGGTCCTTTTCATCCAGCAGCTCGTAAAGCGGCGCAAATCGGTTGCCTTCGCGCTTGTTGCGATAGCGATGTTGCAACGCAAGGCCGATGAATACGCGTTCGGAGTGTTTCAGTCCTCCGAGATTGGCGCGGGTGACATAGTCGAAACAGACCTCGGCCCGGTAGTCGGGATGCGCGCGCCAACTAACATCGTGCAACAGGCAGGCGGCCTTGATCAGACGGACCTGCGTCGCAGGTGCAGATTTGAACAGAGGCATCACAAAATCGAACAGCGTGCGGCCCATACCGGGCAGGCGGGCGTCTTTCGCTTCGGAAAAACGACTGGCCTCGATCAGAGGGTCGCGGTCGCGCTGTTCCTGCGACATCTGCTCATACAGCAGGCCTTCGCGGATGCCATAGCTTGAGATCGCGATATCTTTGGGTTTGAACGTGCGGATCAGCCGCGCAAGCACGTCCATCGCATAAGGGATCAGCGCCATACGCGAGCTTGAGACCCCGGCCTGACTGCGCAATTTGTCATGATCGTTCGCGTCGATAAATTTGATCGTTTCGCGCACTTGCTTGGTGGTCATGCGGTATTCATGCAGGACGTTCAGCGGATAGCCCCGCCGCAGCATGTCCAACCGTGCAAAAGCACGCCAGCTACCGCCCACCAGAAACAGCCGGTCGCGCTGCTGGCCCATCTGACTGTGCAGCTCTTCCATGGTGGATTTGATATGGACCTTGCGCGCACGACGCCCGCCCTTGATGTCGCGCAGTTTCAGCGGACCGAGGGCCGAGGTCACGCGGCGGCCCACATCGCCGCCTCCGATCTCGGCCAGTTCCATGGACGAGCCGCCTATGTCGCAGATCAAACCGTAGGCACCGGGCCAGCCCAGCATAACGCCCTGGGCTGATAGGCGCGCCTCTTCCTGACCGTCGATCACAGCCACGTGCAGGCCAGTTTTTGCCTTCACGTCCTGACAGAATTCGGGGCCGTCTTTCGCCTCACGCACGGCGGCGGTGGCTACGACATGCAGCCCCGGCAGGCCGAGATCCTCTGCGATCCGCTGAAAGCGCTGCAGGGCGGCCATCGCCCTCTCACGCCCTCGGGGATTCAGGTGGCCGGTCTCGGATAGCCCCGCGCCCAGCTCGCACATAACCTTTTCGTTGTAGAAATAGGCAGGTGACCGCGCCGCGCCATCAAAGACCACCATTCGGACCGAGTTCGATCCGACATCGACCACGCCCACACGTGACAGCGCCCTTGTGCCGGGGTCGTCGAACAGAGGTCTTCCGAAAGGCCCCCAATCAGGAATGTCGGTTTCGACGGTCTGGTCCATGTCTTACCCAGAAATTTCGCTGTCAGAATGCGCAATTGGCGCGCTTGGGTCAATCATTCGGTTCGCCTTCTTCCGGGTCCATTTTCAAGACCCGGATCGCCAGGGCGCGCGTGATATCCCGTTTCTCGGACAATGCAAAATCGTCCAGCTGCGCGACCACATCGGCGGCGGTCTCAAAGCGTCGATCCATGTGCTTGACTAGATAGGCAATCACCTCGGGGCCGGGGTTCAGCTGCCGGTCGACAAACAGTTTCGCAAGCACTGCGCAGAGTAACGCGTCATCTGGGGGATCAAGCGCAACGTGATGCGCGCCTTCGACCCGGCTTTGCAGATCCGCCAGCGGCAATTGCCAAAATTTCGGCGCCAGACGCCCGGTCATCAGCAGGGCGTGACCCTCAGCCAGAACGAGGTTGTGCAGGTGAAACAGCACTTTCTGCTGCTCGATATCACCTGCGATCATCGGAACGTCTTCAACCGCAATCGGGCTGCGCGCTAGATCGGGCACGTCCTCATACCGCAGCGCCTCGGCTTTGATGATGCGCCCGCCGGTTTCAGCCGCCCAGACATGGGCCAGGTGGGTCTTACCTGCGCCCGCGGGGCCGCTCAGCACAAGTTTGTTGCCGGGCCACGAGGTGGCCGAAATCATCGCGACCGCAAGCGCATTCGCCGGAGAAACAAAGAAATCCTCTCGCCCCAGCGCGGTTTTGGCGGGCAAATCGAAGCTTAATTGTCGGGCCATTTATGCGTTGTCCTGATCCTGGCTTTCGAGGCCGGTATAGAGGCGGCTATCCAGATAAACCGACGTGCCGAACCGCGCCAGCACACCCAAAGCTGCAGCAACCGGAACGGCAACAAGCATCCCGACAAAGCCGAAAAGTGCACCAAAGACCGACAAGGCCAGCAACAGCCAGACCGGATGCAAGCCGACCGAGTCGCCGACCAGCTTGGGCGTAAGGAAGTTGCCCTCGGTCACTTGTCCCAATGCAAAGATGCCTGCGACCAGCCCGATATGCGCCCAATCCCCCCAGAACTGGAACAGCGCCAGCCCGATGGCCAAAGTACCGCCGATCAGCGCGCCCAGATAGGGGATGAAAGTCACCAGCCCAGCAATGAAGCCGACGATCAAGCCAAATTGCAGCCCGACCAGCATCAGGGCGACCGCATAGTAAGTGCCAAGGATAAGACAGACAGTGCCCATGCCCCGCACGAAAGAGGCCAGCACATTGTCAATCTCACCCGCGAGACGTTTGATCGTGGGGGCGTGGTCGCGGGGCAGCAGCTCTCCGATCCGGGCAACCATGCGGTCCCAATCCAGAAGCAGGTAGACCGAGACCACAGGCACGATGACAAGCAGCACCACCACGTTGATTGCCGAGCCAAGCGAGGCCACAACGGATTCCAACACATCCCCGGTCTTGGATTTCAGCGTCTCACCCAGCCCGACAAGGAATTGGTGCGAGCTGGATTCGCGGTCCAGAATAGAAGGGAATTGCTTCTCGATGAAAGCACGCAGTTCCTGGAACAGGCTGGGCACAATATCGACCAGATCAATCAACTGCGTGACCAAAGCCGGCACAACCATCAGAATCGCAAGCACAAATCCAAGAACGCCAACCACGGTGATGATCCCGGTGGCGGCCATCCGAGACAGCCCCAGCTTTTCCAGCCGATCGGCGACAGGGTCGAGGAAGTAGGCGATTGCGCCGCCGATCACGAAGGGCAAAAGCACATCGCCCAAGGCCCACAGGATCACGACAAAGACAACCGTGGCGATGCCCCAGTATCTCAGCTGATCCTTAACCGGCAAAGCCATGGCGCATCCCTTTGTTGCACAGCGTTGCCATGTTCTTGACCCATGACGCGCGGCGATGCAAGCGGTTCATGGGCCTTGGTTTCTGCGGGTCAGTCGGTCAGCGTGCCCAGTTCCGGAGTATCCCCCGTCGCGGTCTCGTCCGGCCAGTTGGTGCGCCAGATTTCAGCGGACCAATGGCCGCAATGCACGGCCGGGCGGTCAAAGCCGGGCAGGGCGGGTAGCAGAGGCTCAACAACCACATCGTGCCGTGGAACAGCGAAATAGGGGAACGAGTACCGCTCGCGCCCTGATCGGTTGACGACGCGGTGCGGCGTGGATTTCAATCGACCGCCCGACCACAGTTCCAACATGTCGCCGATATTGACGACGAAGCCGCCGGGCGGGCAGTCGGGCGTGATCCAGTCTCCGGTGCGGGTTTGTACCTCGAGCCCTCCGACGGGATCAGGGGCGATGATGGTCAGTGCATCCGTATCCTTGTGTGGGTGAATGCCATAGCCGCCCTCATTCGGCGCCTGCGGAGGGTAGTGCAGCAGGGTCATGTTGGTCATCGGGTTTCGGAACGCGTCGCGCAATTGGCGTTCCGGCAAACCCAGTCCGGTTTCGAGCGCTGCGAGCAGAAGGTCTGCCACGTCATCCAGCATCGACCAGTAGGTCAGGATGACATCGCGCGACTCCGGTACTTCGACTGGCCAGATGTTTGGGCCATACAGCCCGCAATCTTCACGGATAGCAGCATCGGCGTCGACTTCGTGATGCAGCTTGTAGCCTTCGTATTTATCGGCTTTGCCCGAGCCGTCATTGGGCGTGAAGAACCCCATTGGGATAAATCCGCGATAGTTCTCGCGGGTGATGGCTTGTTGCCATTTAGAGGCCTCTTCAACCGCAAAGATCGCGCGCGCCGTGTCGCGCACTTCTTCTACAATTGCCTGAGAAATGCCAGCGCCTGTGATGGACAGAAAGCCGATCTCAGTGCAGGCTTCCATGATCTGCTGCACGGTTTGGTCCCGGTCGGGATGCGTGGCGTCGCGCAAAGGGCTGAGGTCGATAGTCGGAATGTAATCCATCAGTGAATCCTGACGCCTTGTCGGTCCAGTTCAGCGTGAACCGGGGCAAGGTTCATGCTGTGCAGCTCTTGATTGCTTTTCAATGACAAGGCCGCCGCAATGCCAGCCCCTTGTCCCATGACCGCGCAGCACGCCATGTTTCGCGTAGCCGCATGGGCCACCTTGTCGGCTCCGTGCGAACGTCCGGCAACCAAAAGCCCTTTGACACCTTTGGGCAGAATCGAGCGATAGGGTACCTGCATATAGCGGCCGGTGGTCGGCAGGATCAGGATGCCGTAGCCGTCGATAAACTCGGGATAAATGCCTATTGTGTCCTCGAACCGGCCCTGATGGCGCGCGTCCTCTTCGGTCATGTTGTAGACCGCGTCGATCTTGCGCGTGTCGCGGATGCCGATGGTCATCCCGAAATTCCGCAGCCGAGCGTTTTCGCAACCGGGCATGAAGCGACGCAGCGCCTCGATGGCGAGCATGGATTGACGCCGGCCTTCGATCTCACCCTTTGTGAGGCTGTCGGGGTCGGTGCCGTCGATTTCAGCCAGATGGATGAGGTTCATATAGGTAAGCTCACCCGTGTCGTGCATCGCACCCCAGGTGCCTGCGATCGTGTTCAGATGAGGCGGGATCAACCCCTCATCAATTGCCTGCTGGAAAGGCTTGTGAACGAAAGGCGAGAACATGTCGTCCTCTTTGCCCGAGGTTTCAATGTTCCACTCGCCACCGCCACCCCAGTCTTTATAGGTCTGGGGGTCGGCTTTGACGCCTTCCATAAAGGCGCGTTTGTCGACACCGGCGAGATGGAACATGACCGAGGCGGCCATCATATCCTCGCGCGCGGTTTTGTGGGTGGGGGCACCGGCGCGGTGGGCAACGTCGGCGTCTCCGGTCGCGTCGATCACGACCTTGGCCAGAATCGCCTCGCGCCCGGCTTTGGATTCGGTGATGATGCCGGTGATCCGGTCACCCTCCATGATGGGGGCGACGAACTGACGGTGCAGCATCGGATGCACACCCGCTTCTTCGACCAACTTGTCGGCCACCAGCTTGAACCCTTCGCTGTCCAGCTCATAGCTGAGCGACTGACTTTCCGGCACTGCGGCGCCCATGTCTTTGGCGCGGGTCTCGAACTCCATGCCGATACCACCAGCCTCGACCGTTTGTTCGTGGCGGTACCAGGCGAATCCTTCGACCCCCACGGCGGTGATATTACCACCCATGCAGCCGAAACGATCAACGAGCGACACCTCGGCCCCCGCTCGTGCAGCAGCCAAGGCTGCCGCCAGCCCGGCGGGGCCGGAGCCGACGACCAGAACATCTGTCTGGTGAACAACAGGGATTTGACGGGCGGGTTCCGAGATTGTCTGCATCGGGGCCTCATGATTTTACATTTCTGTCACACTTTAGGTTCCTGATTGGCTGGTCAATAAAAAATGCGACGGACCTGAGGTCGCAAAATCACCAATGGCCGATTGCCCCCGGCGGGGGTTTGGCATAATCACCTTGAAAAGCTCAAATCCACCTTTGAAGGTCACCCAATGCGCCTTAGCCGTTACTTTCTGCCCGTTCTCAAGGAAAACCCCTCCGAGGCCCAGATCGTCAGCCACCGGCTGATGCTGCGCGCCGGGATGATCAAGCAGGCCGCTGCCGGGATCTATTCCTGGCTGCCGTTGGGCTTCAAAGTCCTGCGCAAGCTTGAAAACATTGTGCATGAGGAACAGGCGCGGGCAGGCCATATCGCGATCCAGATGCCAATCCTGCAATCGGCGGACCTGTGGCGCGAATCCGGTCGCTATGATGACTACGGTCAAGAGATGCTGCGGATGCAGGACCGTCATGGTCGCGACATGCTGTACACGCCTACGGCTGAGGAACTGGTGACCGATATCTTCCGCGGTCATGTCAGCAGCTACAAGGACCTGCCGCTGACCCTCTATCAAATCCAGTGGAAATTCCGCGATGAAATCCGCCCGCGTTTCGGCGTGATGCGGGGGCGCGAGTTCTACATGAAGGACGGTTACAACTTCGACCTGACCAAAGAAGACGCGCTGCATGCCTATAACCGCCATCTGGTGAGCTACCTGCGCACCTACGAACGTATGGGCCTGCAGGCCATTCCGATGCGTGCGGATTCCGGCCCGATTGGCGGCGATGACACCCACGAATTTCTTGTACTGGCCGAAACCGGCGAATCCGAGGTCTTCTATGACGGCGCCGTCACCGACCTGACCTTTGGCGACCGTCAGATCGACTATGATGACCACGCGCAGTGTCAGGCGATTTTGGAAGAGTTCACCTCGAAATACGCGCGCACGGACGAAACCCATGATGAGGCGCTGTTCAACCAGATCCCTGAAGAGCGCCGCCGCGTGGCGCGCGGGATCGAGGTGGGTCAGATCTTCTATTTCGGCACCAAGTACTCGGAAGCCATGGGCGCGACCGTTCAAGGCCCCGATGGCAAGCCGGTTCCGGTTCACATGGGTAGCCACGGTATTGGTGTCAGCCGCCTGATCGGCGCGATCATCGAGGCCAGCCACGATGACAAAGGCATCATCTGGCCCGAGGGCGTGACGCCGTTCCATTGCGGCATCGTCAATCTGAAACAGGGCGATGAAGAGGCGGATGCGGCCTGTGACAAGCTCTATGGTGCTCTGACCGCTCTGGGCCTTGAGCCCCTCTACGACGACCGCAACGAGCGGGCAGGGGGCAAGTTCGCCACCATGGACCTGATCGGTCTGCCATGGCGCATCACCGTCGGGCCGCGTGGCTTGAAAAACGGTGTGGTCGAGCTGACCTGCCGCCGCACAGGCGAAAGCGAAGAACTGAGCCCCGAAGCCGCTGTCACCAAAATTGCCGGGATTTATGAGAAGATCGCCTGATCCGCTCATCTCGGTCATCACCGCGACCTACAACCTGCTATCCCAAGGGCGGCAGGACAGTTTCAAAGGCGTTGTCGACTGCATGCAGCGCCAGAATTGCGCGCGGGCCGAGCATATAATTCAAGACGGTGCCTCAACCGACGGCACTGTCGCTCTGTTGCACGAGTTGACCGAAGGGATGCCGCGCACGAGTGTGATCAGCGAACCGGATGGCGGTTTGTATGACGCGATGAACAAGGGCGCACAGGCCGCAAAGGGTGAGTACCTTTTGTTCCTGAACTCAGACGACTCGCTGGCCTCGGATGATATTCTCAACCAAGCCGCAGAGCGGCTGGAGGCGACCAAGCCTGACTTCCTATATGGCTCAACGCTGCGCCGCTATGAGGATGGTGGCGAGACGATGGAAAAGCGCATGTCGCTGAAAGCCATCCTGCAGCGCATGCCGTTCTGCCATAACTCGGTCTTCATTCGTCGTGATGTGTTTCAGGCGCTGGGCGGGCACGATAGCCAGTTCAGTATTGCTGCCGACTATGACCTGATGCTGCGCCTGATTGGTTCGGGCTATCAGGGTGAGCGTATGGATGAGCCGATCTCACTATTCTGGGATCGTGGCGCGACCAGTGATCAGGACGCGACCGGAAAGGATTACGCTCGGGTCTGGATGAACTACTATGCGGGATTCAAATCCGCGAAAGCCCTCAGTCTGGACGATTTCGCCGGGTTCTATCGACGTGGACACATGCCGGCTCGTCTGATCTGGGAGCTGTTACGCCGACCCGACACACCCGAGCCGATCAAGACCGCCGCGCGCCACAGTCTGGCAAAAACTTTGCGCCGGTCCGTTCAATTCTGGCGCAGCTACTAGGCCCGTACGATCGGACGCGCAGTCAGAATGTCTCCGTCTGCATCGTTCCCGCGGGCCACAACGATCGGACGCCCCATGCGGCGTACCAGCTCCCGAAGCTCAAAGCCCAGAAACCGGATCCCGCAGATGCGTGCGCCGGTGTCACGGTCGGTTACGCACAGGCGTCCCTTGCGAAAGGCAAGGCGATAGCCTTTGTCCCTTAGGACCTCGGTCAAATTGTTCCAGCTAACTGCGCTTGCAAAGATCGGACGGATCGCCGCACGAAGCAGTGCCGCAGTCTCACAATCCAAATCTGATGAAGGTTTGTGGGCCAAAATCGGGCCCGTCCCAAGTTTTGTATTTTGAATATTCATGAGCGACCCCCGCTCTTTCAAATGTGTTCCCCCAAAGTCAGGGTGACAAAGTTTCTGATATTAAGCAAAAAGCGAAATAAAATTGCTCAATTGTTGTGGCATTTTGAGTTCAGTGCCTCACGCAATGCCGATATTGACTTCATAGCTGAAACAATAGCGGCCTGTCTGTGAAGGTCGTCACAACCTCTGGTGTAACCAATTGGCGGGCAAGACTACTTTTACCCTGCCAAAGGACCGGCAAGTGATTCGTTTCGATCTGGAGGCAGTGCAATTTGACCTCGGCGGATTTGCTGATAGACGAGGGCACGCCCCAGAGAAAGGCCGCAGGTTCGTGCTGAGTTTCGCCACTATCGTCTATTCCAAGGATTATCCGCTGCTCAGGCTTCAGGCGATGTCTATGGCCCGGTTGGTTGCGCCGGATCAGGTGGCCTCGATCCATATCGTTCTGAACGATGTAGATGAGGCTGGATTGGCGGCCAAGATCGAACCGATCCTTCAGCACTATGGCCCGCTGCGCCCTAAGGTGCGGATTCTGAAGGGCGAAGAGGCGTTGCTGGGCGAGGGGCACACTGCCAGGCGGCCGCTGAAAGATCGTATCCTTATCGAAGACCGCTATCGCCTTCCCCTGATCCGCAAAGGCGGATGGAGGGGCAACAATGGCTACCGCATGCAACAGGTACTGAAGCTGGGCGCGGCGCGGGTGGCAGAGGCCGAGAACATCGTCATTCTTGATACCAAGAACCTGTTCCTGCGGTCGTTTGAAGAAGGCGAGTTCTTCTCACCCCAAGGACCAGCACGTATTCAGTTCATGCCAGTTCAAAGCGACTATCACCGCAATTGGTTGCTCCAGAGCCTTGAAGCTTTGGGTGTTGAACAAACGCTGACGGACGACCTGCGTACCACGACGTTTTCAACGCCCTTTCCGGTACGCCGGACGCTGATCCTTTCGCTGCTTGATGAGATCAATACACGCTACGGCTCGGTTCAGGCGCTGTTCGCGTCTAAACGGCGGCCATCGGAGTTCATGTTGATGAACGCGTTCTGTCTGAAGTCACGTGATGGCTATGCGCCGTGGTTCGAACCCGCTGACCCTGCGCATATTGGGATGTGGCCGACTTATTCCACGGATGAGCTGGCCAAGCTGGTCGCGCGGCTGCAGGACGACAGATCGCTGACCCTCGGGTTGCACAACAGGGCGGTTGCAAACTTGCCAGAGGATTTGCGCGGGCAAGTCTATGCGGCCCTTGAAACGCGTGGCATATGCGATCGCCAGGTGACCGAAGAGGTTCTGCAGCAAACTTCCGCGCTTTCGAGCTGACCCATAAGGACAAGCGGCTTGACCCTCGGGCGAAATGCCGAGAGGGTCGCGCCAAACCAGAAAATGACCCGG
This sequence comes from Ruegeria sp. AG1, assembly GCF_056541705.1. Lineage (NCBI taxonomy): Bacteria > Pseudomonadati > Pseudomonadota > Alphaproteobacteria > Rhodobacterales > Roseobacteraceae > Ruegeria > Ruegeria sp. AG1. The sequence goes on along the minus strand of NZ_JBQFYU010000005.1, from coordinate 20,266 downwards.
AGCAGGCATGGCCAAAACACCCCCGCCTTTCGCCCCTTTTGAATGGAAGATCGCCTGGCGCTACCTGCGCGCGCGTCGGGCCGAGGGTGGCGTGAGTGTAATGACCTGGATCTCGCTGATCGGGATCACGCTGGCTGTTTTTGCCCTTATTGCGACCCTAGCGGTGCGCTCGGGGTTCCGGGCTGAATTCGTTGGCACCATTCTGGGGGCTAACGCACATGTGACGGTCTATTCCTCCGGTGAGATCGACGCGCAGGGACGGGTTGACCGGACCATTGCAGATTTTGAGGAGCGTACTGCGCGTTTGGCGCAGGTTCCCGGCGTTGAACGGGTCGCCCCCTTGGTCAAAGGGCAGGTGCTGATCACCAACCGCGACCGCAGCAGTGGGGTTCAGGTCTTCGGGATGCGACCGGACGATCTGCGCGACTTGCCGGGGATTGCGGAAAGCGAAGAAGCGGTTGGCGATCTGTCCCAGTTCCAGACGGGCGAAGACGTTATCGCCATAGGTTCAGGCGTGGCCCGTAGCATTGGTGCCACCGTTGGCGATACCGTCAAACTGACTTCGCCCAACGGGGTTAAAACCGCCTTTGGAACCTCACCGCGAGTAAACGCCTATCGCGTTGTCTACGTGTTCTCGGCCGGGCGCTACGATATCGACCGCACGCGGGTCTATATGCCGTTCTCGCAGGCCCAGAGTTTCTTCAACCGTGAGGGCGTCGCCGACGAGATCGAGGTCATGGTCGAACGCCCCGAAGACCTCAATCCGATCCTGATCCCGATCCTTGAGGCCGCAGGTGAGCGCAGCCAGATCTGGACGTGGCAGGACGCCTCAGGTGGGTTCCTGAGGGCACTGGAGGTCGAGGACAACGTAATGTTCATCATCCTGTCTATCCTTGTCCTCATTGCGGCAATGAACATCGTCTCAGGCCTGATTATGCTGGTCAAAAACAAGGGCCGAGATATTGGCGTCCTGCGCACCATTGGTCTCAGCGAGGGCTCGGTCCTGCGGGTGTTTTTCATCTGCGGTGCGTTCACGGGCATCATCGGCACGGTCATGGGTGTGATCCTGGGTTGCCTCTTCGCGCTCTATATCGACCCCATCTTTTCGTTTGTGAACTACGCCATGGGCGGCGGCGTCTGGGATCCGTCGATCCGAGGGATTTACGCCTTGCCCGCCGAGCTTCACCTCAGTGACGTTCTCAAGGCGATTGGCCTGTCTCTGGGCCTGTCTTTCTTCGTCACCTATTTCCCCGCCCGCCGTGCCGCGCGGCTGAACCCTGTTGAGGCGCTGCGCTATGAATGATGTAAGCTTGCGGCTGAACGGCCTGACGAAAACCTACCTAAAGGGCACCCCGGGAGAAGTGCAGGTTTTGCGCGGGATTGATCTGGAGTTGCAGGCGGGTGAGGCCGTCGCGCTTGTTGCGCCATCGGGTGCGGGCAAGTCGACCCTTTTGCATATCGCCGGGCTGCTGGACACGCCGGACAGTGGCAACGTTGAGATTGCGGGTCAGGATATTGCAGGAAAAGGCGACCGTACGCGCACCTCTGTGCGGCGTCAGGATGTTGGGTTCGTCTACCAGTTCCACCACCTGCTGCCCGAGTTCACAGCGCTCGAGAACATCACCCTGCCCCAACTCGCCAACGGAGTGTCCGAGCGAGACGCGCAGGACAGGGCGATGGCCCTGTTGGACCGCGTCGGTGTCGCCCAACGCGCCGATCACCGTCCGGCGGCGCTGTCCGGGGGCGAACAGCAACGGGTTGCGTTCTGTCGCGCTCTGGCCAACGCGCCGCGCGTTCTGCTGGCGGATGAACCGACGGGCAACCTTGACCCGGATACATCGGATCAGGTGTTCGAGGCCCTGATGACCCTGGTGCGCGACCAGGGCCTGTCTGCTCTGATCGCCACGCACAATCTGGACCTGGCCGCACGGATGGACCGGATCGTCAGGTTGGAAGGTGGAGTGCTCAAGCCAGTTGAGTGATCGCCACTCCAATCGCCATCACCGCAATTCCTCCTGCGCGCATCAGGGTAAGTGGTGTGACCTGCGCGCCGAAAAGGCCGAAATGGTCGATGGCGGCCGTGCTGATCAATTGCCCCAGAAGGACAAAGAATACGGCATTGCCAACGCCGAAATGCGGCGCGACATGGGTGATCGACAGGACGTAGAAAGCAATCAGAACGCCCGCAAGCAACAGGTGTTTAGGGGCCTGCGCCACTTTTGATAGCGCCTCAAAACCGGGAAAGACCACCATCACCAGCGCAGAAGACCCGAAGGCGATGGCAAACAGGATCACAGCCGCTGTTGTCGGCGAGCCGATGAGCTTGCCAAGCGCCGCGTTTAAAGCGGCCAGGATGGGGACTCCGATCCCGGCGGCCAACATGATGGCTGCGTATTGTGTCATGGCCCGAACCCTCTTTACCCGTATTCGTTGATCTGGATCATTGCGCCAAGCCGCGCAGTGGGCAAGCCTGTTGGCAGCAATTGTGGTAGGAGGATGCGATGATCACAAAGCTTTGTTTTGCAACGGTGTCAGCTCTGATTGCCATGTCTGTCCCCCTGTGGGCGCAGGATGCAGAGAAAGGCGCTGAGCTTTACCAGCACTATTGCGCCACCTGCCATGGGATTGATGCGACCGGCCATGGGCCGATGGCGGGTGTGCTTGTCATTCAGCCGACCAACCTGAAGACATTGGCAAAGGCGGACGGAGTTTTCCCTACGGCCCGCGTGGTGGGGCGGATTGACGGGCGTGATCCGTTGGTGAGCCATGGCAGTCCGATGCCAGTTTATGGCCCGTATTTCGAAGGGCAGGACACGGCGATCAAAACGCCCGATGGGCAGCCGATCCTCACCAGCCAGCCCATCGTGGATCTGTTGGAGTATCTGAAAACCCTGCAGGGCAGCTAAACGCTCAGCTGCAGATGCCTTCGATCTTTGCCTCGCTCCACGGGATTGCGATGTCCCGCTCACGGCCGGTCTGTGGCAGCGGGGACAGATCGAAGTGCTCCCCCAGCATATCGTGCAACCTTTTGGTGCGCTGCGCCTGAGGGTCCAGTGCACGACAGCAGACATATTCCTCGACAATCGCGCCCTGCTGTTCAAACCCGTAGGACAGGAAATCGGGCGAGGTTTCCAGATCGAACAGATACGGATCCTTGCGCCCGCCATGTTCTGCTGCGGCCCGCAGCGGGTGATAGCCTGTGGTCTCGCGATTCTGCCATTGCCAGATATGGGTCAGTTCGTGCGCCAGCAGCATGGCGGCGATCAGGTTCATCTCTTCGGGGTAGTCGGACATATAGTCCTCAAGATACCAATCGCGCGCGAAATAGACTTTGTTGAACAGGGCAACGGCGGCCGGTTTTCCGGTGACTACCCCAGCCTCGACAGGGGGCAGGATGCGTTCCCGGCAGGCCTCACGCGGGCGCGCTTCGCGGAAATAGGTGACTGGCACGACGGGGGCCCCTTTTACCAGCCGGACGCTATCCAGATCCAAGGTCGTGCCTTGCACCGCGCTTGCAAAACCGCGTTCCTGCTCGGTCAGAGGACGCCCGCAGGAAGACAGAAGCAAAAGGAGCATAAACAGAATGCGCAAGGCCATGAATTCAACCCTAGTGCGTCACTTGCGTTGCGCAAGACGATTTCACGTAGACGTGGCCGGGCCGCCGCCGGTACTTGATCCAGCACAAGACCAAATCTGCACGATACCTTTACACGGGTCGAAAGATCTATCGGAGAGTCCATGTCCAGTTGGGTGCCATTCATATCAGCTTTGACTGCGTTTTTCTTAAGCCACGCCATTCCCGCGCGGGCTCCGGTGCGGGCCAGATTGATGACGGTTCTGGGGCACAAGGGGTATCTGCTGGCGTATTCCCTATTGTCCGTCATCGTCCTTGCATGGCTGATCGTGGCCGCAGCGAACGCGCCCTATGTCGAGGTGATCCCTCCGTGGCCGGTGCTGCGCTGGGTGCCATTGGTCGTGATGCCGGTGGTGTGCTGGCTCGCGGTGGCCGGACTGACCATCAGTAACCCGTTTTCCTTTGGTGGGCTGGGAAAGGCGGGTTTTGATCCGGACCGCCCCGGTATTCTGCGCACCACCCGTCATCCGCTTCTGGCGGCGCTGATGCTGTGGGCCGGGGCGCATCTTCTGGCGAATGGCAGTTTGTCTCATGTGATCCTGTTTGGCCTGTTCGCCGGTTTTGCCGCGCTGGGCATGACGTTGATCGACCGCCGGACGGCCCGGTCATTAGGCAAGGACTGGCCTCGCCTGTCGCGCAATACCGCACGGTTTTCGCTACGCGCGCCCTTACCTTGGCCGCCCATGCGCGTTTGGCTTGCTTCGCTTGCCGTCTTTACCGTTCTGATCGCCTTGCACGGTGCTGTGATCGGCGTCTCGCCACTTCCCTGACGCAAGGAGTGGTCGACCCGCATATCTCGTGCTATCTGATATGCCGAAGTCTGACTTGTGAGGTCCAAAAATGCATCTGGCCTATGTTACCACCACTGATCGCGGCGCGACTGACCGCTTGTTAAGCGCCGTGGCCGCACACCTGCTGGCGCGTGGTGCCAAACTGGCGGGGGTCGTGCAGACCAACACGGAATGCACCGATAGCAGCAAATGCGATATGGATGTGCAGGTTCTGCCCGATGGCGAGACCATCCGTATCTCGCAATCCCTGGGCGAGCATGCGCGCGGCTGCCGTCTGGACCCTGCAGCGCTCGAGCAGGCTGTAGGACAGGTCATGGCAACGCTTGCCAATGACCCGCAGCTGATGATCATCAACAAGTTCGGCAAGCATGAGGCCGACGGGCGCGGTTTCCGCCCCGTCATCGCCGAGGCTCTGGCACAGGACATCCCCGTTTTGCTGGGCGTCAACGGGTTGAATGATGAGAAGTTTCAGGCCTTCACGGGCGGGGCGGCAGAACAGCTGACGCCGGATATTGAAGCGATTGTCAGCTGGTTCGAAAAGGTCTCAGCACAGCGGGCGGATGCCGCATAAGGGCAGCCTCACGTAGCGTAATGCGCTGATATCCTGACTTGTTTGGTTGTGCCTTGGCTGCAATCCTCTCTCTGGGAGGACAATAAGCATGTGGTCAAACTGGGCCGGGAACGAAACCGCCACCGCTCCGATTGCGCGTCCTGTGGGATTGGAACAGTTGCGGGCGACGGTGGCGGAACCTAAAAACCTGCGGGTCGTCGGGGCAGGGCATTCCTTTACCCCAATCGTAGGCGGCGCCGAGCGGATATTGGATCTGTCGGAGTTGCATTTGCCTACAGTTGGACCGGTCGAAGATGGGCAGGTCTGGGTCAATGCCAATGCGCGTTTGCGTGATCTTTCGCCCGCTTTGGCCGAGCAGGGCGTGGCATTTCGCAATCTGGGCGACATCAACACGCAGTCTCTGGCCGGGGCTGCGTCCACGGCTACCCACGGCACCGGACGCACTCTGCCCTGCCTTGCGGCCGAGATCACTGATGCCAAGTTCATAGGGGCGACCGGTGACATGCTGACCACCTCGCAAATCCCGTTGGAGATGGCGCAGGTGACGCTGGGCTTGCTGGGCATTGTGACCGAGGCTCGGATTAATGTCGTGCCGAAATACAATCTGCGCCGTCAAGTCACGTTGACGGATCTGCCGGATGTCTTGGCCAACATGCATCAGAATTGGGCCGAGAACCGAAATTTTGAGTTCTTCTACATCCCCTTCACCGGCAAGGCGGTCGAACTACGCCACGCCGTCACCGAAGGCCTCGAAAGTAAAGCACCACGGGATCTGGATATGTTGGCGGTCAAGGTGCTGAAGCTCGCCCGAAACGCGGGGCGCTTCAGCCCCGGTCTGCGCAAGCTGTTGCTAAACTTGCTCACGCTGGCCCAATCGGACGAGGACTACGTAGGCGAAAGCTGGCGGGTGCTGTGCAGCGACAGACATATCCGGTTCAAGGAGATGGAGTATCATCTGCCCGCCGATATCGCTGGTGATGTCCTGACCGAGGTCTTTCGCCGTCTGGAGCGTGACCACAAGGACATCTATTTCCCGATCGAAGTGCGCCAGACGGCAGGTGACACGGCCTGCCTGTCACCGTTTCAGGGTGGCCCACGGATCTCGATCGCGCTGCACACGGATGCGGGTGAAGATCACAGCCGCTATTTCAACGCGCTGGAACCACTGTTTCTTGAGGCCGGAGGGCGCCCGCATTGGGGCAAGATGCACAGTCTTTCCTACAAAGACTTGTCCGGACTGTACCCGGATTTCGACCGGTTCTGCGCCCTGCGTGAGGAATTGGACCCACAGGGCAAATTCATGACGCCCGCCTTGGCTCGGTTGTTCCGGCCATGAGCGATCCCTACCTCACCCGGTTGTCCGAGGCTTTGCGCACCCACGGGGTCGATCAGCCTGTCGTCGCAATAGACCTGGATCGGGTCGAGGCAAATTGCCGGGCAGCACAGGCCGCAGCTGACCCCGGACTGGACCGGCGCTTGGTCGCAAAATCTATGCCTTGCCTGCCGTTGCTGGATCATATCCGCGGGCTAATCCCCAACTCAGGCTTGATGAGCTTCTCCGAACCGATGCTAATGGAGCTACTGCAAGCGGAAAAAGATACGGACCATCTGATCGGAAAACCGCTGCCCGTTACTTCTGCGACGCGTGTGTTGCAGACCAGCCCGGACGCCACAGATCGGGTGCAATGGCTGATCGACACCCCCGAACGCCTGCGCGAGTATCTGGCTTTGGCGGAGACAAGCCGAACGTCCCTGCGTTTTTCGCTTGAGGTGGATATTGGTCTGCACCGTGGCGGGTTGAAAGTGGATCAGGTTGCCGAACTCGCACGGGTGATCTCTGCGCATCCAAACGCTCGTTTAAGCGGGCTTGTGGGGTATGAGGCGCATCTGGCGAAGCTGCCCGGTCTCCTGAAGTCGCGAGCAACGAAGGCCAGCGCCAAAGCGTTTGAACATGCCGTGGCTGCACTGCCTGAAGGCGCGGGTTATTGCCTGAACACCGGCGGCAGCCTGACCTTTCAGAGCTATCACACACTCGGCCCAGCCACCGAGGTTGCGTTTGGCTCGATCCTCGTGAAGCCATCCGATTTCGACCACGCGACCACCACTTGCTTTCAACCGGCTGCGTTTCTGGCCACCCCTGTTCTCAAGACCATGCCTTCAAACCCTTTGCCCGGATTGGAATTCCTGCCCCAGCGCAAAACCCATATCGCGATCTTCGGAGGGTATTTCCCCGGCCAACCCATTCACCCCGTCGGATTCACCTATTCCTCGGTCTTCGGGCGGTCGAGCAATCAGGAGGTTTGGACCGGCCGCGCTGGCCATGCTGTCAAACCCGGTGACATCGCGTTGATCCGTCCGAGCCAGAGCGAGGCTGTTCTGAACCTGTTAGGACCGGTTTTGGCGGTGCGCGAGGGGCAGGTGATCGCGGAGTGGCCATGCTTGCCGAATTGACTCCGATAGCACAGCGATACTTGTGCAATTTTTCAACCGTTTTTCAGTGCGAAGCGCATTGAATTCGCAAAGCTATGGGCGTAGTTCTCAACGCGTGCCGACCACGGGTCGACACAGGTTGCCCGCGTGGTGGAATGGTAGACACAAGAGACTTAAAATCTCTGGGCCGGAAGGCCGTGCCGGTTCGAGTCCGGCCGCGGGTACCACACACAGCTCCTTAGACCGGATAGTCGAGCCTTGTAATCAGCTGCCAGATATCTCGGTTCAGGGTGGACAAATCTTCGACAACCTGTTCGATCTCGAGCAAGGCCTCACCGTCCAAAGTATCCGTGCGACCCATTTTGATGTCTGTTTTCCGGTCCGCAATGCGCATCAGAATGGTCTTAGGGTTGCCGCTTTCGGGATCAAAGGAATAGATGCAGTGATTGAACCGGTTGCGGATGCCGGACAGTTTTCCAAGCCGTTTGGTGTGCTCCAAGATCGGGTCCCGAATACCCTCGGGGCGGCCATCCATTTTCGCGAGCCGCTCAACCAGATCAATCCGGGCGCGGGTCGTGTTCAGGGTCAGAAAGATGATAACGGCAGAGTCTTTGCTGGTTCCAGCCAGACCGGCAATCAGGTGGATCAACAGGCTTTCGGTGTTGGTCCACATATAGTTTAACCGCCCCACCAACAGGATAAGCCGGTCAAACCGTTCTTCCACGAGATCAGCCAACACGGGGGCTTTGCGCATCAAACGGCGCAACCTCGAAATAGAAATGAGCAGCCGCAGTGCGGTTGCTGACCCCGATCTTGCCGACCACGTTATGCATATGCAACTTGACGGTATGTTCCGTGATCCCCAACCCGGCGGCGATGACTTTGTTGCTCTGCCCTTGAGACACCAACCTGAGGACCTCCTTTTCCCGTTTTGTCAGCCTGTCGAAGAGTTCAACCTGCTGTGAGTCGGCGGGCTTGGGCGTTACAGATGATGCTGGGGCCTTGCAGGGGTTCGCTTGGGGGCCAGCGACACAATCCGCGAGGAAGCTGGGCAGGTGCAGCTGCTCATGCATAAGCAGCCTCAGGATCGACCGCCACACATCAGGGGCGACGTTCATAGGCAGAAAGCCGATCTCGCCGTACCGACTGCGATCCCAGCGTTCAAACAGATGCCGGGCTGCAGCGTCCTTGCGGTAGGAAAACGCAAGACATCCAACCGGAACCTGTGCCGCGTATTTACTTGGCCTTTCCAGCAGATCCTCCAGCATGACCTGATCTACGACCAGAACGCGGCTAGCCTTTGCTTTGGCAGATGTTAGGTCGTCCAGTGAATCGAAACGAGATGCACGAACGTCAAACTCGTTCTGGACGCTTCTGAGGGTTTGATTGGAGAGAAAAAGCTCTCGACCAATAAAGTGAATTGAAAGGTCTTCGGTCTTGGTATTCTGGTAGGCGTAGTCACGCTCAGACGAGTCAATCATTACTGTCCCCCCCACTAAAAAACCGAACTGCAATTCGCAGTTTTTCACACAAGTAATTCGGGCAGTTCGAAAGCCGAAATAGTCTTAAAAATATAGACTTATTGTAGATGAAATGTAGGGGGTCAGCAACCGGATATTCGGATTTGATACTTGGTCCTAGAACCATTGATTAGGGTTGTGTTCCGGTGATTTCGGGTAAGTAGAGGGAATTCAACGGCTTCTTTCGTCTAAGCCCAATCGGTAGGGTTTTAGGTCGGAATTTTTAGCGAAAACTCCGACCGCTCCCGCAATATCCCCGAATTTCAACACGCTAGCCGTTCTAGAGCTTTTCGATAGCTTGGCAGCTTTGTCAAAGGCTGCGACGCTTCCTCTACTTCAGATTGCGAAGGTTTTTCCTTTAACGCCCGCTTTTCGTGCATTTTCGCGAATCTCTTTTCAGCGGGGACGTCGGCTTAGCCGGGAAAGGAGGTGCAGAAAGCTCGGAACCAACAGACCGCAGGGCTATGCGTTCAGGCATACCGTGCGGATTTTTGTTTCAACCGCACGAGTAACCACCTTTGAGATGAATGGTGGTCAGGTGCGCCAATAGAGTGGAAAGCAATATGTCTGACCGTAGAATTCTATCCCCAGTCACAACCGTCGAAGAAATTGATGTTGAAGACATGGACCCGGTCGTTGAAGACCCGGGTGCTGAAGATCCTGAATTGGAGATGGCTGAAAACGCCCAACAGCAGCAACAGCAACAACAACAGTCTGTCGACAACACAAACGGCGGTGACGACAGCAACACCAATGGTGGCAACGACAGTAACACCAATGGCGGAAACGACAGCAACACGAACGGTGGTAATGACAGTAACACCAATGGTGGTAACGACAGCAATACCGTTCGCGACAATGGCAACAGCACCAATGACAATGTGAACCGGGTCGATATCGACTTTGGTGAAGGCGAGTGGATTCCGCGCGACGATGACAAGGTCGACGTGGACATCGGCGACGATGCCTCGACCGGTGACGTGATCACGGCCGGAGACGACGTGAACTATGATCCCGGTGACGATCTGAATCTGGATATTTCGTTGAACGGCGAAGGCAATGATATGGCCTCGTTCAACAACCAGTATGCCAGCCTGACAGACAATGACACGCTGAACGGTGCGACCGTGTCCAACTCCGGTACGTTCGAACAGAGTGGTGATGCCAATGGCGGCACCGCGACTGCAGAAGAGGGTATCGACACATCGTCCGATGGTGGAGCGTCTGGCAGCGGTGGCACCAGCCATGGCGGTGATGCGTGGGGTGATACTCATGGCAGCACTTCGATGGCCCTCGGTGGCCACTCCGGAGATGCAAACGGCGCGGCAACCGGTGGTGCGGGCGCAAGCTCGGGCGAAGCGAATAACGGCAGCATCGGTCTAGGCCTGTCAGGGGCGCAGTCGGATGGTGACGGTACTGGCGCCGCTGGCGGCAACGCCAACAGCACCTCGAACGCGACGAACTCCGGAACGTCCAGTGCAAGCAGCTCTGGCGATGGTGGAGAAGGCGGCGCGGCTGGATCTCTGGGTCTTGGTGTTGGTCTTGGTCTGTCCGGCTCGAACGCGAGCGGCAATGCGGATGGCGGCGACAATACCTCCGATTCGATGGGAACTGGCCTTGGTCTGGCGGGCACTGATGCGTCTGCACAAGGCTCGAACGCTGGCGACGGCAATGCACAATCCAGCGGTAGTGCCGACAACACAAGCTCTGGCAGCAACCAGGCCAACGGCGCGACCGCAGGCAGCAACAATGCTGCGGGTATCGCGGGTGCTGGCGCTATGGGGGCCAATGACGCTGATGGCGGCAATGGTCCGGGCGGTAGCGGCTCCGGTGGTACTGGGACCGGTGGTAACGGTCCGGGCGGTGACGGGACTGGCGGTAACGGGCCGGGCGGATCTGGCACTGGTGGCGACGGACCGGGCGGTTCGGGCACCGGTGGTAACGGACCGGGCGGCACAGGTTCCGGTGGTAATGGTCCGGGTGGTGCTGGCCCAGGTGGCACAGGCTCTGGCGGAGCCTCTGGAACAGCCGAGGGCGCACTTTCTGCACTGAACCAGCAGAATCTTGGTCTTGGTCTGAATCTGGCCGATCCTGATCCGACAACGGGCGGTGGCGGCACAGCCGGAGATGCAACTGGAACCGGTGGCGCCGGATCTGGCGGAGCAGGCTCTGGCGGCAATGGCCCCGGTGGCGCAGGCTCTGGCGGTAACGGTCCGGGCGGCACAGGTGCCGGCGGAAATGGTCCTGGCGGTGCGGGTTCGGGCGGCAATGGTCCGGGCGGTGCAGGCACCGGTGGCATGGGCATGGGCGGGAATGGTCCCGGCGGTGCAGGTGCTGGTGGTGCAGGCGGTGGCCGCGTTGACACAAGTTCGGACGCGCAAGGCGTTGGTGATCAGTCTGCGACAGGTCCTGACATCTCGCAAAGCCCGGGTGACGTGACAGGTGCAACCAACAACCTGCAAACCCCGGACGGATCGGGCGGCGGCGGCGGCAGCAATGCGACCGATGGCACGGCCGAAGCAACCGGAACCGGTGAATCGACCGCCGAAGGTACTGGCGGTGCAGGTGGGATGACCTCGCCGACGTCGAGCTCGGCCGGTAGTGGTGCTGGATCTGCGGATGCGACCAATACCGCTGGCGATGGTGGTGACAATGAGGTGTTTGCAGAAGCTGACACCGATGGAACCGCTGACAGTCTGGCCGAAGCGATTGCCGGGTATGGCGGCGCGGGGTCTGCTGACAACGATGCGACCTCGACTGGAACCGGCAGCGCGACGGGATCGGCAATGTCCGGTGACGGCGGCTATGGTGGAGCGGCCACAGCGGCTGGCGGCACCAGCGGCGCGGTCATGGGAAGCTCGACCGGCGGCATGACAAACGGTGCAACCAATACCGGTGGCGAAGCCTCGGGCGCCAATTCTGGCGCAGGTGGTGCAGGCGGAAACGCCGGTACCTGGGGCTCCGACAACGGTGGCGATGGCATCGTGAACGGCGAATCCTATGCTTCGGCTGCGGCCGTTGTCGATACGGCGGCGTTCAACCAGTCGATCGTCATGGGCGCAAACGTCCTTGGTAACTCGGTCGATACGACCATGGTGGGCGGCTCGATGACGTCGTCCTACGCCAGCGACGATACCGAGGTCTAAGACCCGTTTCGGGCTCTGCCATTTTCAGAGCCCGAGCTTTTTTCAAAACCGCCGGGGGCGCGCCACGTGGCCCCGGCTTAGCAAACCCAAAGCGGAAATTTTCGGCCGTAGCGGGTGACAAGGAACCTTAATATGTCCCTCGACAGTATTACTGAAACGATTGCACATTTTGTTGGAACTTTTGAGCTGACAATCGAACAAGGACGTTTGAGAGACCAGTATGAAGAGTTCACCGCGCTACGGCGGAAAGTCGAACTTGAAGATCTGTCAGACCCCACAAGAATTGAGGTCAAGGCCACGTTGAAGGCCGATCCGGGCGACTATGCCCCGATCCCTTTCAAATTCAACACACCTCCGGCCGAGCTGCCGCCACCACCCCCGGCAAACGGCCCAAACTATGAGACAAACATTTTCCTCGATCCACCAGAGGGTCCTTCTGAGGCGGTACGCGAGGCGGCATTGGGTCCGTCGGAAGCACCGCCTTTGATGCTGTTCCAGGTTCAGAACGAACTGATTGGGTCAGCAGTTACCTACACGTTCCAAACTCTGTTCCTGCGCGACAATGACGTCGTCGGAGAAGGGGAGTTCCGCGATGTCGACGCCCTGATCAGTGCAGGGCAGGACATGCTTGAGGCCGCGCTGACTTTCCATGCGGTCGCAGCGCCCTCATTTGCGTTGGCCGATTATGCGTCGCTTGAACTGCTCTCTGAGATTGCCGAGCAGATCGTGAACCCGATGAACTCCAATATCGAAGGTGTCACGGTTCACCAGTTCCACGGCGAAGACGCCGTTGGTGTGATCATAAACGGCGAAAAGGTTGAAGAGGCTCTGGAGTGGGACGACCTGCTTCCGGCCTATCACCAACCAGATGAGGAAACCGAAACGCCGGATATGCTGCCCGTAGAATGGGACCGTTCGGATGATGAAGACTTTGCCGACGGCCATATGGTCATCGCGGGCGGCAACCTTGCGGTCAACGAAGTGGCGGCAACGATTGCCTGGATTGATGCGCCCTATATAGCCGTGGGCGGCAAGGCGATGGATCTGACTGTGATCAGCCAGGTCGCCGTAGTTTCCGACTGGGACCAGATCGAACAAGGCGGGAGCAGCGGAACCAAAGTGGTGCAGTCAGCCTCGGTCGGCGTTGAGGCGAAAGCCGCCTATTGGCTGAACCAGGCCGAGGGAGCCGAAGGGCAACCCGCCTTTGCCTCGGTCGATTGGATCAGTGGCGATCTGGTCGTTGCGAATTTCATCAAGCAAGAGATCGACGCCACGGATATCGACCACATCCAGACTGAGATTTCGGCCAGCACGACGCTTTATGCGATGGGTGACAACCAGATGGTCAATGTCACCGAGATTATCCAGCTGGGCAGCTACTATGATGTAATCATGATCGGCGGCAACATGATATCCGTCGATATGTTGTTCCAGACCAACGTGTTGATGGATGACGATATCGTAACCGGCGGCTCGACCTCGGCGCAGGGTGATGAAAACCTTGTCATGAACGAGGCCTCCGTGTCGAAAACGGGCGAGGACAGCCACCAGGAACTGCACCAGGATATGGCCAACGCCATGGCGCTGGGTGAAGCGGATATGGACGCGCTTGAAGACGCACTGCTCAACGATCCCATGTTCGCTGGGATGGAGCAGATCCGTGCCCTGAAAATCGAGGGCGATCTGCTGCAGGTCAACATCATGGAACAGGTCACCATGCTGCTGGATCAGGACGATGTGCATGTGTCCGGACCCAAGGCTGCCGAAACAGAGATCATCGCTGGCAGCAATGCTCTGCTGAATGCGGCAAATGTTGCCAAGGCCGGGATTGACTCGGTGGTGATGGCGGCTGAGGAGACCTATTCAGATCTGCTTCTGCATCAGGCCAGCCTGTATGATGTACCGGATCCTGAGGGCATCTCTGAGCTGACGAATGACGCCATTGCGGTGTTGATGGAAGAGGCCAACAGCGAGCTGGCCAAGATCCACGAAACCGTCGCCAAACAAACAGCCCCGACCGAGATGGCGGGCGCTGACGACGGCCTGCAGACCATGCTGGCCTGATTTCCTGCAATTATAGCGAGTGACCGGAAGGTTAGTTTATGTCGATTGTGTTTTCGTCGCGCCGCACCATCTGTTCCAGCCCTTTGGATCGAAATGGCGGCGTTGCCGTGTCCGAGGCGCCGCGTACCGAAAAGCGATCAAATGCGCCGCAAGAACCCAAAGAGTCAGCCCTGCTTCTGCTGCATGAAGCGCTGCGCGTGGATACGCCTGACGCGTCGCGGGGCAAAGAGCAAATGGCAGCTAAGCCTGTTCCTGCAGAACCGAAGAACACTCACCGCGCCGATCCTCCCCTTCGGCGCGAACAGCCGCACCCTTCGCAAGATACGACCCATGAAGGTGGCGGCGCTGGGGTGGCCGAAGCCGAGGCCTCTGATCCTGTTGACACCAACACACCCAAAGCGCGCAAGACCCCCTCTGCGCGCACAGATGGTGGGGATCGCATAGGCACTACGATTGAGGCCAAGGCAAACGAGCCGTTGCCGCCGACCAAATCCGGCGGTGGTGACGGCAATGGGCCACCCCACACCTTTCACAAGCGAACCCCGCCCGAGGATTTCCGGCGCACGTTGCGGGTCTCGATGCGCGCGATTTACCGCAATCTGGTGTTCGTTCTTGTGCTGACCTGCGCCACCAATATTCTGATCCTCGCCATTCCGATCTACCTTTTTCAGATCAGCGACCGGGTCCTGACCAGCCGGTCCCTGGATACGCTGATCATGCTGACCACGATCGTTGCCGGTGCGGTGATTTTTCAGGCGGCCTTTGACGCGGTCCGTCGGTTCATGCTGATGCGCACGGCGGTCGAAGTGGCCGCGCGGTTGGGTGCCCCTGTGCTGAGTGCTGCGGCCCATGCCTCATTGCACGGCAACGGGCGCGAATATCAGACCCTTGGGGATCTGCAGCAGGTGCGTGGGTTTTTGGTCTCAGGCACGTTGATCTCGTTTCTGGATGTGCCCTTTGCACCGCTTTTCATCCTGATGATCTTCCTGGTGCATCCGCAGCTTGGCATGATCGTGGTCGTGACGGCCCTGTTGCTGATGACGATTGCTCTGATCAACCAGAAAACGACCGCGAAACCGTTTGCCGAGGCGAACAAAGCCCAGTCCATGGCGAACCAACATCTGGATTCGATGTCGCGCAATAGCCAGATCATCAATGCGCTTGCGATGATCCCCGAGGCCGTTCGGATCTGGGGCCGTGATACCGCGCAATCTCTGACATGGCAGGTGCGCGCGCAGGATCGCAACGTGATCTTCGCCGCCATTTCACGGGCCGTGCGTCTGCTGACCCAGATCGCGATCCTTGGGTGGGGGGCATTTCTGGCCCTGCAGGGTGAGATCACCGGCGGCATGGTCATCGCAGCCTCGATCATCGCTGGGCGTGCCTTTGCTCCTATTGAAGGCTCGATTGAGGGTTGGAACGGCTTCCTGCTGACTCGCGGAGCCTATGGGCGGATCAATGCGCTCCTGTCCAATTCCGCGCTTCAGTTCGAAAAACTGCGCCTGCCGCGTCCCGAAGGGCGGTTGGATGTCGAACGTCTGCTCTATGTGCCGGGCGGGACCAAACGCGTGGTGCTGAACGGGATCACCTTCGCGCTCAACCCCGGTGAGACGCTGGCGATCATCGGCAATTCCGGCGCGGGCAAGACGACGCTGGGCAAGACGCTTGTGGGCTCGATCCTGCCGACCTCGGGCAGTGTGCGGCTGGACCTGATGGACATCCGCAACTGGGACCCGCGCCAGTTTGGTGAAAGCATCGGCTACCTGCCGCAGGACGTGCAGCTGTTCCCCGGCACCATCAAGGACAATATCGGCCGGATGCGAGAGGATGCAACGGACGAACAAATCCACGATGCGGCCGTTCTGGCCGATGTCCACAACATGATCGCAACCCTACCGCAAGGGTATGAAACCGCTGTCGCCGCTGATGGATCGCCCCTGTCGGGGGGGCAGAAACAACGCATTGCTCTGGCGCGCGCCTTCTTTGGCAACCCGCGTCTGGTGGTGTTGGATGAGCCGAACTCGAACCTCGATGTGGCGGGAGATCAGGCGCTGGCACGGGCGATTGCGCAGGCCAAGGACAGCAAGATTACAGTCGTTGTGATTACGCAAAAGCCAACGCTTCTGAATGTGGTGGACAAGATCATGCTGCTGACCGACGGGCGCGTCGCCTTGTTCGGCCAGCGTGAACAGGTGCTGCAGCAACTGAATGCGCCACGAAAACAACCCGGCATTGAAGGCCAGAAGGGGGGCTGATCATGAACGATATCGTACCCGTCAACACGTCTCCGTCCGAGCCGACCGTTTGGTATGCCGAGGTTCCGCGCTCGATCAACCGTCTGATCGTGGTGGGGTTCGTGATGCTGGTCGTGTGTTTCGGCGGCTTCGGTGTCTGGGCATTCAGCGCGCCACTGGCGGCCGCCGTCATCGCGCAAGGCAGCTTTGTTGCCACCGGTCGGAACAAGATCGTCCAGCACCTTGAGGGTGGGATTATCGAGGATATCAAAGTCTCGGAAGGTGAGGCCGTGCAGGCCGGTCAGGTACTTATGACGCTGGATCAGACCTCAGCTGAGGCCAATGAGAGAGAGCTGTTCATTCGCAAGATCCGCCTGCAAGCCATGACCGAGCGGTTGCTGGCAGAATATGGCGAGCGCGAAAAGCTCAACTTCTCCCCCGACCTGATTGAGGCATCAAATGATGTCGAGGTGATGACGATCCTCGATGGCCAAAGGCTTAGCTTTGATGTCTCGCGTAAAACGCTGCTGAACGATGTCGCGCTTCTGGCGCGCAACATGGAGGCTTTAAGGATCCGCGCCAGCGGGTTTGAGGCTCAGTTGAAAAGCATGCAGAGACGCTCGGAGATCCTGCAAGAAGAGTTCGAAACAAAGGAAGCCTTGTTCGAAAAAGGATTGGTGCGCAAAGGCGATCTCAACACGATCCGCCGCGTTCAGGCCGAAGCCGATGGCCAGCAGGCCCGCCTGCAGGCCGAAGCCGCCGAGATCAACCAGATGCTGTTGAAATACGAGGAACAGATCTCACGCACCCGTTCCGCCTATCGCGAGGCCGCGCTGGATGAGTTGGGTGTGATCGAAGCCGACCTTGAAAGTGTGCGCGAGAAATCCCGACAAGCCCGCAGCGTTCTGGCCCGCGCGGTCGTGCGCGCGCCCGTCACCGGAACCGTTGTGCGCCTTCACTACCACACACCCGGCGGCGTGATCGAAACCGGCGAGCCCATCGCCGAGATCCTGCCCGCCGACGCCCCGCTGATTATCGAGGCGCAGATACCCCGCACCGAGATTGACAGCGTCGTTACCGGCCAGGACGCGACGGTGCGCCTGATCGCGCTCAATCAGCGCACAACCCCGGTTCTGAGCGGTCAGGTCTTCTATGTCTCAGCCGACGCGCTGGTCGAGGATTCTCAAGGCGTCCCGCAAGAGGTCTATCTGGCGCGCATCTCACTGACACCCGAGGAATTGAAACGCGTCCGGGGGTTCGTGCCCACTCCGGGTATGCCGGCCGAGATCATGATCCAGACCGAAGAACGCACTTTTGCCGCCTATATCGCCAAACCTGTCTCAGACAGCATGTCTCGGGCATTTCGCGAGCAATAGGGCGATTTGGCTACACCAACCCGTCGTCGCATGCTAACCCTTGCATGTGTAGGCAATTAGGGGGCGGTGCAAATGCCACTAACAGTCAAGGATATGATGGAAGCGGCTAATGCCGTAGTCCCGCGTATCGGTGTGGATCAGGCCAACGCGCTGATCGGGGACGGCGCGTTGCTGCTTGATGTCCGTGACGTGGTCGAGCTTCAGCAGTCGGGTCGTGCAACCGGCGCGCATCACATCCCGCGCGGCATGCTTGAGTTCCGCGCCGATGACACGCTGAAATCCCATGATCCCGAGCTGCAAAAGGACCGGGCCACTATCCTCTATTGCGCCGCCGGAGGGCGTGCGGCGCTGGCAGGGAAGCTCCTCAAGGATATGGGCTATGACGAGGTCTACAACCTTGGCGGCCTGGCAGATTGGGTCAATGGCGGCGGCGAGACTGTGTCCGCCTAAAGGCGCAGGTTATGCGTTCAGGAAAGCCCTGACGGCGGCCTCAAATTCACGGGGCTTTTCGGCATGCAGCCAATGCCCGGCCCCGGGGATTTTGGCAAAACGCGCGGCGGGAAACAGGGCTTTGATCTTGTCGCGGTGTTCGGGCAGAACATAGTCGGAATTGGCCCCGGCCAGAAACAGCGCCGGGCCATCCCAATGTCCGTCTACTTTGGGGAACCCCATGATCTTGGGCATCTCGGACGCCAGAGCATCAAGGTTCAAAAGCCAGCGTTTCCCCTCGATATCCAGTGATTGGGTAAAGAAGCTCTGTAAAGCTTGATCAACCCCTTGTTCTGCCAGCTGTTCCGCCGCGTCCGACCGGCGCGTGACCCGCGAGAAATCGACCGCGCGCATCGCTTCGATGAACTGGATCTGGCTATGGCCGTAGGTCACCGGCGCAATATCGGCGACAACCAGTTTGCGGACCAGACCTCCATGCTGCAAAGCCAGCATCATGGCGGCCTTGCCCCCCATCGAATGCCCCACCACATCGGCTGATCCGCCAAGGCTCTCGATCACTTCCGCAAGATCGGACGCGAGATCGGGATAGTCGTGCCGGTCGCTCCAAAGGCTCTGCGAGTGGTTGCGCATGTCGACGGCAATCACCTGCCGCTCGTCGGAAAGACGCCGCGCGATGACGCCCCAGTTGCGGGCCGAGCCATAGAGCCCGTGCGCAATCAACAGGGGTGGGGTGTCCGTCGGGTCGCCATGGATGATCTTATTCAGCATAGTCTTGTGATACGCGCGACGGCACCGAACAACCAGCCCCATTGTCGCCCCTTCGCAGTGCGGTTAAGTTGCCCCGTCAGGAGGCGCAGATGACGCAGGAAACAGACATCCAGACCCAGATCGCACAGACCATTCAGTTGCTGCGCAAGAAACTGGGGGTCAAGGACAAGACGCTGATCGCCTCGGTTCGCCGCGCCAAGCGACGTTTGCCGCGCAAAGTCTACAAGCAGGCAATGGTGTTGGCGCAAGCCGAACCGATGGCAGAACATCCGAAACTGCGTCTGGTTCTGGACGGGCCGAAGCTTGAGAAAGCCTCGGATGAAGTACAGAACCATCTGAATGCTATCAATTTGGCGGATCGTCGATTGGGATGGTTTCTGAGCTTTCTTGGCTCAGTCGCGTTGGGCCTTATCGCTTTGGCGGCAGTGACGATGATTGTGCTGCGCTGGCGCGGGTTCATCTGACCCAAACGTTGTTGCAACGAAAAACGGCACCGTGTGTGGCGCCGTTTTCTTATTTTGTATCCGAGAAGAATCAGAGGTTCGGGTAGATAGGGAAGCGGGCACAGAGGTCGGCGACTTCGGCTTTGACCTTGGCCTCGACCTCGGCATTGCCGTCTTCGCCATTGGCGGCGAGGCCGTCGACCACTTCGATGATCCAATCCGCGATCTGGCGGAACTCAACCTCGCCGAAGCCGC
This sequence comes from Ruegeria sp. AG1, assembly GCF_056541705.1. Taxonomy (NCBI): domain Bacteria; kingdom Pseudomonadati; phylum Pseudomonadota; class Alphaproteobacteria; order Rhodobacterales; family Roseobacteraceae; genus Ruegeria; species Ruegeria sp. AG1. The sequence goes on along the minus strand of NZ_JBQFYU010000005.1, from coordinate 584 downwards.
GCGTAGTGCCGGCGGGGCTGCCGAGACGGATGCCCGAAGTGATGGTCGGCTTCTCTGGATCAAACGGCACGCCGTTCTTGTTGCAGGTGATATGCGCGCGGCCCAAGGCCTTCTCGGTCGCGTTGCCCTTCACACCTTTGGGGCGCAGGTCAACCAGCACCACATGGGTGTCGGTGCCGTGGGTCACCGTGTCCAGACCGCCCTTGATCAGCTGATCCGACAGCGCCTGCGCGTTGGTGATGACCTGCTGGATATAGGTCTTGAACTCGGGGCGCAGAGCCTCGCCGAAGGCAACCGCCTTGCCTGCGATGACATGCATCAGCGGACCACCCTGAATGCCGGGGAAGATCGCCGAATTCACTTTCTTAGCGATATCTTCATCATTGGTCAGGATCATACCCCCACGAGGCCCACGCAGGGTCTTGTGGGTTGTCGTGGTCGCCACATGCGCGTGCGGGAAAGGCGAGGGATGTTCGCCTGCGGCCACCAGACCGGCGAAATGCGCCATGTCCACGTGCAAGTAGGCCCCGACCATGTCGGCGATCTCGCGCATGCGGGCAAAGTCGATCTGACGCGGGATGGCC